>JABDCN010000014.1:0-41775 GCA_013288125.1 Gammaproteobacteria bacterium
TCTGCTTCTGCAGAAAGTGTGCCGATGACATCATCAGCTTCAACGCCTTCAATCATGACTAAGGGTAATCCGAGTGCATGAATGATGTTGTGAATAGGCTCGATTTGTTGCACAAGTTCGTGTGGCATTTCTTTACGCGTTGCTTTATAGTCAGGATAGATGTCATCGCGAAATGTTTTTCCCTTTGCATCAAAAATCACTGCCATGTATTCAGGCTGATACTCTGTCATGAGCCGTTTTAGCATGTTGATCATGCCGTAAATTGCGCCAGTGGGAAACCCTTTTGAATTGACTAACGCGGGCAATGCGTGGAAAGCGCGATAGAGATAAGATGAGCCATCAACCAGTATCAACGGTTTTTTTGAATTGGACATAGGGTTCCCTGAGAAATTATCTTGGGTGAGAATAATATGATTGGAGAACTAGCACAAGTGGATGCATCACTCTGGGATAAATGCTTAAATTCTCTTGAGAGTGAATTTCCCTCTCAACAATTTAATACGTGGATTAGACCACTACAGGCTGAACATAAAAACGGCAAATTGGTGTTGCTCGCGCCAAATCGTTTTGTATTGGATTGGATTGCAGAACGTTTTTTGACACGCATCAATGAATTGGTGATGCAATTTAGTGAGCAAGAGCCACCGCCTGTTTCTTTAGAAATTGGTAGTAAGCGCGCAGAAGTTGATTCGTCTAAGTCGAGTGTAAGTGTTGTACAACAATCTTCTTCTTTGAGTCAAACAAGGACAATGAATGCCACGGCGTCATCGGTAGAAAATAAACCTTATCAAAGTCATTTAAATATTAATTTTACTTTTGATAATTTTGTAGAAGGTAAATCAAACCAATTAGCAAAAGCAGCGTGTTTACAAGTCGCGGGCCATCCTGCTGTCGCTTATAATCCTTTATTTTTATATGGCGGTGTTGGTTTAGGTAAAACACATTTAATGCATGCTATTGGTAATCAAATTATTAGTGATAATCCTCAGGCTCGCGTACTTTATTTGCATTCAGAACGGTTTGTGGCTGATATGGTCAAAGCATTACAAACTAATTCAATGAATGAATTTAAACGATATTATCGCAGTGTAGACGCGCTTTTAATTGATGATATTCAATTTTTCGCTGGCAAAGATAGAACACAAGAAGAATTTTTTCATACATTTAATGCATTGTTAGAAAGTCAGCAACAAGTGATATTGACTTGTGATCGATATCCTAAAGAAATTAATGGTGTGGAAGAACGTTTGAAATCTCGATTTGGTTGGGGCTTGACGGTGGCTGTCGAACCGCCGGAACTAGAAACGCGCGTTGCTATTTTGATGAGTAAAGCAGAATTATCGAATATTCATTTGCCCTATGAGGTGGCATTTTTTGTGGCGAAACGTATTCGTTCTAATGTGCGTGAATTAGAAGGCGCATTAAAACGCATTATTGCGAACGCACATTTTACAGGCAAAGCGATTACACTTGATTTTGTGAAAGAAGCATTGCGTGATTTGTTGGCATTACAAGATAAATTAGTGACGATTGATAATATTCAACGCACTGTTGCGGAATATTACAAAATTAAAGTGGCTGATTTATTATCTAAACGTCGTAATCGGTCTGTGGCAAGACCAAGACAAACTGCAATGGCATTAGCGAAAGAATTAACGAATCATAGTTTGCCTGAAATTGGTGATGCTTTTGGCGGACGTGATCATACTACTGTTTTACATGCTTGTCGGATGATCGTGGAATTAAGACAATCTGATGCAGATATTGAAGAAGATTATACGAATTTGTTGAGAATATTGACGACATAGAAATGTTGTCATACGAATACGGTGGGATACCCAACCCTCGGGGCCGAGCCCGTTAAAAAAATTGAGAATCACCTAACATTAGAGAGCGACTTCTATGGATATTATCATTCAGCGTGAAACACTTTTAAAACCATTGCAAGTGATTAGTAGTATTGCAGAAAAAAAACAAACCTTACCTATTCTTTCTAATGTATTGCTCAGTATCAAAAATAAAAAATTATATTTATTTGGTACAGATATGGAAGTTGAATTGGTTGGTTTTGTAGAAATTGATTCGATCTTGAGTGAAGGAATGATTACCGTTTGTGCACGAAAATTATTTGATGCTTGTCGATTATCAACAGGTGAAACAGTTAGACTAACTTTAGAAAATAATTATTTAGTCGTACGAGCAGGTGAAAGTTGTTTCATGTTAAATACGCTGCCGCCTCAAGATTTTCCTAGTTTGGAAGAGGGGGCTTATTCTTCTCAGTTTTGTGTAAAGCAATCCCATTTAAAGAATTTATTCGCTAAAACGTATTTTGCTATGGGACAGCAAGATGTGCGTCATTATCTTAATGGCGTATTACTCGATATTCGGCAGCATGCAATTAAGTGTGTTGCGACGGATGGTCATCGATTAGCTTTGACGATGATTCAAGATGAAAATATTGGTGATATTGAAGCAAAAGTGATCCTGCCGCGTAAAAGTGTTTTGGAATTGATCCGTTTGTTTAGTGATGAAAGAGAAAATGACATTACTGTGCAAATAGGAGAAAGTCGTTTTCGCGTTTCAACGCCTGAATATATTTTTACTTCTAAATTAATTAATGCTCAATATCCAGACTATAACCGTTTAATTCCTAAGGGTAATGCTGTAGCGGTTGGAGATCGTGAAGTCATTAAACAAGCGCTTACTCGTGCCTCTATTTTATTGACGGATAAATTTCGTGGCATACGATTTCAGTTGGAAGTGGATAAGCTGAGAATCACGGCGAATAATGAAAGCCAAGAACAGGCGGATGAGGCGATCTCCTTGGAATATGCCGGTAAAAGTATCGAAATAGGCTTTAACGTCGCTTATCTTCTCGATGCTATCTCGGCCATTACAGCAAAAACAATTCGTTGCGTGTTTACGGGGCCAAGCGAGGGTGTGCTCATAGAATCAGCGGAGGATGATCAAAGTTTGTACGTTGTGATGCCGATGTTGATTTGAGTTTGAGAACGGGCCCAGGTGGATTAAAAAAAATCGAGAACGGGCCCAGGTGGATTAATCTTTGTAAAAAAATAAGTCTCGTAGAGAGGTTTGATACGCAGCAAGACGGCCCGTGTAACGGTACAATTTGTGCAGAGAAAATTCATGGATAGTAACTTCGATTAAGCAGCAGTGATGCGGGCCTTCTAACTTCGACATGACGGTGACTTATTTTTTTAAAAGATTAAATCCACCTGTCCCTGCGTTCTTCCGTGTGGAGTGATGGGAAAAGCCAGAGCTAGAGATTATCTTTTTATTAAACAATTAACTATGGTTGTTGTAACTCGACTTTGGCCAATTATGCCGCCGGCTTGTTAATCATGCATATTAAAAAATCCGATACCTTGACCCTTTCCTGAGATGATTTACTTCCGAGTAGTAAGGGTGTGTTGGTTGTTGCAATTGCTGCTTAAATCGTACAAGTTTTTCTGTGCACGAAATACAAAATTCTCTATGCGCCGCCACGACGACGGCCACGACGACGACGCCAGCTGCCGTCTAACTACGTCAACCGGCATCGCACTCATCAGTCGGCCGCCGCTAGCCCCCCCGGCCAATGTATAATGTGAAATACCCAACTCCTGATTAAAAAACTCGACGCCATTGCTTAATCTCGTCGAACGAGTGATCTTATTTTCACCCTTCATAACACCAAAAAAATCTTTCTGCTCATTCAATGCCATCATAACAAAATATGACATGAAACTTTCCAGCTTGCCAAACCCACATCGCCAATATAAGTTGCGCTGATTGTCATTCTTGAATTCGTCAAAACCACATTCATAGGCATCTATAAAATCGGTGATGATTTGTATGTCAAAATGCTCGCCTTCCAAGTCTTTTTCTAAATCTTCTAGCGCTTCTCTTGTTACATCATTCATTATATTTTCATCATTAATGAAATCTATGGTAAGGTCTGCTGCCATCGTTTTGATGAGCGAAGCAAATAAAAATCGATAAGTTTTTTTGCCCATAAAACCTTCAGGGAATCTTGCACTAAATTGTTCTGCTTTGACTTTATGTCCATACAACGACTCAATCTGCTTACCAATTGCTTCATATAACTCATCATCATAAGTGCCTAAAGCCAGTTGATATAAGGTGCGGTTTATCTGTGTTTCGCCGATATGGCCCGGATATTTTTTTAATGTGATGGTTGGAATCACGTGAAGTAATAATCCTGGATCCCAACTAATCAATTCTAATGCCTCATCTTTTTTCCCTTTTAGAATACATAAACCGGCTTGTTTTAGGTTTTTTTGCATGATAAAAATATGTGAATTAAAAAATGAAAATGACGACTTGCTTTTTATTAAATCGATGTCATCTTTATCGAAGTTTGGAGCAAAAAATCCTTCGTTATCGAGGTTTCTGGCTTGCTGAAAAGTTGCTTTACAGGCCATTATCAAAAATGCAGCATCAGCAGGAGAAAGATAATTTATAATTTCAAATAGTAACGTATCGGGAAGAAGTTCTAGCTCGAATCGAGTCACGGTCATGGTCACACCTCATTTTATCTTATATTAATATGGGTTGTTATTTTGGCAGAGACAGCTTAAGGGAAACTTAAATAAATTGGTTAGAAAATAGCCAAAGTTGAGTGTAAGGAAATAAATTTTTGTCCTGTGCAGAGGGAAATAAAGCCTCATCGTGGTAAGAAAACTGAAATCCTGTCGTTGTGAGGAGCATGCGTAGCATACGACGAAGCAATCCAAATAACACCTGCCCCCCCCTCTCCTTCACATGGATTGCTTCGTCGCATGCTGCGCATGCTCCTCGCAACGACAGGGCGCTTATTTCTTCACAACGACGAGGCGTTTATTTCCTCGCAATGACGGGGTTTTATTGTTTCGTAAGAGGACACTTTAGGTCTTCGCAATTTTACAAAAATAATAGATAAATCAAGCTTTAAGCTTTTGGGTTCGTAAACAACGGTGCTTGCCAGGTGGGGTGGTGATGGCATTTTCAAAAATGGAAGCTTAGCCATGCCGAAGAGTAGAAGGCCCGTATCACTGTTGTTTAATCGAAGTTACTATTATTGAACTTTTTATGTACAAATTGTACCGTTACACGGGCCGTCTTGATGTGTATTGGTCCTTGCTAGCGCTTCCATTTTTGAAAATGGCCATCACCATCCCACCCTACAAAGAATTTTTCATGAAATTTCTATCATCATCCCACCCTACAATAAATTTCTTATGAATTTTTCACGAATTTTTTAACACAACACTAACCTAAAGATAGACAAAGACATTGGCTCATGGTATTCGCTGAAATAGATACTCAATATTACTGATATTACTGATATTATTCATGTTACTTATATCACTTAATATCTATCACTTTAGCGGGACTAAATTGGCATGTCGCTAACAACATTACAAATTACTGATTTTAGGAATATATCAACTGCTACATTCAACCCATTATCTGGATTGAACTTAATTTGTGGGAAAAATGGCAGCGGTAAGACCAGTTTACTAGAATCTATTCATTATTTAGGCTTGGGCAGGTCTTTTCGTACTGCACAATCTTCATGCTTAATTCGACATCAAGCCGATAAATTCTCTCTTTTTGCTCAAATTGAAAATTCAGATGGTTATTATATTCCCGTTGGGGTAGAGCGTCATATGCAAGGTGCCTTGCGTTTGCGTATGGCAGAAAATGATATGCCAACAATTGCCGAAATTGCATCATTATTACCTCTTCGCATGATTAACTCACAATCTCATCAATTATTTGAATTAGGCCCGAGTTTTAGACGTAAATATTTAGATTGGGGATTATTTTATCAGACGCATCACTTTTTGCTCCTATGGCGACAGTTTGATCGTGTACTTAAACAAAGAAATACTTTATTGCGTGATAAACACGCAAAAAATGAAATTGATGTGTGGACAAATGAACTAGTTAAAATTGGGACAGAATTAGATGCTCTCAGACGAGATTATATTAAAGAATTGATACCATTTGTTGAAAAAGCTGCTCATGAATTATTGGGACTAAGTTCTTTAAATTTAGAATATCAACCGGGATGGGATGAATCAGATACCTATGAGAATATCTTGAATAAACATTTTGCTGAAGAATGGCGAGCAGGATACACGCTTTATGGGCCGCATAGGGCTGATTTACTCGTGACAATAGAAACTTTACCCGTGAAACATTTTCTCTCTAGAGGACAGCTAAAATTGCTTATTTGTGCTATGATAGTCGCACAAGGAATGTTATTGAAAATGAAGGCAAATAATCGGTTAATTTATTTAATTGATGACTTGCCATCAGAGTTGGATAGTGAGGGATGTCGCAAATTAATTACGCTATTATCTCAACAACCAACGCAAATGTTTATCACCGCAATTGAACAAGATGTTATTCAAAAGATAGCGGGCATGATCAACATTTCATTGAAGATGTTTCACGTGGAACATGGTTTTATAGAACCATGCGAATAGGAGTAGAAGTGAGTATGAATAGAGTGGAAACCTATGACTCATCTAAAATTAAAGTATTAAAAGGCCTAGATGCGGTACGCAAACGACCTGGAATGTATATTGGTGATACAGAAGATGGGACGGGTCTGCATCACATGGTTTTTGAGTTAGTGGATAACTCAATTGATGAAGCATTAGCCGGTTTTTGTAACACAATTTGGGTTACTATTCATACAGATGAATCGGTGACTGTTAAAGATAATGGTCGGGGTATTCCTGTTGATATTCATCCTGAAGAAGGACGTTCTGCAGCAGAAGTGATCATGACCGTGCTACATTCTGGCGGTAAATTTGATAATGAATCCTATAAAATTTCAGGCGGATTGCATGGCGTTGGCGTTTCTGTTGTAAACGCATTATCAGAAGAATTACATTTAATTGTTCGCATAAATGAAAAAGTTTATGAGCAAATATATCATTTAGGTACGCCATCGGCGCCATTAGCACCTGTTGGTGAAACAAAAGAAAGAGGAACAGAAATTCGGTTTAAACCTAGCGCGGAAATTTTCAAAAACATTCAATTTAATTATGATATTTTAGCAAGAAGATTACGTGAGTTAGCTTTTTTAAATACCTCTATTCGTATTTTTTTAACGGATGAACGTACAGGTACAAATGATGCGTTTGAATATCATGGCGGATTAAAGGGTTTTGTCGAAGACCTTAACCGTAATAAAACACCCATTCATAGCAAAATTTTTTATTTTATTGCTGAAAAAGATCGTGTAACGGTAGAAGTTTCATTGCAATGGAATGATACCTATCAAGAAAAGCTCTTTTGTTATACGAATAATATTCCACAGCGAGATGGTGGCACGCATGTCGCAGGTTTTCGTAGTGCATTAACGAGAGTATTGAATAATTATATTGAAAAAGAAGGATTTGCTAAGAAAGAAAAAGTAGCAACATCAGGAGATGATTTACGTGAAGGCTTAACTGCCGTGCTTTCAGTCAAAATGCCAGATCCGAAATTTTCTTCGCAAACGAAAGATAAATTAGTGTCGTCAGAAATAAAAGCGGTTGTTGAATCATTAATGAATGAAAAATTTCTCTCTTATTTGCTTGAAAATCCACAAGATGCAAAAAGTATTGTCTCAAAAATTATTGATGCTGCCCGTGCGAGGGAAGCAGCGCGCAAAGCAAGAGAATTAACAAGACGTAAGAGTGCATTAGATGTGGCGGGTTTACCTGGAAAATTGGCAGATTGTCAGGAAGAAGATCCCAGTAAGTCTGAATTGTTTATTGTAGAGGGGGATTCGGCAGGTGGATCTGCAAAACAAGCGAGAGATAGAAAATCACAAGCCATATTACCGTTAAAAGGTAAAATTTTGAATGTAGAGAAGGCAAGATTCGATAAGATGTTAGGATCTGTTGAAGTGGCGACCTTAATTACAGCATTAGGCTGCGGCATTGGAAGAGAAGAATATTCGCCAGATAAAGTGCGTTATCATAGCGTGATTTTAATGACAGACGCTGACGTGGATGGTTCGCACATTCGTACTTTATTACTTACCTTTTTTTATCGTCAAATGCCAGAATTGATTGAAAAAGGATATATTTATATCGCTCAGCCACCATTATTTAAAATCAAAAAGAATAAACAAGAACGATATGTGAAAGATGAGCGAGAATTAGAAGCTCTTTTAATTCAATCAGCATTAGATGGTGCCGTGCTTCATCTGGGTGATGGAACGAGTTTAAGTGGGGAACAACTGAGTCAACTTGCGGCTGAGTATTATACTGCAATGCATTTGATTCTGAGACTGGCGAAACGGTATCCCAAAGATGTCCTCGAAGGATTGATGTACGCCCCAGTGATCAATGAAACTTGTTTGGTTGAACGCGAAGCAATGGAAAAGCGAATGAAAGCCTTGCAAAGTAAACTCAATGCTGAGCCTCATGCAACATCGTATTATGAGATCGAATTAATTAAAGATGCAGAGCGGCATTGGTGGTTGCCTAGCATTCAGGTAACCAGTCACGGCGTCAAGAGTAATATATTGATTAATAAAGATTTATTTTTATCCCAAGACTATCGAAAGTTGTCTGATTTGGGCCAGCGTTTGAATGCGCTGATTAAGCCAGGCGCTCATGTCCTGCGTGATGAAAAGAAACATGTCATCTACTCTTTTGCAAAAGCAATGGATTGGTTAATTGCTGAAGCAAAAAAAGGCCAGACTATTCAACGTTATAAAGGGTTAGGTGAAATGAATCCCGATCAATTATGGGAAACGACAATGGATCCTAGCACACGTATCTTATTGCAAGTCAAAGTAGAAGATGCTGTTGCTGCTGATCAAATTTTTACGACGCTCATGGGTGATGAAGTGGAGCCGCGACGTCAATTCATTGAATCCAATGCGCTTACCGTGATTAATTTAGATGTATAAAATGGTGATGGAGACTTAGCGATGACTAAGAACATTCAAAAAGAATATGAGCGAGATTTTTATGCTTGGGCAATACATAATGCTCAACTTTTACGAGAAGGAAAATTATCAGAAGTAGATATTGAACATATTGCTGAGGAAATTGAGAGCATGGGAAAAAGTGAAAAAAGAGAACTCATTAATCGATTAGCTGTTTTAATAGCACATTTACTTAAATGGAAATTTCAATCAGCAAGAAGAAGTAATAGTTGGAAGTATACAATCAAAGAACAACGATTACGTTTAAACAGATTAATTGAGGAAAGTCCGAGTTTAAAAAATGAGCTTGAAAAACGCATTAGCGAAGCATATGAAGATGCTTGTTATATTGCTTTGAGTGAAACAGGATTAGATGAGGATATTTTTCCAAAAAATTGTCCTTTTACACTTAAGCAATGTCTTAATCAAAATTTTTTCGCAGAAAAATAGTACGTTTTTTCGCGAACTTACCTTAAAATGCGAATCTCGGATAAGAAATTGAATAAACAGTTTGTTATTTAAAGAGAATTAAAAATGCCGGATTTTAATGATTTCATCAAAGAAAATAATGGCGCACAACTTAAACAATTTCTACATGAATTATCTGATATTAAGTTTGAAAAAATTATAACTGGATTGATACTTGCCGCAAATAAATCAGCATGGAATTGCGCCAGTGTTCTTTTAGACTATGCTAACGAAATTCCAGTTAATGATATAAATAATAAAAATTTAGAAAATTTTATATTTGAACTTGGTAAAGTTCTTATGATAGCAGTCAAAGAGAATCAAACTTATATCGTTAAATCGCTTTTATCATTTCATATATTGGGACATTCACAAAAAGATTTAAGCATAGAATGTAGAAAACTATTTTACAGAAAGAAAAATTATACCACATTTTCTACTGATATATTACGAGATAAATACAAACAATATACGGTATTGCATTGGGCAGTAGAAAATAATAATTCGATGATGTGTTCATTGTTATTACGCGCTTGGCATGCTTTACATCATTTGGGAAATGAGCGTCATCATTTATTTAAAAACCCAGATTACCTTTCGTTACTTCAAGCACGTAATAGCAATAAGCAAACCGCTTATGCATTAGCAATGTCACTTGATAATCTGGAGTGTATATACGCTATTACAGATTACGACAAATGGAGTCGTATATGTGCACATGAAAATACTGATACTATATTTAAAACAGTATTGTATGAAATTTTTAATCTTGATACATCCGATATTAGAGTGCTTAATAAAAAACATCGATTTTATGAATATTCTGAATTACAACCGAATGAAATACGGTTGAAATTCATCGTGCAGTCTTTGGATGAGAAGACAAGCTTTGGTCGTTTTTATAAGGCTTGTAATTTTCTTAATTTTGAAATGTATAATAGACAATATATTACATTGCTGGAGGGAGATTACGAAGAATTAACTCGATTACAAATTAAAGAAAAAGAGGATTCTTCCGAGGATTATTCTACGGATACCGACAAGTCTAGCGATAATAATTTATCAACTGGAAGCGACGATTACTCTAATCATTTTAAAGATTACCTAGAAAGTTTTGGTTTAGAAAATAGATTATCATACCAAATTCAGGAACTTGATTTAACCAACGAAGAGGAAATATTATTTAAGAAATTTATCGATCCAATTACATCAAAGTATATCGATATTCCTGTCTCTCTATATGAAGTAGTTTATGATTTCGAAACAATCCGTTGCTTATCTAGAGATCCTTCTGGAAACGAAGAGTTTACATTACGAGATATTCAATCCTCTCGTAAGCTGGTTGAAAAATTTGAAAAAGTCGTCAAACAACTGAAACTAAATAGAGAGAAGACAGAAGCATTACACCAAGATACATGTATCAATACCACCTCTAGCATTACTACAGTTAGCTTATTTTCACAAATTAATAATGCTAATACGGAAATTGTCAATAAAGAAGATAAAGAAATAAAGTATCATTTTCCATCAAGTTCTAGCGCATCTTCTTCGTAAATATTGGGTTTATAGCGGTTTTAAAAACTCACTCATATTTTCTACAAATCACAGGACAACAAAACCGGATACGGTGTATTCTGACAATTTTACTTTGTAGAAGATAGATTCAACATATTGAATAATTAAAAATAATTCATTACATTTCCCAAAATAACCCCCAAAATACCCTTACAAATCAGCGAAAATTTTTCCTGGAGGTATATAATGAATAATAGTGTTTACTTTATTTTTTAATGTGACATGATTAATAAATAAACAATATTAATGGGGTCGACATGGCTGAAGTAATGGTACCTCCTAAAGATGGGCAGCAAAAAAATCAAGATTCCCGTAATCAATATGCTGCCGCAACAAAGACTAGAGTAGTTTCTACCCCTGCAGATTTTGATACCAAAGATAGGGTAATGGAAGAAATGTTTGCTTGGTGCAAAGAGCAAGGCAACATTATTGTTTTAAAAAGTGGAACGATTCTCGCTTCTGATCCTACCTCACGTACCGTACAAAATTGTAAATCACTTTTATTGAGTAAAGGTGTCCACCCAGGACAAATTTATGCAGCAACAGAATCGTTATTGGATTTGCTCTATGCAAGCAGCGAAGAAGAAGAAGTTACAAAAAGACATAAAGGCGAAACGACAACCTCATTTAGTGATCAACAACGACATTTGCGTGAATTAGTTTTCGAAGCTGTGCGACAAAATGTGAGTGATATTCATATTCAAGTGAGAGAAACGTATACCAAAATTCGTATGCGTCAGCATGGCGAATTACGCGTTTATGCAGAATGGGCAGAAAAATTGGGACGTGAGATTGCTTCTGTTGCATTTAACAAAGAAACAGATCATGCAACTTCACACTTTAATCCGCTTGTTCCACAAGATGCTTCCATGCCGTTAAAGATGCGTGGACGAGATATTCGTTTACGTCTTGCTAGTGTACCTGCGCACGGCGGCTTTGATATGGTGATGCGTATCTTAGGCACAGGTGAAGCTCACAATGAAACGTTAGATAAGCTTGGTTACACACAAGAACAAATTGATATTATTAAAATGGCAATGAAACTACCTTTCGGTGCCATCATTGTCGCAGGGCCAACAGGATCGGGTAAAACAACAACCTTGGCTTCTTGTATGGAAATGGTGGAGTCAACACAAAAATTATATTCGATTGAAGACCCCGTAGAAAAAGTGGTGGAAGAAGCAACGCAAGTTCCTGTGAATACTGAAAAAGAAGATCGTGGTTTTGCGATGATGGGCCGTGCAGCATTACGGATGGATCCTGATGTCATTATTTTAGGTGAAATGCGTGATGAAGATACCGCACATGTGATGGTGAGGGCCTCCATCACAGGACACCTTGTGTTAACGACGGTACATACCAATCGTGCCACAGCGATAGTGATGCGTTTGGTGGATATGGGCGTTTCTCCTGTTTTGTTAAGTGATAGCAGTGTTTTACGTTGTTTAGTTTGTCAACGTTTGGTCGCAAGAGTTTGTGATGGTTGCGCGGTTCCTTTACGCACGTCTGTTAAACATCATCCTTTTATGGCTGACTGGGAAGCGGTATTGGGAAAAGAAATTTTAGATAAAGCAAAAGCACGCGGAAATGGCTGTGCGAAATGTAATCGTTCAGGTGTGGGTGGACGTACTGTTGTGGCAGAAGTCATTTGGGTTGATGAGGAAGGCAGACAATATATTCAAAAGTGCGATACGCTTAACTGGGAGAAATATCTTAAATCGAATGGTTGGCAAGATTTTCGTGATCGTGCTATTGCATTAATTGAATCAGGCGTTTGTGATCCATTTGATGCAGAGAAAGTAGTGGGACCGATTAATCCTGCTACACAAGCGAGAATATTTAAGTATGTTTAATATTTTCTGGATCCCGCGGACAAGCCGCGGGACGACAGCATGAGCACGGACAAGCCGCGGGACGACAGCATGAGCACGGACAAGCCGCGGGACGACAGCATGAGCACGGACAAGCCGCGGGACGACGTATGTGAGAACGTGAATACGATGATGATTAGTGAGATTCATTGAGTTGCAGCAATTAAGAGAAAATTACTATGGAATTACTTTTAGATATATTAAAAGATTATTGGATGAAGGCAGTCCAAATGGCTCAGCATTGGCTTTTTGGTCAAAAAGCCCAACTTGCTTTTCTAGAAGATTTATACACGCTGATTAATGATGGTATCCCCGCTAATCGTGCGATTGAAATGATGGCGAAGGCAACAACCGGATTACAACATGATGTTGCAATGACGTTAGCAGACAAAATAGGTCAAGGGCAGCCATTAGCCGAAGGGATGCGAGAATGGTTTTCTCTCAACGTTGTAGAAATTGTTCGCGTAGGTGAATCAGGTGGTGCGTTACCACAAACTTTAAAATCTGCCATTAACATGCTTTCTCAACAAGGTATTGCGATGGGTGCTTTTGTTACAGCCATTACCTATCCTTTGTTTGTTTTATTGATTGCATGTGTCGTGATTGTTTATTTGGATGCGACTGTCTTTGATCAATTTAAAATGATTAAACCTGTTTCTCAATGGCCTGAGGCGGGACAGCGTTTACTCTTCATTTCTTATGTTATTAAAGAGTGGTGGTGGCTTGCTCTCTTATTTTTAATTGCTATTTTTGTTGGCATACGGTTAGTGATGGTTAACTATACGGGTGAATATAGATATTTATTAGATAAAATGCCGCCTTTCTCCTTTTATAAAAAATTAGTCGCAGCACGAGTATTAGAAACGTTAGGGTTATTAGTGGCAAACGGTGTGGTATTTAAATCTGCAATTAAAGTCATGCAACTTCAAGCGAGTCCTTACATGTTGTCACATTTACAACAAATGGAAAATTTGTTGAGTCGTGGCCGCTTTAATATTGCAGATGTTTTAGATACGGGATTAATTGGAGAAAACGATCTCATGCGTTTGCGCGTGATGGCTGAAGTAAAAGGATTTGAACATGGTTTAATTCGAATGGGTGTGATGGGCGCAGATCAAGTCACAGGGACGATGAAAGTCATTGCTCGGATTGTTGGCGGTATTTTTTTGGGGTTAGGTGCGTTACTTATCATCACAATTGTTCAAGGTGTTTATATGACTGGTATGGCAATGGGTCAGCAATAAATGAAACGATATCAAGGCGTTACATTAATAGAAATGTTATTGGTGCTCGTCATCGCGGCAGGCATTATGTATTTTGGTGTCAAACAATATCATTTATATCGATTACAATCTGATATTACGCAAGTACAAGTTAATGTGAATTCACTTTTTAATGCAATGTCGAAATTTTATCGTGCGCAGTGTTATGGCAGTGTGGATCCCAACAATCCTTCTGCTAGCCCTCTTGCGGGCACTGGTGTGTTACGCACAACAACAACGAGTCCTTATGCTATCGATATTACTAAAGATCTTTTTAACAATGGTTATTTGAATATTCAAATGCCATTAAGTCCTTTGATTAGCCCTACCGTGGGAACAGACGGCTTTGTTGCACAATTTAATCGTTACACACAAGTTGTTCGTAAATGTCAGGACCAAGGTTCATGGGGCCCTTATACTTCAATGGGATGTTCTACGAATACACCACCACAAATAGGAACACTCGTATTGTGGAAAGCACAAGTTGCGATTTTATTGCAAGATCCCATAACAGCGCAGCAATTTAAACAAATGATGAGTGCAGATTGTATTTCTACAATGCAAAACGGAATAGTGACACCCTGCCCTGGTAGTGTATCGGGTTCAGGTGTTTTTCTTGTGTGGGAAAGAATACCCTCAGCATCAACAATGAGTATTGAGGCAACTTCACCGACACAAGCTTCAATACCTGCAGTGCAAAATTTTACGAATATGTATAGAGTGAGTGGCGCTTCTTCTATGATTAATATTAGCCACACACCTGAAACAACATTTTTTTATTGCGGTGGATGAAGGTGATTATCATGAAAATAAAACGACAGCAAGGCGTGACCTTAGTAGAAATATTATTAGTGCTAGTGATTATTTCCGCGATCATATGGTCGGCCGTACGTTTTATGCAAGAACGTACGTTGCAAACACGTATGGATAAAATGGCGACGCAAATGCAGCAAATCTTAAATGCCGCGCTTGCCTATTATCTTGCGAATCAATCTTCATGGCCGCCTTCTCTTGCTTGTTTGCAAGGTCAAGGAGGATGTACTGCTGCTTATTTGCCGCCTTCACTTAGTACCACTCCATTTGGCGGTACTTACACAGTTACAAATAATAAACAATTATTTTTTGTTTATACGTCTATTACGACAGCAGCAGCGACAGGAACAGCGTCTGCTGTTGCGAGTTCTGTTGCAGGGTTATTACCGCTTTCTTATACCACTTCTACTGGCGGTTCACCGCCTCCTTCATCGGTTGGGGGAGGGGCTGCGTGTAATGCATCAAGTACCACTTGTAATATTGTTGCGAGTGTTAATGTGCCAGGACAAGCACTTAATACAGCATCAGCTGTTAATTTTGCAGGGATGTATAAACATGGCGGGTGTGTGCCTGTTCCAAGTTGTCCTGCCGATGCCAATGGTAACAAAATGACACCAACGGTTATCGTTGTTCCCGTTTCTGTGAGTGGTTTTAATGATCCAAATAGTCTTCAAGCTTATCCTATCAGCAGTTTTTCAGGATATTTTACAGGGCCCGCTGTTGATCCTCCGCCTGCTTGCAATTTTTACGGGTCGGCAGTCCCTTGCGGCGCAGCCGTTGCGCCTGCCTCAGGACAATATTGGCGAGCATGTTTGGATGTGGTAACTGAAAAAGGTGATGTCGCGCTAAGCAATACGACAAGTCCTCCTGATATCCTTACATGGGGAAATAATGTTAGCTTAATGGCGATTACACGATGTAAACCAAATGGAGAAGCATCAGGATCACCGTCGACAGTGTATAGTCGTTAATTTTGCTTAGTAATAAGCACCAACCTCCCCTCCCTAACCCTCCCCTCCAGCTTCGCTGGAGGGGAGGGAACAGTTTTGTTGTATTCCTCGCAATGACGTCTTTCTGTGTAATTCGATTTATGCAACAACGTCGATGATAATTTTTAAGATGTAATTCTAGTCATGACAGTTTTTTTAAAGAAGAGCTCTGGTTGTGAATCGCTTTACACTTGATAACTCTATACTTTCCATATATCTTGAACTTTAGGATCGCGCAAGAAATCACACTGCATACATCCCATTGTAGATGGAGAATATGGATGAGATATCATGGATTATTTTTTTATTTTTATAAATTATTAATAGGTGTATTCCTGTTTAGTATTTCTTTTGACGCAATATCAGGATGGCAAGTCACTAATCCAAATAAAGCAGTCCCTCGCGAACCTTTTTTTCAAGCAGCACCTGTTGTTCCATCACACCGCGTTGCTTATTTGCCCTCGGCCTATAGCGCGAAGACTTTTCCAGCACAATATGCACATCTTGGGCAGCCCGCTGCCATTTATGCTGTCAGTATCAGTGGTTCAGTTAAAGAAAATCTCGAACGCATCATGAGTCGATATCACTGGAGAGTCGTCTGGAAAGCACCTTATGATTATAATTTTGATGGAAGAGTGACAGGTTCTAGTTTGCCAAATGTCATCGAAAAATTATTAAAACCTTTTCCCTTACAAGCGGTAATGTATATGTCTAATCGTACGATTGCTATTATGCCTAGAGAATTAACCACGCGAACAGCATAGGAAGAAAAAAATGTTGAAGAAATGGATTACCTTACTCCTCTCTACCTTGCTATTTTTGGCAGCATGTCACGCGCCTACGTATAATCAAGCGCAAGCTAATGTCGCAGATGTTAAAATCAAAGCAGCTGCCGCAAGAGTCAAATCAGATAATGACGCGAAAACCAGATCTGCTTTACTCGTGAAACCTGGCATGTATGTTGACACGACACCTATTAATATCGCTAAACAACCTGCATGGTTAAAAAATCATATTATTATTCGCGGCGATCAATTACCGTTTTCTTATTACAGTCGAACCATTGCATCGGGTGCTGGTAAAGTATTAACAAAATATCAAGTTGGATTAGATCCTGCTGTTGCCATTACGGTTAATTATTCAGGATCAATTAAAGGCGCGTTAGATTTAATTGCAACAAAAACAGGATATGTTTATTCGGTTTATGGCAGACAAATTTATTGGCAAGCCTTTGTTACGCGTACGTTTGATGTTGCATTTATGCCAGGGGGTTCTGATTACATGATGGGTAGAGCTTCTGGTGGTGGTTCATCTTCTGGTAATAATGGAGCTTCTGGTAATGTATCAAATTATGTGAGCAGCGATTATTCTTCATCAGAATATAGTAATTTAAGTGGTAAATTATCGATTTGGGATGACATACAATCAACTATTAAAGAATTATTGTCTCCAGATGGTAAAGCGACAGTGTCACAAGCGACAACAACAGTGACAGTACGTGATAAACCAACGAATGTGGAATTAATTGGGCAATTTATTAAAAATCTTAATACAAAATTATCTAAACAAGTACTCGTTAAAATTCAAATTCTTGAAGTTGATCTTAACAATGATTATAACTGGGGTATTGATTGGCAATTAATTGCAAAAGGGTTCCATGGTTCGCCATTTGTCGTTAATGCAAATTATGGTACACCGATTACCATTTCAAAATTATTAGCAACGAATCCTATTAGTACAACAACACCGCTGCCGCCCGCGATTGGTACAAACAACGGACAAAATCCAGGCGGTCTGACAATTCCCAGTTACACCATCTTGTTTAATGCCTTAACGCAACAAGGTAAAACATCCGTTGTTTCTCAACCGCGAGTGGTTTGTCTTAATAATCAAGTGTCGGTTGTACGAGTGGTTAATTCAGTGGGTTATGTGGCGAGCGTTCAAAATACGAGTCTCGCAGGAGCAGGAACTGCGCCAACGAGTACTGTCACCTCGCAAATCACACCGGGAACCATTGTGACAGGATTAACACTTTATATTTTACCTAAAATTATGGGACAAAAAGTGTATCTTCAAGTGAATGCGGATATCTCGGTGAATAATGGTATCACACCTTTCACAACAGGCGGATCAACGGTTCAGTTACCTAATATTACTGAAAAACATTTTAATCAACGCAGTATGATTTTCTCGGGTGACACGCTTATTTTATCTGGCTTCAGACAATTATCTAATCAAGCCAATGCGGCGCAATTCCTCAATGCACAAGCATTAGGCGGCAAAGGATCACAACAAGATAATTCAGAAACCATTATCTTAATCACACCGATTATTTTAGATGGGACTGCATAATGCCATATATCACACGCGAAGATGGTGAGCGTTTTGTTATTCCATCTTATCGAGATGTGTTAACAGCAGCGCACAAAAGCCAATTAAAAAGAGATATTCTTTCTTTAAGCCGTAGTTATGGCGCTTATATTGCGATGCAAGCAAAAAACCCGACGCAATATGAAGTCGCCTTTTCACCTGATCCTGGTTATTTGTTAGGTGAAACAATTTGGGACCATTTTAATCGACCACAAGATTTAATTTATTGTGAAGCCTTGCCAAATTCCACAGAAGCAATTCTTGTTATTGTGAAAGCAGGGGGTGTTTATTTAGATGGTAGTTTTTCTTTAGAAAGTATTCCTGAAGAACTTATCATTTTTTTAACGCAGCAAAATAATTTTGAAATTTATACTTATGGTGATGTTCCCATCAGTGAAACACCAGAAGCAAATAAATTTAGTTTTGAAACTACTTCAGTTAAATCATTTACGCATTTGGACACACCTGTTTTTCCTACGTTACCTTTATTAAAAGCGTATCAACTTCAACTGGTCGATCCTGTTTTAAAATCTTATGGGATAGGCACATTTCCCATAAAAAATTTGGTTTGGGGTATTTTGTTTGTGGCAGTTGTTTATTTGTTTTGGTCATTTGTCATTAATCGAAAACCGGCTCCACCCGTTCAAGCTGCACAAGTGGATCCTTATGTCACGTTTTATAACACTTTAATGTCGCCTTCGCCGTCTGATCAAGTGACAGCATTGGTTGATAAATTAAATGAATTGACGACGATGCCAGGATGGTCTGTGTCTTCTTTTGCTTATTCACCAGGTATTTTACAATCTATTGTGCTGCCCGGAGATACGATAGAATCTTTATCTGATTGGGCAAAAAATCATGACGCGACTGTTCTTGTGGATAGTAATGGTGTGCACGTCACCATGAATATCCAAATGAAAAACAGATCGAAAACCAATAAAATTTATCCTATTAGTGCTATTACAGCGGCTATCATTGATCGAATTACAGTGGTTTATCCAGGGAATCATGTGCAAATCAATGAGACAACACAAAAAGGTGTTTACTCAACAACAAAGATGACGATTACGCTTGATGGTGCGACACCAGTGGTATTATCTTTGATTGGACAACAGTTAGAACATTTGCCATTGGTGCTGGATAATATCAGTGTGACAATGGTGAATGGACAATTATCAGGAACAATTATTCTGGAAGGATTGGGTGATTAATTATGGTAGATAAAACTGGATTTTTAAATATGCCTACTCGCCAAAAAATCATGGCAGGTATTGTTCTTATCATACTGATGGTCATCGTATGGCAAGTGGTAGGTTTGTTTACGGGCGGTGGTTCAAGCTCAATTGACATGTCATCTTCCAATAAAAATGCACCGAATGGACAGGCATCCGCTGCGCCCCCGCCACAACAAGTAGCGACTTTGCCCAAACCAACTCAGTTGACAGCAGTAGAAGCACAATTACTGCAATTGCAACAAGAAACACAGGCAAAATATATTGCTGCATTGAATGAATTACAAATGTTAAAAATACAAAAAGATATTGCCACTAATCAGCGCGATATTATGAAAGCAAGACAAGACACGGTTTCCGCACAAAAAAATATTGTTGATATGCTGGCGCCATCTGGGCCTACAGCCAATGTCGCCACTTACGCACAAAATCTTGTTTCATCAGGCGGGGCAAGCGCTGGACAGCCACAACAACAAGGGGGGCAAGGTGGTTTAGTGCCCAATGAAGCGAGATATACTGTTATTTCCGTTTCATTATTGCAGCATAAATGGGGAGCTGTCTTAGGATATCAAGGCAGTCTTTATAGCGTGAAAACAGGTGATATCCTGCCTGCAGATGATTCTATCGTTGTTTCGATTGATAAATCAGGTGTGGTATTAGAAAAAAATGGCGTGAAGAGACTAGTTTCACTCGTGCCGATTATTTAAATAGATATTTCCCCCGAGAATACATGTACAGCGGGGCCAGTTAAGTGAATGGGTTGTGCATCACCATCCCATGCAATTTCAAGTGAGCCATAACAATATTCGACAGAGACGGGAGATTTCAATCCGTGCTGTGTCATTCCTGCAGCAACAGCAGCACAAGCATTACTACCGCAAGCCAACGTTTCACCTGTCCCTCGTTCATATGTGCGAAGCGCAATGTGATGCTTATTTTTAATTTGCATGAATCCAACATTGATACCATTCGGAAAATCAGTATGCGTAGCAATCATTTCACCTAATGCCCGTGTTTGTGAGGGATTTAATTCATTCACACGAATAATGGCATGTGGATTTCCAACATCGAGCACGGTTATTTCAATGGGACTAGTATGATGCGGTAGATGTAAATGAAAAGTAGGATGTTGTATACGAGGTACGCCCATCCCAACACTTATTTTGTCGAAATTTTCTATTTTAATAGGATAAACACCTGCTTTTGTTTCAAGGCTGAATTCTTTTTTTGATAAATGATGTTCATATAAATAACGCGCTACGCATCGCAATCCATTTCCACATTGTTCTGCTTCGCTGCCATCAGCATTAAAAATACGGCAAAAAAAATCGGCGCGAGAAGAAGGTTCTATTACTAATAATTGATCGAAACCAATTCCTTGATGGCGGTCTGCTAATGTTGAAACCGGCAGATGAGGTAAATTATCTGAATGTATGACAACAAAATCATTGCCTAATCCATGCATTTTCGTGAAGTAAATTTTATTCATGCGTGGTTTGCGCCTTGGGTAAATACAATTTACCATATTGTCCGCAAGCTGAAACAAAGATACAACTTGATATAATCAATAACAATAAAATAAAACGCTTCATCATATTTCCTTAGGATATTTTTTTGCGCGGGACAATATATCAGGCAGCAATTGTTTACCCAATTCGACGCCCCATTGATCAAAGGGATTAATTCCCCAAATGACACTCTCCACAAAAATTTTATGTTCATAAAGTGCGATGAGCGCACCCAAATTTTTTGGTGTGATTTGTTTGAGGTAAATAATATTACTGGGTTTATTACCCGGAACCATTTGATGTAAAGCCAATGCTTTTGCTTGATGCTGATCAACACCTTGAGATAATAGAGTTTCAAATGCTTCTTCTATCGTTTTTCCGCGCATTAAGGCTTCTGCTTGGCTTAATCCAGAAGCTAATAAAAGCGTATTATTTGTATCACCGACTAAAATAAAATCGACAGGAATTAAAGCTTGTCCTTGATGTAATAATTGATGATAAGTATGTTGGCCCAAACAACCTTCTTCTCCAAAAATAACAGGACTTGTTGCATAAGAAAGAGTTTCTCCTGTCACATGAATTTGTTTGCCATTACTTTCCATTTCTGCTTGTTGTAAATATGGCACGAGATAACGCAGTCGATAAGAATATGGAATAATGGCTTGTGATTGCGTATGAAAAAAATTTCTATACCAAATGGAAAGTAATGCCATTAAAACCGGCATATTTTGCGTCATATCCGCTGTTTTTGCATGTTGATCTATTTCATATGCCCCTTGAAGAAAATCATTAAAGTGATCATTCCCCATCATGAGCATTAATGGCAATCCAACAGCAGACCAAATGGAATAACGTCCACCAACCCAATCCCAAATCGGAAAAATATGCTGCTGAGGTATTCCCATCGTTAATGCTTTATCAACGGCAGCAGTAACCGCGATCATATGATGAGATAAAAAATCAGAGGGTAATTTGGACTTCATCCAA
Organism: Gammaproteobacteria bacterium; assembly: GCA_013288125.1. Taxonomy (GTDB): domain Bacteria; phylum Pseudomonadota; class Gammaproteobacteria; order DSM-16500; family DSM-16500; genus Aquicella. Next base: position 22,020 of record JABDCN010000014.1, read on the forward strand.
CTCAATACAGTTTCTGTATTGGTCCGTGTTTCTAAGGTGGTAAATGATTTGGATGAAATAATAAATAAGCTTGTTTCAGCATCGATGGCATTTAAAATCTCATTCACATGTGATTCATCGATACGCGATAAAAAATAAAATTTGAGATCTGTAATGGCATACTCGCGTAGCGCATGGATAGTCATCATTGCGCCTGTGTGTGAGCCGCCAATACCAATATTAATAATCGATTTAATTGGCTTTCCCGTTGCTCCTTTCCACGTTCCTGTATGAATTTGATGAACAACATCACACAGTCTTTCGCGTTCTCTTGCAATATCAAGCGCAATATTTTTGTCTTGTACATAAATGGCGGTATGTTGTTTATCACGCAATGCCGTATGTAAAGCAGGACGATTTTCACTGACATTTACATTCATCCCATTCATGAGATGTTCAATTTTATTTGGGATATCGACAGACTCTGCCAAAGCCATCAATAAGGATAAGGTTTCAGTGGTGATGCGGTTGCGCGAATAATCGAAAAAGAGATCATGAACTTGTAAGCTAAATTGTGAAAGACGATTTTCATTTTGTGAAAACCAATCTCGCATATGGTGTGAGGCTATTTTTTTTTGATGCTGGGCAAGCGCTTGCCATGCTTGTTGGTCAGTTATATTCATGATCATGATGAAATATCCGGACTAGCAGTGTATATTATAATCGCACGGTCACACAATATACCCTGTAAGGTCCTGTCATGGAAGAATTGTTAGAACGTTTAGAACATAAAATTCGCGAATTAACTGATCAACACGATAAGTTAAAACATGCTCATTTCGAGTTGAACAGACGTAACTCCTTGTTAAACAAGGAAAAGGAAGCTTTATTGCTGAGAAGGGAAAAAGCGATTTCCCAAATCAAAACCTTGGTTGCCCGTCTTAAATCTATAGAGCAAATACCATGAATCATTCAAAATTGATTAATACTTCAGTTGAAATTTTGGGCAAACACTATGCGATTCGTTGTCCCGAAAGTGAATTACAATCTTTACAGCAAGCGGCCCACTATCTCAGTGGGAAAATGGCAGAAGTGCAAGACTCAGGTAAAGCCATTAATTTGGAACGTATCGCGATTATTACTGCGTTAAATATGACGTATGAATATTTGCAAGTCGATCAACAAAAAGAGAGTTTCATCCAAAAAATTAATCACCGCATTGCACAATTACAAGGTAAAGTCGATTCGGTATTACAAGCCACTGCACAGGCAGAATTAATTTATACCGATGAATAAAAAAGAACTCAGGGCTTATTTTCGTGAAATTCGTGCGCGTGTTTCCTCTGAAAATCGTGAAGCAGCAGCTAAACAGGCAGCTGAATTAATTTCTACGCAATCTTTTTTTAAGACCAGCCAACATATTGCTTGTTACTTACCTTTGGACGAAGAATTCGATACGCGTTCTCTTATCTCGACTATTTGGCAAACGAATAAAATATGTTATTTGCCTATTGTTTTAAATAAAAAATTATTGTTTGGACGATATGATAAAGAAGATGAATTAAAATTAAATCAATATGGCATTCTTGAACCAATGGATCAGCATCAAATTGTTGATGCGGGACAATTAGATCTCGTCATTATGCCTTTACTTGCGTTTGATGTTCATGGACATCGACTAGGAACGGGCGGTGGTTATTATGATCGCACATTTGAATTTTTAAAAAATGAAAAGAAAAAAATATGGATGATTGGATTAGGATATGCGAGTCAACAGACGGATAATATTCCTGTTGATTCGTGGGATGTTGTGTTGGATGGTGTGCTGACAGAAAAAGAAGTGATGCTGTCATCCTGAGTATAAGGCTGTCATCCTGAGCGCAGCGAAGGATCACTAACAAACATTATAAGTGCATTTTAGTGATCCTTCGCTACGCTCAGGATGACAGCCTTATACTCAGGATGACAACTGCTAATTTACTGACAGGTTGTAATCACCGCTGACAGTTCACGTATCGCAATAAAAAACATGGTGTAATCGACATTCGAGCTGCTGTGCAACATCGCCAATATTTTTTCCCAACGATGGATGGCATGTTTATTTTCTTTAAACCAAGCATCCATCAATCTATTTGGATCAGTATGTTTTTTACCTTCCTTCATGATGGCAACGGTCAAGTTACGTTGTGAAATATCTAATTCATCACGTATCGTTAAACGAGCGAGCGCATTCCAATGCCCTTCACTGGTGTCTTTCGTCAAATGATCTCGGAACCAAACTAAATTCATTCGTTCTCCACCGAGAAAATAAACCTTAGCCGTATCGACTAAATCATAATGATGTGTTGTCGCCACTTGAATCACATTTAATGCTGCATAAATGGCGCGGTAACCCGCGATTCGTTTTGCAGCTTCTTGTGGTAATCCGACATGAACAAAATTTTCAATTAATGTATTTAAATATTGATGTGTTTGACCGCTCATTAAATCGGGTATAATTTTCTCAAGTATTTCAATTCGTGTAGAAAAATGCTTGATGACTTCTTCCAAATCTTGCTTTAAATAATTCCCATGTAAAAACCATCGTGAAGAAAGATTTAGTAATCCTCGTAAATTAAACAACATACCGTATTGTTCTGCCATGGGAATTTTAAACGTTAAAGAATGAATTAATTTTTGTAATTCTTTTATCGCAAAAATGTTATTAGAGATTGTATAAGCGCGAATAATATCTGCTACACTAGCGCCTGTTTCCATTTGTAATCGATAAACAAATGTAATTCCCATATTATTCACAACAAAATTACTGAGTTGTGTTGCAATAATATCGCGTTTTAAGCGATGTTCATGCATTGCTTTATGATATTTTTTTCTCACAGCGGGGGGGAACGCTGTTTCAACAATGTGTGAAAAATAAGGATTTTCTGGCAGATCAGATTTTAAAATTTCATGTTTGATATGGATTTTTGTGTAAGCGAGCAAGACAGCGAGTTCAGGTCTCGTGAGTCCAATACCAGCTGCTTTTCTTTCAACTAATTCTCTTTCATCTGGAATAAATTCTACTTCACGATTTAATATGCCTAGTGTTTCTAATTCTTTTAAATAATTTGTTTGCAAACCAATAATACGATGCGAAGATTCTGCTGCAATACTCATGACTAGCGCTTGTTCATAATTGTCATTTAATACAAGTGCTGCGACTTCATCAGTTAATGAAGCTAGTAAAATATTTCGTTTTTTACGTGTTAATTTGCCTTGTTCTTCTTGTTTATCAAGTAATATTTTTAAATTGACTTCATGATCTGAGCAATCAACGCCAGCAGAATTATCGATAAAATCTGTATTGATTAATCCACCGTTTAAAGCATATTCAATACGACCTAATTGTGTAAAACCAAGATTACCGCCTTCGACAACAATTTTACATCGTAATTCATTGCCATTGATACGACAATAATCATTAGCTCGATCGCCGACATCCGTATTATTTTCACGTGTTGATTTAACATAAGTACCAATGCCGCCATTAAAAAATAAATCGACGGGTGATTTTAATATCGCGCGAATTAATTCATTAGGGGCAAGCGAATCTTCTTCAATGGCTAATGCTTTTTTGATTTGTGGAGATAAGGGAATTGTTTTGAGACTGCGTGTAAACACGCCGCCGCCTTTAGAAATAAGGTTAGGATTATAATTTTCCCAAGAAGAAACAGGCAGTTTAAATAATCTGGTTCGTTCTTTAAAAGAGTGTTCAGGATGAGGATCGGGATCAAGAAAAATATCTCTATGATCAAATGCAGCAAGCAATTTAATGCGCTTAGAATAAATCATACCATTACCAAACACATCACCACTCATATCACCAACACCAATGACAGTAATAGGTGTTTTTTCTGCATCAATATTTAATTCACGAAAATGACGTTTAGCGGATTCCCACGCGCCGCGCGCTGTAATTCCAATTTTTTTGTGATCGTAACCAGCTGATCCGCCTGATGCAAAGGCATCTTCTAACCAAAATTGATATTGCGCAGAAATATCATTTGCAATATCAGAAAACGTTGCTGTACCTTTATCGGCAGCCACAACAAGATAAGGATCGTCTTTGTCGTAACAAACAACATCATGTGGTTCAATACAACGATTTTTTATAATATTATCGGTTAAATCTAACAATCCTGAGATAAAAGTTTGGTAGCACTGGATCCCCGTTGCGCTTTGTGTTTTTACAACAAAACCACCCTTTGATCCTGAAGGAACAATCACAGCATTTTTGACGACTTGTGCTTTCATTAAGCCCAATATTTCAGTACGAAAATCTTCCGGACGATCTGACCAGCGTAATCCGCCGCGCGCGACTTTTGTATTACGTAAATGGATTGCTTCGAAATGCGCAGAATAAACAAATATTTCATATAAAGGAGTTGGCAAAGGTATTTCAGGAATAATGCGAGAATTGAGTTTAATGGCAAGATAATCTTTTTGTTTTTTATCTTTTGTTAATTGAAAATAATTTGTACGCAGCGTTGCTTTTATCAAATCTAATAGTCGACGAATAATGCGATCTTCATCAAGGCTGGTCACTTTATCTAAGGCAGACAAAATTCGCTTTTCAATTTTATCGATTTCATTTTTTGATTGTTTAATTGTTTTAGGATTGTGACGAGCAATAAAATATTCAATTAAATCCTTACTGATCGCAGCGTGATTGATCAGTGCTTTTTCAATATAGGCTTGGCTGAATCGAAATCTGATTTGACGAAGGTATTTTGCATAAGTTCGTAAAATAATTATTTCTTGCCATGAGAGCGAGGCACTTAATACTAATTTATTAAATCCGTCATTTTCAAGTAAGCCAAAATAAAGATGTGAAAATGCATCTTGAAATAATGTTTTAATATCTTTGATGATTAATTTGGCGCGTGAATAGGTGACAGTGAAATCACTGATCCAGATAGTTATTTTTTTTAAAGTTATTTTGTGCGGACGTTCATTCTCAACACGTAAATCGAGATTTTCGAGCATGGGTAAAATATTGGAGAGTGGAATAGATTGTTGCCATTGAAATAAACGAAAATGCAACAAGCCATCTTTTCCAGCATATAAATTTATGGCAATAGTGGAATTGGCTGACAGTGTTTCTGCGTAATTAATATCTTCTATTGCAATATCGGGGGTGTAATCGTCGCAATAACTGTGAGAAAACGCTTGCGCATATTTTTTGTTGAGTGAGTTACCTTTTTCCTTTCCCTGTTGTTTGATTAATTTGTTGTGTAATTGTTTTTGCCAGGATACAGGCTTCATGCCAAACTCCTTATAACTTTCTCCACTCATCGGAATCAATAATACGACCAGCTTTTTTTTCAGGGTGGCTTACTGCTTTAGGTGGAAAAAATTTTTGCTTGAGCCAATGGAATATAAACAAAATAAATCCTATGATCGCACCGAAAAAGAAAAGATAAGCGAGTAACATAATACCAAAGGCAAAAGCAACGATGGCAATACCAATTAAAATAAAGGGGAGAACACTGTTAAGTAAACGCTTCATTAAAATATGTTCCTATCAGATAATAGTGGATTGTCTCTTAAGGTACCTATCTTGGCATATTTAGCGATTTCTTTACGTTGAGAAATCGATAAAGTTGGATGATGTCGGTCATATTGAGCGAGAAATTCATCTAATTTGCTCGTATAATAGAGGAGACCAAAAATTGCTTTTATGTTTAACATAGCGACCCATTAAAAAAAGTTGAGAATCAGGTTATATTATAACATGGTGAAGTGTCTTGGATGGAGATTGAATGAGATTATTTTTTTATGTATTTTTACTGGGCATGACGCTTTGTTTTTGTGGTCCGAGTTGGGCCACGACAAAACACAAACATAAAGTGAAGCATAAAACACGAACGGTCCACTCGCGTCACGTTATTTCTGGGCGAAAAAAAACCGCAAAGAAACACACTGGTAAATTTATCAGCAATAAAAGTCGTGCGCCAATCTATGGCGATGCCCAATTGATTGATGAAATTAATGGCCTTATCAACAATAGTAAGGCAAGCAATGCAGCCATCGCTGTTTATGTCAAATCCATGACACAACATGATACGCTTTACATGCGTAATGCTTATCATTCTTTTATTCCTGCGAGTACACTAAAAATATTTATCGCTGAAGCTTCTTTATTATATCTTGGTCCTGAATATCGTTTTTCAACACAATTACTCACGGATGCAAAATCTTTAAAAAATGGTGTCTTGAATGGCAATCTTTATATTATGTTAAGCGGGGATCCTTCACTGACGTATGCTGATTTACAAGCATTATTGTCGTCACTGAATAGTTATCAAATTCGTACGATTACAGGTAATGTTTATATTGATTATACTGCTTATGATAACGATTATTATGGTCCTGGTTGGGATTGGAAAGATAGAAAATATTGTTATGGCGCACCTATTAGCGGCAGTATCATCAATCATAATTGTTTAACATTTGCGATTTCTCCTTCTGCAGTAGGACAATCAGCGCATATTGTTCGATCAGATAAATATTTTTATCCGACTATTCATAATGCGGTGGTCACTAAAACAAAAAAAACGCGAAATTGTTCTTTACGTTTATCAACAGGTGAAGCAGGCTCTATTAATTTAGAAGGATGTATGCCAACCGGACGATATGTGTGGGGATTGAATTATGTTGTCGATAATATTCCTGCTTATAATCGCGCCTTATTTACTAATTTGTTGAAGCAATCATCCGTTAATGTGCAGGGAATAGTCTTATCAGGTGTTGCACCACGTCATTTGACTTTTATCACGAGTCATAATTCAAAGCCTTTACGCGAATTAATTAGCGATATGATGAAAAAATCAGATAACGTGATTGCAGAGACATTATTTAAAAAGATGAGTCAATTATATAATCATCGTCCGGGTAGCTGGTCAGGGGGGAGTTATGCTGTTCCTAAGATTTTATCTCAACGAATGGGCTTGGATACGCGTGGATTGAGAGTATTGGATGGGTCGGGTATATCGCCTGCTAACTTAACGACGCCAGTACAAATGATGCAAGTATTGAATTATGCTTTTCATCATTCTACAAATGATGATTTTGTGAATGCATTGCCGATAGCCGGTATTGATGGCACGCTTAAAAATCGTATGGGAAATATTGCGCACAAAGTGCGTGCAAAAACAGGAACTATTTCTGGCGTGATTAGTTTAGCAGGTTATGTTGTTACCGCAGATCAAGAACCATTGGCTTTTGTCATTATGATTAATGGGAGCAAAGGGTTAGCTTGGCGTTATCGCGCGCTGGAAGATAAGATTGCAACGGCGTTGACGCAGTATAGAAGATGAAGTGTATGTTTATGAGGTTGTCATCCTGAGCGTAGCGAAGGATCACTAAGCAAGTACCATGTCGTATTTTAGCGATCCTTCGCTACGTTCAGGATGACAATCTGTTCAGAATGATAAACGCTCGTCCTGAGGAGCGCACGTAGTGCGCGTCTCGAAGGATGCATTATTTTTTCACTAACTTTAAATAAGTCTGTGGCGAAATCCCAAATCGACAATAATAACTCCCATCAATTTTCAATCCACAAGCTTCAATATCTTTTTTAAACGTATAAAAAGAAATTGGTACTCTATCAATCGGTTTTTTATTTTTGAGAAAATTTTTCACTTTGCTAAAGCAAGCAGATAACGACAAACTATTAAAGAATGAAACAATAATCGGCCCATCAGTGACGCGCATTAATTCTTTTAATGCAGCACGACGTGTTTCAGCAGCAGGATAATGATGAAACAGTCGATTACACACCGCCGCTTGAAAAGTATGATCAGGATGACGGATTGACATAATGTCTTGTTGTTCAAATGAAATATCAGACACATGTAATTGTTTATTAGCTTCTTCAATCATGTGAACAGAATAATCAGCGCCAGTTACACGAAAACCTAATTCATAAAGAAAGTAAGAAATTCTGCCCGTGCCACAAGGTAAATCTAAAATAAGTGATTGTTTAGATGTGCTTGCGAGTGCTTGACGAATACAGTTTTGTTCACGTTTGTTTTTTTTGCTAAAGAGATGTCGTTGACTATAAATTTGCGCTGCTTTTTCACTACTAAATCTCGATTTACATATTTCGTAAGTATATTGTGAGAAGGGGGTGATCTTATCCATGGCTGACATGATGATTTTCCTTAAAAAGAAGCATGATAAAGAATAAAAGTTTGATTGTAAATGATGATTGTTTTGTTAGAATAAATGAAATGGACAGGATTGAAAGGATTTATCATGGCCACTCTCCCTATATTTTTAGAGAACCATCAAGAAGGATCATTTCTGATTCGATCATGTCGGCACGGGCCTAAAGTGATTGAAACAAAAGCGGGAGAAATCATTAAAATTTTTTATCCTAAAAATCGATTGTCATCTACGATGTATTATCCTTATGCCGAACGTTTTCGTAAAAACGCGCATCAATTATCTCGACTCGCATTTAATGTGCCATTGATCAAATCATTTTATTTTTGTGAGCGTACAAAAATACATATGCTTTCTTATGAAAAATTACCTGGTGAAGATGTTTGTTTGCTTGTTCATGAAGGAAATTCAGATATTCTTTATGACGTGATTGGTTATGTTAAAATATTACATGAAAAAGGTGTTTTATTTCGCGCGATTCATTTATCTAATTTGTTATGTCAAGGTGAAAAAAAATTTGCATTAGTCGATATTGCAGATGTGAAAATACAAAGAAGATCGTTATCGTTATATCAACGCTATAGAAATTTGAAACATCTTTTTTTGTATGGGGAAGATAGAAATAAATGGGAAGAGAGAGGTATTATCAATTGGCTTGAATATTATTGCGATATTGCAAATTTAAATTTTTTTGCTAGGAAAATTTTGATTAAATATTTTAGGTATAGACATTTAAGATAATTAGTAGTTACTAATTAAGATTTTTGTTGTGGCGAGGTTTTAATTCGAGTAGGGGCCAGGTGGATTAATTTTTCCGAGTAGGGGCCGGTGGATTAATTTTTCCGAGTAGGGCCAGGTGGATTAATTTTTCCGAGTAGGGCCAGGTGGATTAATCTTTGTAAAAAAATAAGTCTGGTATCAAGAGTCTATGAATATCAGTACGGCCCGCGCAACGGTACAATTTCTTCAAATAAAATTCTAGAATCGTAACTTCGATTAAGCAACAATGATACGGGCCTTATATTCTTCGATACAGTAATGACTTATTTTTTTAAAAGATTAAATCCACCTGCCCTATCTTCTTTCGCTGATAATTAAAACAAAAGCAAAAAGAAAAAGCAAAAAGAAAAAGCAAAAAGAAAAAGCAAAAAGAAAAAGCAAAAAGAAAAAGCAAAAAGAAAAAGCAAAAGGTATAGTTAAATCTAAAGATAGCCGTCTTTGAAAAAGGTATTTTATAAAAATAGAGATAAGAATAATATTTTGTGATGTTGTTGCACGAATCAAGTTTGTCGTTGCGAGGAGCATAAACAAAACTGTTCCCTCCCCTCCAGCGTTTTTTTGCTGGAGGGGAGGGTTAGGGAGGGGAGGTAAGTTTTTGCTTTTGTTTTAATTATCAGCGGAAGAAGACAGGGCAGGTGGATTTAATCTTTTAAAAAAATAAGTCATTACTGTATCGAAGAATATAAGGCCCGTATCATTGTTGCTTAATCGAAGTTACGATTCTAGGATTTTCTTTGAAGAGATTGTACCGTTGCGCGGGCCGTGCTGATATTCATAGACTCTTGATACCAGACTTATTTTTTTACAAAGATTAATCCACCTGGCCCTACTCGGATGGAGACCTCTAAATAGATTAACCGCGTTTTTTGTTTCCTGAGTTATCATTCATATAAGTTTTTTTTCGATATTTATTTTTATTTATATTACTCTTACTACTCTTATAACTTTTATTGCTCTCATTTTCTTTATTACTTCTATAACTTTTATTGCTCTCATTTTCCTTGTTACTTCTATAACTTTTATTACCCTGATTTTCCTTATTACTCTTATAACTTTTATCACCCTTATTATCTTTACTACCCTGATTTTCCTGATTATTGTGATTACTTTTAGCATATTTACTATTATTTTTTTTACCTTTGAATTTAAATGGCTTATTCTCACTACCTTCATGCTTATTTTTATCGTTTCCATTTCCATTTCTATTTCTATTTTTATTTTTACTCCTATCATTCCTCGGGTTTTTTCGAGGATTTTTTTCTGCTTGATTCCATTCTTTTCCATCGCTCCCACTTCCTCCACTTCCTCCACTTCCCATTTCAGGAGAATGAATCAAATGAATGCGTTGTCCGATATATTTTTCTATACGTTGTAAATGTCGCACATCAGTTGGTAAAACAAATGAAATAGCCGTACCTGCTTTGCCTGCACGTCCCGTGCGTCCAATACGATGTACGTAATCTTCACAAAATTTGGGTAAATCGTAATTGATGACATGTGTAATATCTTGAATATCAATGCCGCGTGCAGCCACATCCGTTGCAACTAAAAATTGAATTTTACCAGAACGGAATTGCTCAATCGTTCGATTACGCACGTTTTGCCGCAAATCACCATGTAAGGGAGCAGCAGCAAAGCCATCATCTTGCAATTGTGCGGCGAGTTTGTCTGCATTTATTTTTGTAGCAGAAAACACAATGGCTTTATAAATGGCGGCATCATTCAAGATATGTTTTAACATACGGGATTTATGCTGCAAATTATTAGTCTTATACATTTCTTGTTTGATTTTAGAGGGCGCTATTTTTTCACTTGATACATCAATTCGCACAGGATTTTTTAGGAGTTGAGAGATTATTTTTGTTAATTTATTATCAATCGTTGCGCTAAATAATAAGGTTTGACGATGTTGAGGGGTGAGTTTTGCAATATATTTTACTTCATCAATAAAACCCATATCTAACATGCGATCTGCTTCATCTAATATCAGCATGCTGATGCCAGATAAATCGACGCGTTTTTGTTCGATGTGATCCAATAAGCGACCTGGTGTTGCAATAATGATATCTGCACCGCGCATTAAATCTTTTATTTGACCGCCATAAGGCATGCCGCCAACGAGATTTGCTATACTAAAACGAAGATATTTCCCATAATTTCGTGCAGATTTTGTAATTTGTGTAGCGAGTTCACGCGTTGGCGTCAAGATTAAAATAAGTGGTTTTTTGCCAGGACAGGGAGGTTGTTTGCTTAATAAATCTAAAGCAGGTAAAACAAAAGCTGCCGTTTTGCCTGTTCCTGTTTGCGCGGATACAACCACGTCATGATGGTTTAATATTTTTGGAATAGAAAGCGATTGAACGGGCGTTGGGTTTTCATAACCACATAAGTTTAACGCTTGATAAATGGGGGGGGCTAAATTAAAGCTAGGAAATGACACGATTATCTTCCTCGTTATTTTTGAGTTTTATCGGTACAGCGCGGGATTGTGCTGATATTTCGATTCTGCTACCGCTATATGACCATTATATTCACATAAAAGCAAGAAAAATTCACAGATTAGCTTAATTGTATCACACACGTGAAAAGTCAAAGCTCAAAATATCAGCAATATTTGTGCATTTTGTAGCCAACATGACGAGTCGATCTAACCCCAATGCAACGCCTGAACAATCGGGTAATCCATGCATTAATGCGTCTAAAAATAACTCATCTATTGGTAAGGTATTAAGACCTAAGGCTTTTCTTTCTTCTAAATTATTCTCAAATCGTTTACGTTGTTCGTGCGCATCTTGTAATTCATAAAATCCATTGGCTAATTCAATACCACGAAAATATACTTCAAAACGCGCCGCGGTGGGCGGATGGCCAGGTTGAATGCGTGCGAGTGCAGCTTGAGAAACAGGGAAATCATAAATAAAAAAAGGTTGAGTATGATCAAAACGCGGTTCGATGAGATGTGTCATCAGAAAAATTAACCAACTGTCACGATTATATAAATCACCAGCTAATTGAATATTTTCTTTTAGGGCACATGTTTTTAAATCATCGATACTTGCGGTATTCACATCAATCATTAAATACGTTTGAAACATATCGGCATAACTTAAGCGTTTTGCGCGAGGCGTTTCTAATATTAATTGCAGTAATTCATCCATTTCATTCATTAAGGCATGATGATCAAAGCCAGGTTGATACCACTCTATCATCGTAAATTCTGGATTATGCAATCGTCCCACTTCACCTTGTCTAAATGATTTTGTGATTTGATAAATGGCGCCACACCCCGCAGCGAGTAAACGTTTCATGGCATATTCTGGTGAAGTTTGTAAATAATAACGTAATTCTTTTTCATGAGGATGTGCTTTAAATAAAGCAGGAATACTTTCAATAAAGGGATCCGTCACAGACGTATGACACATCAGTGGTGTTTCTACTTCCAAAACACCACGCGCATTAAAAAAATCGCGAATTTGTTTTAAAATTCGCGCACGGATTTTTAAGTGTGATAAAGACGCAGAGGGTTGCCAAGGATTCAATGTTACTCCTTCGCGCGAGAAACATATTCACCTGTGCGCGTATCGACTTTGATGACTTCGCCTTCTTGAATAAATAAAGGGATACGAACAATTGCGCCGCTTTCTAATTTTGCTGGTTTGCCTCCGCCGCCGGCAGTATCTCCTTTCACGCCAGGATCAGTTTCTACAATTTTCAAATTAACAAAAATAGGTGGAACGACCAAAATAGGCGCGCCATTCCATAAGGTTAATTTGCATTCACATTGTTCTTTTAACCAGAGTTTAGCATCGGATACTTCAGCTTCATGTAAGGCATATTGTTCATAGGTTTCTGTTGCCATGAAGTTCCAAGTGGTGCCGTCGCCATAAAGATATTGTGCATCGATTTCGATAACATCGGCAGCAGGAATACTGTCACCCGATTTATAAGTTCTTTCAATCACGCGTCCCGTTTTTAAATTGCGATAACGTAAGCGATTAAATGCTTGGCCTTTTCCTGGTTTGACAAATTCATTATCGACGACAACGCAAGGATCGTTATCAATAATGAGTTTCATGCCGCCGCGAATTTCATTTAAACCATATTCAGACATCTCTTATTCCCTCAACCATTTTTTAAATGTGATATGTAAAAAGAATAGAAAAATAGCAACAACAAAAGCGAGATACGCATAATTTAAAAAAGCATCTTGATAAATACTCAATTTTTCTGCATTTGTTTGTATTGCTTCAGGAATACTTGCCATTTTTGCTAACATGCCAGCAAAGATACCACCAAAACCGGTTGCAACAAACCAAATTCCCATCATCATGCCTGTTAAATGAGGTGGTGCTAATTGTGTGATAGCAGATAATCCAATGGGGGATAACAATAACTCACCTATTGTAATGACTAAGTAAGCAAAAAATACCCAAAGGGGATTAATTAATCCACTGTCATTGATAAAGGACGTACTGATACTTAATATGACAAAGGCTAAACCAGCAAAGAAAATGCCCAGTGTAAATTTAGTGATGGGAGAAGGATTCATTCTGTTACGCCCTAATGCATCCCATGACCAAGCAAAAAATGGTCCAAGTAAAATAATAAAGACAGCTTCAGATGCGTAAAACACAGTAGTTGTTAAGGGTATGCCAAATAAATTCTTTTCAACTAATCGCTCTACAAATAAATTCGCAGAGATAAAAATTTGCAAAAATAAAGTCCAGAACACGATAGAAGAAATAATGAGTATATTAAGCAAGATCATGCGTTTTCGATACTCAGGTGTTTGCATCAATGTCAATCCTGTCAGGAAGATTAACAAAATAATACCGGTACCAGGTAAAAGATAATTAGCGACCGCATGCATTTTTAATAAAAAACTTAATCCTGCAATGATCAGTAAACAATAAAATAAGAAACGAAAAATAAAAGGACGACGTTTTGGTGGAAAAGGTTTTAAACCATGCAGATGTTTCGCACCAGATAAAAAAGCAAATACGCCAATGATCATGCCTATGCTGGCTAACGAAAACGTTACATTCCAACCGTATAAAGATTTGATATAGCCAGAAGCGCCTGATAAGGCAGAACCCAAATTGATGCCAATATAAAAAATAGTAAAACCTGAATCTCGACGGGGATCATGGGGGGCGTATTGTGTGCCTAATAAACTAGAAATATTAGGTTTGAATAAGCCGTTTCCGCAAATAATGACGGCGAGAGAAGGATAAAACAAGGCGGTGGTGGAAGAAAAAGCGAGTAAAGCATAACCTAGCACTAAAAAAAGACCGCCCCATAAAATAGAGACTTTAAATCCGAGTACTTTGTCAGCTAAATATCCGCCAACAAAAGGTGAAATATAAACTAATCCCATGAAGGTGCCAGAGATCGTATCACTGACTACATCTGAAAAACCAAAATGTTCTGTCATGTATAAAACGAGTAACCCTTGTACGACATAAAAACCAAAGCGTTCCCACATTTCAGTGAGAAATAAAAAAGGCAATACTTTAGGGTGGTGAGTCGATGTGTTTCTGTCCATGACAATTCTCCCATGTATGAGAATAGCTAAAGGACAGTTATTATGGCGAGGCTGAGGCGGTTTGTCATCATTCTTACTTCAGGGCTTGCTTAGTTCTAAACTGTGGTTAAAGTATTTTTAATTGTGTCTGCCAAAGTGGGAAAGATACGCTCCTCTTTTATCAAAGGCATAACGCCCACATTTATTAGCTTTGTTTTAACATTAGAAATAGCTTCACAAAGATAAACATTAACATGACGTTTGTGAAATTGATCAATTATTCCGGCAAATGTTTGTAATCCGGTGACATCCATAAAAGGTACATCCTTTAGTCGAAAGATAATATTTTTTGGATTAGGATGTGTTGTCTCAAGGGCCCGTTCTAATTTTTCTGCTGCAGCGAAAAAGAAAGGCCCTTTAATAGAAAAAACAAGCGTGTCTTTTGATAAAGTAATATCAGCTAGCTCATTTTTAAGTATTTCATGGTTAAGTTGCTCAACAGCGACAAATTGATTCATGCGGCGTACAAACAATAGCATTGCAAGAATAACACCAACATTAACTGCAACAACTAGGTCGGTAAATATAGTAAGTAAAAAAGTCGTCATTAATACAAGGACATCATAATGCGGTGCATGTTTCATTATATGAATAAAATGAGGTATGTCGCTCATATTGTATGCGACAACAAAAAGAATTGCTGCAAGAGTACAAAGTGGAATATAAAATGCAAATGGTGCTAATAAGACTATAACAAAAATCAAAAATAGAGAATGTATAATAGCGGCAAGAGGGCTATTACCACCATTACGTATATTTGCCGCTGTTCGGGCAATAGCACCAGTCGCGGCAAATCCGCCAAATAACGGTGAAAATATATTAGCTAGGCCTTGTCCGATTAATTCTTGATTTGAATGATGGCGTGTGCCTGCCATACTATCTGCGGCTGTCGCAGACAAAAGTGATTCAATTGCCCCTAACAATGCGATGGTAAATGCGGGCCCAATTAAATTAAAAGCATGTCCTAATTGGATTTTGGGTAAATAAAACCGAGGTAGAGCTTGTGTAATGCCACCAAATGTGCTGCCGATCGTTGCAACACTTTTGAGATGAAAAATTAATTGACATACTGTAGCTACAATCATCGCAACCAAAGGCCCAGGAATACGCTTTAGAAATTTTGGTGTCATTAATACTAATGAAAGGCTTAAACAAGCTAATCCTACTGTTGGCCAATCTAGATAGGGCAATGCTTTAATTAGCGCTAATAATTTTATATAAAAATGTGCATTAAGAGGAACATGAACAGATAATCCAAAAAAATCTTTCCATTCACCTATAAAAATAATAACGCTGATACCACTGGTAAACCCGACGATAACTGGAGCTGGAATATATTTAATGACCGTTCCTAGTCTGAGGAAACCCATCAATAATAAAATAAAGCCTGCAAATAATGTTGCTATCTGTAAACCATCAATACCGTATTGAGCAGTGATATTAGCAAGAATAACAACGAACGCACCTGTAGGGCCTGCGATTTGTACTCTACTACCACCAAAAACACCCACTATTAATGCTGCAATAATTGCTGTGTAAAGACCTTGTTCTGGCTTAACACCAGAAGCAATTGCAAAAGCCATCGCTAAAGGCAACGCAACGACTCCAACAATTAATCCGGCAATTAAATTTTGCACCCAGTATTTTGATGCGAACAACCCGGCACGGTAAGATTCAATGATAGCCAACATTATTCAAAACCTTCTAGTGAATTTTAAACTACTCCGCTCAATCTCAATAAAGCATCAATCGTCGGTTCTCGTCCTCGAAAAGCAATGAACGCTTGCATGGGGTCTGGCACGCCGCCAACTTCAAGAATATCGTGCATGAATGATAATCCCGTTTTGTGATCAAAAATTCCATTTTCTTCAAAAGCGGCATAAGCATCTGAAGATAATACTTCTGCCCATTTATAACTGTAATAGCCTGCGGCATAACCGCCAGCAAAAATATGAGAAAAACTATGTTGAAATCGATTAAATGAGGGAACATGAATCACAGCAACATCCTGTCGTACTTGATTTAAAATAGCTTGAACAAAATCAGGCGTATTTGGTTTGTATTCAAGATGCAAACGAAAATCAAATAATGAAAATTCAATTTGTCTTATCATTTGCAATCCTGTTTGAAAATGTTTTGCATCGATCATTTTTTTAAAAAGATCATCTGGCAGAGGTTCATTTGTTTGATGATGTGCGGCGATTAAATCTAAAGATTCTTTTTCCCAACAAAAGTTTTCCATGAATTGACTCGGAAATTCGACGGCATCCCATAGCACACCATTCGTGCCAGCAACGGAAGGATAGTCCACTTGCGTCAGTAAATGATGCAGACAATGCCCGAATTCATGAAATAAAGTGAGTACATCATCATGTGTTAATAAAGCGGGTTGATTGTTGACCGGGGGCATAAAATTACAGGTTAAATAAGCAACGGGATGTTGCACGTCTTTATCATTCAAACGTCTTCTGGTTCGACAATCATCCATCCACGCACCATCTCGCTTGTGTGACCGTGCATATAAATCAATATAAAATCCGCCGCGTAATTGATTTTTTTCATCATGAATTAAAAAAAATGAAACATCAGGATGCCAAACATTAATATTTTTTTCTTGTGTAATTCTCAAGCCATATAATTTATTCACAAGAGAAAATAAACCAGTTAATACTTTATTGATAGGAAAATAAGGACGAAGATCTTCTTGTGAAAAAGCAAAAGTAGATTGACGTAATTTTTCTGAATAATAAGGAATATCCCATACTTCAACTGTATCCAGACGATCTTGTTTTTTCGCAAAGGCGATGACCTCTTGATATTCTTTTTCTGCAAGCGGTTTACTTCGTGCTGCTAAATCATTTAAAAAATGTAAAACGTCATCAGGCGTTTTTGCCATTTTGGTTGCAAGAGAATAGTGCGCAAAGGTTGGGAACCCGACGAGTGATGCCATTTCATGACGAAGTGCAAGTAATTCATTCATGATAGGCGTATTGTCAAATTGATTTGCGTTGGGCCCTTGATCTGAAGCACGTGTTCCGTATGCTTCATAAAGTGTTTTGCGTAATTCCCTGTTATCTAAAAATCGTATGGCAGTGGAATAAGAAGGAAAATCTAAGGTAATAATGTAACCTGATAATCCGCGTTCTTTTGCTTGTTCTTTGGCTAAATCTAATGATTGTTGAGGTAAACCAGCTAATTTTTCAATTTCAGTGACATGCAAGACCCAGCTTTGAGTTGCATCTAACACGTGTTCTGCAAACGTTGTCGAGAGTTGACTGAGTTTTTGTTGTAATTCACTGAAACGTTTTTTTTCTTTATCTGCTAAATGAACGCCAGCTAATTTAAAATCACGTAAATCATTATGAATAATTTTTTGTTGCGCAGGGTTTAATCGCGTAAATTCTGAATGATTTTTAATGTGATTGGTTGCATTAAATAAATGTTCATTTTGCGCTTGTTCAGTTTGATACTCGGTTAAAAGAGGAAGTGTTTCATTGTATGCTTTACGTAATGCATCTGATTCGCAAACGGCATGCAAATGTGAAATCGGCGACCATGTTTTGTTTAATTCATCGCCTAAATTTTCTAAAGGCCGCATGAAATTATCCCAAGTATATGAATGCGTTTGGGCCAACAAGGTTTCAATTTTTTGACGATGTTGGGTAATGATTTGCTGTATGGCGTTACGAATATTGGCTGGTTCGATTGTATTAAAAGCAGGAAGGTCTAACGACATGACAAAATCCTCTATGCGTGTTTAGGGGTATAGCATATCATCTCATAAGACGAATGAAAGGATGATTGTTTTATGAAACAAGCAAACGATAGCCAAACTTTTCAAGGGCTTATTTTAACTTTGCAAACTTTTTGGGCGAGCCAAGGTTGCGTGTTGATGCAGCCCCTTGATCTTGAAGTTGGCGCTGGCACTTTTCATACTGCGAGTTTTTTAGGCGCTATTGGCCCAGAACCTTGGCGAGCGGCTTATGTGCAACCCAGTAGACGGCCAACTGACGGTCGGTATGGCGATAATCCCAATCGTGTGCAACGGCATCATCAATTTCAAGTCGTCTTAAAGCCTTCTCCTTCTGATATCCAAGATCTTTATTTGGAATCATTGCGCACATTAGGCGTCGATACAACAACGGATGATATTCGTTTTGTCGAAGATAATTGGGAATCTCCCACATTAGGCGCCTGGGGTTTGGGGTGGGAAGTGTGGTTAAACGGCATGGAAGTGACACAATTTACTTATTTTCAACAAGTCGGTGGTTTAGCTTGCAAACCAGTGACAGGTGAAATTACGTATGGTCTTGAACGATTAGCGATGTCCTTACAACAAATTGATAATATTTATGATTTAGTGTGGAGTAAAGGACCACAAAGTGTTGTCACCTATGGTGATGTCTATCGACAATTAGAAGTGGAAATGTCTGTTTATAATTTTGAAAAAGCAGATATCAAAACATTATTCGATCATTTTCATTTTTACGAAAAAGAAAGCGAACGTTTAATTGAAGCAGGGCTTTCTTTGCCCGCGTATGAAATGATGTTGAAAGCATCACATACTTTTAATTTGTTAGATGCAAGACGTGCTTTGTCTGTGACTGAGCGTCAACATCATATTTTAAAAATACGAAGACTGGCTAAAGCAGTTGCTGAACGATATTATCAAGCGCGAGAAGCGTTGGGGTTTCCATTATGTTAAAAGATTTTCTTGTCGAAATATTAACAGAAGAATTACCGCCTAAATCTTTATTGAAATTGGCGGAAGCATTTGGCATACAAATAAAAGAACGATTGAATAAACTTGGATTGTCATTCGAAGATATTATTTTTTTTGCAACACCGCGCCGATTGGCTGTGTTAGTTAAACAACTTGCTGCTCAACAAACAGCACAATGTATTGAACGCAAAGGCCCTGCTTTATCTGTCGCCTTTGATACATCGGGCAAACCTTCTGCTGCTTGTGAAGGTTTTGCGCGATCATGCGGTGTCACACCAAAAGAATTAATTACGATTAAAACAGAGCAAGGTGAATGGGTTGGTTTTAAGCAGGAAATACAAGGTAAAACGATTAATGAATTATTACCTGCATTAATCGAAGAATCATTACTTGCTTTACCTATTTCTAAACGCATGCGTTGGGGATCAGGGCTGTCAGAATTTGTTCGTCCTATTCATTCAGTCGTGATGTTATATGATACT
>JABDCN010000014.1:41785-42330 GCA_013288125.1 Gammaproteobacteria bacterium
TGATACTGAAGTAATTGAAGGGAATATTTTAGGCATAAAAAGTGGACGCACTACGTTTGGACATCGTTTTCTAGCGCCTGATGAAATTATACTTTCTTCAGCCAATAAATATGAATCGACATTAGAAAAATTTTATGTGATGGTCAATTTCAATCAACGTCGTGAAATTATTTTAGAAGAAACAAAAAAAATATTATCAAATAAACACGCAACTTTTATTGCAAATGAAGCATTAATCAATGAAGTCACAGGTTTGGTCGAATGGCCCGTTGTGTTGTTTGGTGAATTTGATAAAACATTTTTGCATTTACCAAAAGAAATTTTAATTTCTGCTATGCAAGATCATCAACGTTATTTTCCTGTTTGTGATGTGGAAACAAATCAGTTGATGCCCTATTTTATTATTGTGAGCAATATTAAAAGTCACAAACCTAAGCGGGTGATTGAGGGCAATGAACGTGTATTGCGTGCACGTTTAGCGGATGCTGCTTTTTTCTATGCAGAAGATAAAAAAGAAACATTAATGCAGCGTGTTGAACGCTTGA
>JABDCN010000015.1 GCA_013288125.1 Gammaproteobacteria bacterium
TACCGGCACTGGTGTAGGTGGAGCAGGTGCGTTATTTTCAAGTACGACAACGGATACATTATCAAACAATATTATACTCGCAGGCGGTGGTGCATCAGTTGGTGGTGCAAATTCGCTTGTCTTAAATGGCATTATCAGTGAAAGCGGTATCAGTGTTTTGACTAAAGTAGGTGCTGGCATAACAACGCTTAGTAATGCAAGCAATAGTTATACTGGTGGTACGACGGTGAGTGCAGGTACGTTAAGTGTGACGAACAAAGGTGCCTTAGGTACGACAGGAAACATTAATGTCAATGGCGGCACACTGAGTCTTAATCTTGGTGGTAACACTTTATCAAACAATAGCGCGATGACATTTGCAGGCGGTGCATTAACAGATTCAACAGCGGCTAATACGACAGATACTTTAAGTAATCCTATTTCACTTAACAACACAACAACGATTACATCAACAACAGCTAATGCTGCATTCAATCTTGCTGGCAGTATCACTGGAGCAGGTGGAATAAACTCAGCAGGTAATGGTGATTTGATATTATCAAATGCCAATTCATACAGTGGTGCAACAAATATCACTAATGGTGTGTTCACAGTGGCAAATGTAGGTGGATTAGGAAACACAACAAGTACGACAGTTGCTTCTGGTGGAACATTAGAAATGAATTTCTCTGCAGGCACGCTGACTAACACCAATCAAATTACATTAAATGGAAATGGACAAGGCCTTGTTGGTGCATTGATAGGAACAGGTACAAATAATGTAGTAAATAACAATATCGTTTTGGCTTCTGATTCGAGAATAGGCGGCATTGGTACATTAACATTAAATGGAATTATTAGCGGCGCATTTAATTTAACAAAAGTAGGAACAGGTACTATTACATTAAATGGGAACAATACTTATGGCGGTGCCACAACACTGAATACAGGTACGCTTAGTATTGGAAATCCCAATGGATTAGGTAATTCTACCTCGACTACGGTGACGACAGGTTCTACATTAGATCTTGCATTTAATAACGCAGCATTAAGTAATACAAATACATTATCTTTGAATGGAGGAGGGACAGGTGCTTTGACATTGAGTGGCAATAATATCACGCTCAATAATCCGATTACACTGGCAGGCAATACAACTATTGCTGGTGCAGGATCAGGTACCATGACATTCGCAAATAATATTAATGGTGCATTTAATTTGACGGTGAATTTAACTAACGCAGGTCTGTCATTATCAACTGTTACATTGACCGGTATAACGAATAACTTGCAGGTTACTGCAAATGGAAATATTACACAAACTGGAATATTGACTATACCAAATATTTCAAGTTTTAATGCTAGTGCGAATGCTATTACGCTGACTCAAGCGAATCAATTTGGCGGTGCAGTAACACTTTCAACTACTGGTGCAAACAATGCCACGATAAATAATGCTGCGGATTTAACACTAGGTGCTTCTAATGTAGGCGGAATATTAACAGCAACTTCTTCAGGTTTTATTTCATTATCAGGTTCACTAACAGCAGGCGGCATAGGCAATTCTCTTGTGTTGTCAGGTGCGGGATTTAATAACTCAGGTTCATTTTCACTAAATCCTGGCAGTAATGGTAGATTTCTTGTGTGGTCAAGTAATCCAAATCCCTTTGGCGGCAGTACACCAGATAATCGTGGTGGACTTGCTTATAACTTTAAACAATATAATGCAACTTTTGGTGTGACTACTGTGCAAGGAACAGGAAATGGATTTCTTTATACCTTGGCGCCTACGATTACACCATCATTAACGGGGACGATTTCAAAAACGTATGATGCGACTAATACGGCTTCCTTGACGGGCCATTATGCGAGTACGGGTACAGTCGATGGTGATACAGTGACATTTAATCCATCAACAGGAACCTATGCGACAATCAATGTGGGTAATGGTATTAATGTTTCTGTATCAGGCATTACGATTGCTAGTGCAACGAATGGCGCAGCGACAGTGTATGGTTATGCTTTAGCAACAAATAGTGCCAGCACCAATACAGGTGTTATTACACCAGCTTCATTAACAATTAGTTCAAACAGCGGTCAAACAAAAGTATATGGTACGGATGATCCTGCTTCAGCTGCGACAGCTTATTCCGTTACCTCTGGCACATTATTTGGGAGTGATACGCCAACAGGTTCCATGGGACGCGCTGCGGGAGAAAATGTCGGTAATTATAATTTCTTACAAAATACGGTGACGATAAATGATGGTAATGGTGGCAATAATTATAATCTAACGTTTAATGGATTGAGTAATCCATTTCACATTACACAACGACCATTGACAGGAAGTATTGCTGATCAAAATAAAACTTATGGTACGAATGATCCTGCATTAAATGGAATTACTGTCACGTTGGGAAATGTGGTGAATCGATCTGTGACAGATATCAATGGTAATGTAACTAATATTAATGATACGGGAAATGTGCAAACAACACTTGCTTCATTAACGAGAGTAGCTGGAGAAACGGTTAATGGAGGTCCGTATGCTATTACAGCTGCGACTTTCAATGCATTATCGGGTAGTGCATCAGGAAATTATAGTGCGCCTGTTTTTACAGGATCACCAAAGTTATCGATTGATCAAGCTTCATTGACCGTACAAGCAAATCCTGAAACTAAAGTAGTAGGTACACCTGATCCCGTATTGACTTATTCTGACAATGGTTTGGTGGATAATAGTGTTACGAATTGGATGGGAGGTGTGACTAATATTAACGATAGTTTAACGGGCCAACTGAGTCGTGTTCCTGGACAAAGTGTTGGTACTTATCCCATTACGATTGGTACGTTAGCAGCTGGCGCAAATTATAATATGAATTATGTTGGTTCATTTTTAACGATTACTTCTGGACCGGTACCACCACCTGTGCCGCCAGTACCACCACCAACGCCAGTTTCTTTATTTAGTCTTGCGCCTTACCAAGTTGTATTTCCCATTAATTTTAATTCACCGTTGAAAAATGTGCTGAATTTGGAATCGGATGAAGATGTTTTTATCAATACGGTCATTTCTAACATGATAGAAAATTATCATGCTTGTATTAGCGTGGATCAGGATATTACTATTTGCGGGGAATAATGATTTTATTTTTTTGACGGAATCTACGGCGGCCAACGATGGACAGGATCAATAAATAAATTGATGACGCGCAATTTACCTTCTTTTACTGTTTTATTATCGTTTAACAAACAAAAGTTATAGTGAAAATCTTTATTTTTATAAAAAGCATTGCTTAATTTACCCACTAAATTAATTTCTCGTTTGAGCGGGTCAGAATAAGCATTTAAGGTGCCATTTGGGACAACAAGATCAACGCGTTGATTATGTTCTAATGTGACAAGAAATTGTTGAACGGTAAAATGACCTGTACTTCTGCTTGGTGCGCTGCCGAAATATAAAATATGAGGATGTAAACGTTCAAGCACAAGTTGATAACATCCCGCTTTATTTTTAATGGGAAGTATTGAGCCTGAGTTAGCTTGCTGTAAAAAAAGTAGTTTGACGGAAGTATCATGATGAGGAATGCAGGCTTTAGCATAAGCAGAAGATAAAAAAACAAAACTCATGAGGCATAGAAAATATTTACTAATGGTCTTCATGTCGTTGCTCCAAATGTAATTCTATCATCAAAGTCAGTCTCTTCAGAATAGTCAGCTTCTTCTGAATCACTTTCAGATTGAGAAGAGTTGCTAGAAGAAAATAAATTGAATATAGGGCTAACCTGTATTATTTGATGGCGTGCATTTTCTCTAGGAGCAGTATTGATAGAAGGATGTTCTTGATCGATTGGACTAATTAAGGGTCTTATTTCACCGGCGGCTTGTTCATTTTCATCTTCATGAATTTCAGGGATGGCAGGTTCGGGATTATTATTAGGATCATTATCATTGGCTGGCATCGTATAATTAACACTTAATCCTGCAATAAACGCTGAAAAAAGAGAAATGAGTCCGACTAAATAAATCGCTAGATTATCGAATGTTTTGTAATTTTCTAAATCTTGATCAAGACAGAAAAGAATTGAAAGTAAAGGCATATCAATTAAACGAAAAGTTCTTAATAACATAGAAGCAGCGGTTGTATAGTAATAACCTTGTTCATGCAGGATAGATAATGCACCAGCGAAAATACAAACACCAATCGAAATGTTAAGTGTTAAATCAGTATAAGGCCAATCATTTTTATGTTCTGCATCGAAGAAAAGATCAGCCATCATAGCGATGAAACCATCTACAGCGGAAGCAAGACCAGCAATGGTTGAGATAGCTTCAAGAGAAGCTGCAATTTTTGCCATCATTGCATTATTTGGCATGGCACGATGTAATGCTGGCCAAGAAGGTCGAGCAGGATAATTGATATCAAAAAAACGTAAAGCAGGTCGAATAAGCGGCGTACCAGAGAAAATGATAAAAGGATATTTAGCTGCATTGGGCCAATGAAGTTGGGCGATCGATACAGCAGTACTTCCAACATTAAAGCTTGTTTTTGCTGCGTTAACAATCATATCTACTATTTCATCTTTCAGTAGAGGTTTATTTTTCAAACATAAACTGAGTTGTGTAGCTGCGAAATAACTGGTAGGAATGAGAAGAGCACATAAACCGCCAAAGTTAAACATGCGATTGCCATAATCTCTGTAAAAAGCATTTAAAAACCTAGTGAGAGCGCTTGTATCATTAAATTGCAGCTGTGCATTTTCACAAGTGTAGGTATCTTGTGTTTCTTGTGATGCAAATTGCATCCAAATATTAACGGTTAATCCGCCCACGCCTACATATAGTCCCAACAGTTTAAAGCCTGTTTGGGCGACATATTTTTTATCTATCGGTTCATAATGTGTGAGCATGTTATTTTAGTGATCATAATTATTATAATGGAACTTATTGTACACTAAATTTCGTGATTTAACACGCTCAAATGTTCAGCTAATTTCGTTAATCGCTTATTTTCTTGGTTATTATTGACTGCAATATGAACAGCTTTTTTACTGCCCAATAAAATGACTAAACGTTTGCCACGTGTTACACCCGTATATAAAAGATTTTTGGCTAACATTAAATAATGTTGTGTTGATACAATGATGATCACAATAGGAAATTCAGACCCTTGGCTTTTATGTATACTAATCGCATAAGCCAAACTCAATTCATCTAATTCATTAAATTCATACTCAACAATTTTATGATCAAACGCAATTTTGACGACTGCTTTATCTAAATCGATATGCGCAATAAAGCCAATATCACCATTAAAAACATCTTTATCGTAATTGTTAACGGTTTGTATGACTTTATCACCAGGGGAATAGGTGAGACCAAAACGAGAAATTTTGGGTTGTGCTTCTCCATTTAATGCTTGTTGTAAAACACTATTTAAAGCAATTGTACCTAATTGACCGCGATTCATGGGTGTAAGAATTTGAATATCTGTTATGGGATTGCAAGGCATAAAAGATGGAATACGTGTGGTAACAAGCGTTAATAATTGTTGTTGTATTTCATCTGGCGAATCAGCATAAATCGTAAAGAAATCACTGAGTGCGCTATCATTAGGTAAAGGTAATTCACCTGTATTAATGCGATGTGCATTTAATATGATATGAGAATTTGCGGCTTGTCGAAATATTTCTGTTAATTTAACGGTAGGAATAATGTTGGAACGAATCATATCCATTAAAATAGCACCCGATCCCACAGAAGGTAATTGATCAACATCACCAAGAAAAAAAACAGCAGCATGATCAGGCACGGCTTTCAGTAAATGATGCAATAATAAAATATCAATCATGGATGCTTCATCAATAATGAGAACATCAATGGGTAATGGATTCGTATCATCATGTTTGAATGAACGTGTTTCAGGATTAAATCCTAATAAACGATGAATAGTTTTCGCTGTTAATCGCGTCGATTCTGCTAATCGTTTAGCTGCTCTTCCTGTTGGTGCGCACAACGCAACACTTAATCGTTTTGCTCTCATCATATAAAGCATGCTGTTTACAATCGTTGTTTTACCAACGCCTGGGCCGCCTGTGATGATCATTACTTTATGCTGCAAGGCAATTTCTATTGCTTGTTTTTGTGAATCCGCTAATTGTAATTGTGTTTTTTCTTCAACCCAAGGAATCGCTTTCATGACATCGATTTCACCCCAAGGTAATTTGCCTTGTAATAATCTTATTAATTCTTGCGCGGCAGATAATTCAGCATGATAAAAAAGAGCAGGAAAAATAGCCGTTTCCTCTTCTAGCTGATCGATAATAAGATGTTGCTGACTCACTTCTTTATTGATGGCTTCTTGAATAATAGAAGCATCGATTTCTAATAACTCACTGCATTTTTCAATTAAGGCTTCATGACGTGCTGCACAATGACCTTGTTGACAATGTTCTTGTAAAACATGATGTATGCCGGCTTGTGCTCGATGAATAGATTGTTTTTCAAATCCTAAACGCATTGCAAGTTCATCTGCAGATTTAAAACCAATACCTTGTACATCAAAAGCTAATTGATAAGGATTTTCTGTGATTTTATCTTTTGCGCGATCGCCATAGGTTTTATGGATGCGTACTGCTTTATTGACGCTCATGCCATAAGACTGCAAAAATACCATGGTATTTTGTATGGATTGTTGTTGTGACCAAGAAGCGATAATTTGTTTTTTTCTTTTTTTTCCTATGCCAGGTAATGTCGCTAATTTTTCAGGTTCTTTATCTAAAACAGCAAAGACTTGATCACCGAATGCATTAATTAAAAGTTTTGCGGTATGAGGCCCAACACCTCTAATCATGCCAGAAGCTAAATATTTTTCCATACCAGCAAGCGTGTGAGGTAAAACGGCTTGAATAGGATGACTAGATTTAAATTGTTTGCCATAAGTTTTATCTCTTTGCCAGGTACCTTCACATTCAATGGTTTCACCGACCGCAATATTGAATGCTTGGCCGACAATGGTGATTAAGTCAGGGTAGCCATCGACTTGAACACGTAAAACAGAAAATCCATTTTCAGGATTGTGGAAGGTGATACGTTCGACGGTACCTTGAATTTTTTCTGTGTTTTCGGTGGTAGGTTGCATAATGTCCTTAGTATAGATTTTAATTTTCGTCTTATGCGCTGTCGTCCCGCGGCTTGTTCGCGGGATCCAGAGAAGCTACGCGATTTTTGTTTATTATTTCTGGATCCCGCGGACAAGCCGCGGGACGACGAGCCTGAGTATAATCCTAACCTTCATTGCCGACATAACCTCATATTCGGAATCCTACTCCACTCAACCGGTTGTGAAGAACGATACGAATTAATATCTAAACCGCCGCGTCTCGTTGAGCGTCCATACACAATTAACTCCGAAGGCTTACAATAAGTATTAATTTGCATGAAAATTTTTTCTACGCATTGTTCGTGAAATTCATTGTCATTTCTAAATGAAACAATATAGCGTAACAAACTTTCATGATTAATTTTCTTACCGGTATAAGTTATTTGTACACTGCACCAATCCGGTTGATTGGTCACAAGACAATTAGATTTGAGCAAATCTGAACAAAGCGTTTCAGTGATAACTTCATTTTCAGTCTGTAAAAAAGCAGGATTAGCGTGATAAGTCGAACAGGGAATATCTAATTGATCGATACAAATGCCTTGAAACGCAGAATAAATTTCTTCTTTATTAAAAAGCGAAACAGGAATTAATTTAACATGAATAAAATCTGTTTCCAAGCGTTCTTTTAAATCTTTTTCAATCACTTTTGTTACTTCATCAATATCATGAAACATAGTATTGTTCAGCGAATTGAAATAAAGTTTCATTGATTTTGATTCGATGATATTAATGGAATCGCATTTGATGGTGATCACTGCCACTGCGACGATGGGTTTACCTTTTTGATTTAACCATGAAACTTCATAATGGTTCCAGATATCAAAACCAAAAAAAGGTAATGTTTGAGTAACACCAATTGCGTCTCTATTTTTTTTGCGGGGGATAGGAAAAAGTAATTGAGGGTCGTATTGATTAACATACTCAGTTTTTTTCCCTAATACGGGATGATCAATCGCAATATTACTCATTTTGATTCCTCTCTTTAGGGGGCAGGCTTGCACAATTGCACATTGTCACAATGTGCAATTGTGCAAGCCTGACCCCATTCTTTTTGTTGGTTTTTACACGGCAGATACAGTATCATCTTTCAACATTTTTTCATAGGAGTGAGGTAAGATGAAGCTCTATTATAGTAAAGGCGCATGTTCATTAGCCGTTCGTATTCTTCTTCATGAAATGGGTATTCCCTGCGAATTTGAATTGGTTAATTTGCAAACAAAAAAAACAGAAAAAGGGGAAGATTTTCTTGCCATTAATCCTAAAGGCGCTGTACCTACACTCAAACTAGATACAGGCGAAATATTAACGGAAAATGGTGTGATTCAACAATATTTAGCAGACAAACATCACGCGACTAAATTATTTCCGCCAAATACGCAGTTTGACCATTATCAAGTACTCGAATGGATGAATTACGTTGCTACCGATTTACATAAAAATTGCAGCCCTTTATTTAATCCCAACATACCTGCTGAATTAAAAGAAAAAATGTTTGTCCCTTATCTTAGAACTAAATTTGATTATGTTGATAAACATCTTAAAAATCGTAATTATTTAGTTGGAAATTCTTTTACGCTGCCTGATGCCTATTTATTTACTGTTGCAAGATGGTTGCCGCATTTTGGTATTGATAGAAAATCCTGGCCGCATTTATCTCGATTTTTTGAAGCCTGTAAAGAAAAGAAATCAGTGCTGCAAGCATTGAGTGAAGAACAATTGTCGGCTGATTAAGATGTCTTTTACTTCCATACAAAAAAGAGCGTTGTTTCTTTCTTCTCTGGGCGGGGTGTTGGAATATTACGATTTTATTATCTACATCTTTCTCGCACCCATGCTAGAAAAAATATTTTTTGCTGATAATTCAGCAGAAGTTGCAATTCTAAAAACTTTAGCTATTTTTTCTATCGGATATTTATTACGTCCTTTAGGCGGTATTATTTTTTCCCATTTTGGTGATCGGTACGGCAGAAAAGTTGTTTTTTTATTAACCGTTGTTTTTATGGCACTCCCTTCATTTGGCATTGGTTTATTGCCAACACCTGCGCAAATTGGCATTGCTTCTCCTATTTTATTATTGTTATTAAGAATGATGCAGGGATTAGCACTTGGCGGTGAAATTCCAGCAGCGATTACGTTTGTTGCTGAGCATGCGCCAGATAATCGTCGCGGTTTTGCTTTAGCGACTTTGTTTTTTGGTATTAACATGGGTTTAATGTTAGGTTCTTTTTCAACAACCGTTTTAACTTCCATGTTTACGACATCACAAATTATCGACTATGCTTGGCGTATTCTTTTTTTAATTGGCGGGATATGTGGTTTGGCTTCTGTTTTTGTGCGGCGTTATTTACATGAAACAGCCGCTTTTTCTGCGTTAAAAAAAGAGGAGTTACAACGCATTCCTTTTGTTACGTTAATTAAACAAGCAAATAAACAAGTGATACAAGGTATGTTGCTTGTTTCAATTGGATGTGTTTCAGTTTTTCTTTATCTTTATTTTCCGCAATATTTACATCAATATTTTCATTATAATTATGACGAAGTGATGAGAATCAATACGCTCTCTGTTTTTTTAATGAATATAAATATATTGATTGGCGGCTGGATGGTTGATCGTTTTGGCGGTCGAATAGTTTACTTAATTATTACAGCTTGTTTGGCTGTTTGTACTTATCCTTTATTTTTAATATTAAATAATGGTAGTACAGCGGCATTAGTGTTTGTTTATTTTGCTTTCTCAATGATGTTTGGATTTATTCCTGCTTCTTACTGCGACATGATAAGTCGATTATTTCCTACTTCAATTCGTTATTCAGGTGTTGCAGCAAGTTATAATATAGCGTTCGCATTTTTTGGCGGTTTAAGTCCCGTTATATGTACGTTAGTGATCCAAATATTTGGCTCGCCCTTTGCACCGGCCGGTTATATGGCTGCGATTGCTGTGTTATGTTGTTTGAGTTGTTATTTTGGTAAAAGAATATTTTCGCATCGAGAAGAAAAAATAACGCCATCATCGCTAGTTGAAACAGTATCTTAAAATCAATATCACATCACATTAATGTTCAATTTTATTGCATATTGATGATTAATTAATATATAATACACTAATAAGAATGATAACCTGTGTTTATTTTAAACAAGATAATCGAGGAAAAGGTGCATGCAACGTACTCTAACAGATAGAAGAACATCAGAACAACAAGAAAAAATGGATCAATTACTTAAAGAAAAAGCTGAACTTATTCGATATTGTTCAGCTCCACCGACGTATTTTTTAACGGCGTCGCTCTCTTATATTTCCCTGATGATGCTTGATAGATTACGTGCATATTGTGAAAAAGAAATCTCGACGAATCCAGATAGTGCAATAAATGCTTGGTTTCGTAAGGGATCGGAGGAGGCGAGTGTTATTTATGAGTACGAAAAAGAGAATGAATACTTTCGATCTTATGCTAATGAAGAGCAGAGAAAGCTGGAATTAAATAAAAAAACAGTACTTGAATATGATGTTATACTGAAACGACCGGGTTTGAGTGATCAAGAACTTCGTGACTTGAAAGAACTGAGAGCGTCGACGATGGAAACTATTGCTAACGCAGAAAGGCAAGTAGCATCGCGTCTCTTAAAAATTGAAAAAGAGTTAGAGCATCATGCTTATCGTTTTGGTAAGCATAAAATAGAACATGAAAATCTTGCTGTAATTAATCGTTATTATGAAGTGGGTAGGTGTTTTTTATCATTTATACCAGTTATGTATGATTGTACACATCAACGAATTAGCAGATATTATCAAAACTTTTTTTATCCTTCTCTACCATTTTCCCAAATGAATATAAAAACATCTCAACAGGCTGCTACAACGATTAAATATTTAGAAGATCAAGTTGAAAGTTTAAAAAAAATAGCACAAAGAAACAAACGTATTGCAAGATGTTTTAGTATTTGTATTATTCCAATTGCTATTTATCAACTTTTCCAAACAATTGATTTTCGTTCTATCGGTGATGCTGTTATATCACTATCATTGTTTTTTGCTCTTTACGGGGTGCTTGAAATAGCCTCGAGAGATTTTTTCTCAGATTTTGATTTTTCTCATGAAACACGTCAAAAAAATGAAATAATTAAGGCTAAACAAATTTTAAAAAATACACTTCATGATACGCAAGAAAAATATCATATTAGTTTAACGGTACAAGAAGGAAAATTTAAATCTCCTGACACAGATGAATCTCATCAATGTATTTCACTCATTTTTCAAGGTGAGGGTAAAACGCTTAAACGTTCAGCATTGGTGTTGCA
Source organism: Gammaproteobacteria bacterium (assembly GCA_013288125.1). Lineage (GTDB taxonomy): Bacteria > Pseudomonadota > Gammaproteobacteria > DSM-16500 > DSM-16500 > Aquicella. The sequence goes on from JABDCN010000015.1 coordinate 11,441, forward strand.
AATAGAGTTATTATTTCAGAAGTATGGGCTTGATTGCGTCGATAAAGGGAGTAATTATATTTCTTTTTCTATTTCGTCTTTATTGTCGCTTATACCTGAAAAAGTGGCAGAGTTGAACCAGGAGCTGGAAATTATTGCAACGAGAACACGTAATACTGATCGATTGTTAACGCAATTTAAAATATTAGCAAACGAAAAAAATATTGATTTTATGACATATAAACCAGAGAGTGATGAAAATGGATTGCGTATTATTCGTGTTTTTATTGGCAAAAATAACAGTAATAATCATGAAGCAATATTAAAATTATTTTCCGATGCAGAAATTGTAATGCAAAATGATCAGCGTATTGAATTATTAACCAACCTACCATTAGATGAAGATAGGTTTAAAACATTTCTTTCTCCGCCAAAGGCAGGTAGTAGAAAAGGGACGCAACAAACAGGAGAGGATTTTCATTCTGTTTCAGCGAAATCAACAACTATTCGAGCTAAAACGTCGCGGCATGTGACTAAGCAAATGAGAGAAGAACAAGAGAAAGAAAAGGAAAAGAAAGAGAGAGAGGAAAAGAGAAAGCAAATTGAAGAACAAAAATCTAAAGATAAAGAGCAAGCATTACAAAAGAAAGAAAGAGGTGAATATATTACGGGAAGAGGTATTACCGCTGGTATTTACCGTTTGGTGAATAATCTTAAAAGATCTGATTTTCCTAGTGAAGCGCTTTATGATGCTGTATATGATCAAGTATGTCAAAAAATTAATGAAGCACATATGGCAGGTGCGAGAGAAGGAGCGATTGGTTTTGTTTTTATTGATCCAAAGAGAGTAACTTTTAATGGAAAAATTTTTGATTCTACTGGTAAATATAAGTTTAAAGGAGATAATGGAAATATAAGTATTTATTGTCGACAAGTAGGAGCAACCTATTATGCGGAGAGTGTGGATTTAAAACACGCTAAACAAAGACATAACAAAATTTAAGGATTATATAATATGGAAGTTAAAACACTAGGTATCTTACTATTCGATGAGTTTGAATTACTTGATGTAACAGGGCCGGTAGAAATGTTTGGCGCTTTGCCAGACAAAATTAAACTTGTTTTTATTGCGGAAGAAAAAAAATTAATTCGATCAACACAATCATTATCTGTTATGCCTGATACTGATATTAATCATGTTGCAAACTTAAATTATTTGCTTGTACCTGGCGGTAAAGGAACGCGAACACTTATTTATCATCAAGTATTATTAAACTGGATAAAAGAACAAGCTAATAAAGTAGAATTATTATTAAGCGTTTGCACAGGCGCAGCACTACTTGCTAAAGCGGGTGTGCTTGATCATCGCAAAGCGACTTCTAATAAACTTGCTTTTGAATGGGTGAAGGAACAAGGCCCTAAGACAAATTGGATTAGACAGGCCCGCTGGGTTGATGATGGTAATATTATTACATCATCGGGCGTTGCTGCCGGTATTGATATGAGTTTATATGTGATTGCACGTTTGTTTGGTCAGGAAATGCGAGATCATGCGGCAAGAAAGACAGAATATCAGCATAGTGAAAATCCTGAAAATGATCCTTTTGCGTAAGTAATACCCTAGTTTTGTCATCCTGAGCGTAGCGAAGGATCGCAAAAAAAGATTATAATACATGCTAGTGATCCTTCGCTACGCTCAGGATGACAATGCTGTGTAACACGAGTAAACCAATAAACCATCGAGCGATACCATGCCCAGCCTATTATTTTTTGTAGAAAAGACGCACCCTATTTTGCGTGAAGTCATGCCTGAAATAACGGATTTCAGTGATCCCGCTTTACGTCAATTAATTGATGACATGTGTTATTCCATTATGCCGCCACAATTAAAAGCAGCCAGCGCACCGCATGAAAGTGCGGCGGGAATGGCGGCTAATCAATGGGGAATTAATAAAAGGGTATTTATTTTTACACCTGATGGGTCGGGAGAAGGCAATAGAATGGAAGTGATGATTAATCCTTCTTATGTTCCGTTGGCTCGATTTGGAGAAACACAACCTAAGCTAATCACAGGGTTTGAAGGATGTTTCTCTATCCCATTAACAGTAGGTAAAGTGAATCGTTATGAAGCGATTTCAGCAACTTATTATGATATTCATGGTAAAAAAATTGAGTGTATCATGGAAGGCTGGGAAGCACGTGTTTTTCAACACGAAACGGATCATTTAAATGGAAAATTATTTGATGGGAAATGCGATCAATTTGCTGGGCCAGATTGTGTAGAGCGTATTGTTTTTAATAATGATGAAGAAATGGAAGCGTATTGGATGAATCAAGTTAGATTGAGTCGGGAACGTTAAGGTAAATTTGAATCTAGGGAAATGTATTAAAGGAGCGATCATGGATTGGTCAATGATACAAAAAATTGTTGTGATAATTCAGCATATTGTTTCATCAATAGGCGTGTTAATTATTATTTCTGGTGTTATTTATTCTATCTGTCAATATCTGTACTCTCTACTGAGCGCTAATTTTAATGCGGCTGATTTTACCGCAGAGGGCGCTAACATTAATGCTATTCGGCTTCATTTAGGACGAATATTAATTTTAGGATTAGAATTTATTGTCGCAGCTGATTTAATCGGTACGACGACAACACCGGATTATTATGCCGTTGGTTTATTAGCCATTATCGTCCTTGTTAGAACAGTCCTTAGTTTTTCAATTAATCGCGAACTCATGTCCATTAGTAAAGGTGAAGGTTAACTTCGGAGTTGATGTATGCAAACAGTTAGTTCAAAAAAATCATTTATGTTAGCTGCGTCACCTTTATTTTTGGTGATCTTTATAGACAGTATGGGATTGGGCTTAGTTTTTCCAATTTTAAATTCATTATTATTCGATGCTAACGCACATTTTTTTTCTCATAACTTAAATACCGGTTTACGTAATTTTTTATATGGTTTAACCATATGCATTTACATGTTTTGTTGGTTTTTTGGCGCCGCTTTTTTGGGTGATTTGTCAGACCAAATGGGAAGAAAAAAATCATTAATGATTTGTTTGGGCGGCGCTGTTATCGGTTATCTTTTTTCTGCGATATCGGTAGTTTTTTCTAGTTATACTTTACTGATGATCGGTCGTGTGATTGCTGGTTTTACGGCGGGCAGTCAATCGATTGCTCAAGCTGCCATCGTCGATATCAGTGAACCTGAACACAAAGCGAGAAATCTCGGATTGATTTTATTTTTTACTTCAGTCGGGTTTGCGGTAGGCCCTGTCATTGGTGGATTATTATCGGCATCTTCACTCATATCTTGGTTTAATTTTGACACGCCATTTTATTTTGCTGCAGCCATTTCATTCTTAAATGCAATTTTACTGCAATATTTATTTCGTGAAACTTTTACTAAAACAGGTAAAATTCAATTTAAATTACATCATGCCATTGGAATTTTTTTATCAGCATTTAAATATGACACGATTCGTGAATTGTCAATTATTTTGTTAGTGATGATTTTTGGTTGGTCGGGTTTCTATTCTTTTATTTCAATGTATCTGTTGCGCATCTATCAATTTACTTCTTTACAGAATGGATTTTATATGGGATTGATGGGTGTGGGTTTTGGTATTGGTACAGGATTTTTAATTGATCCTCTAACAAAAAGATTTTCATTAAAATCGTGTGCGACGGCAGGATGTCTATTAGCTGCTTTAGGTATTGTGTTAACTATTCTCGCACCTCGCGTCACATTTGTATGGGTATATGTTGTTTTTATCACTATTATGGTAGCAATTGCTTATTCTACGATTCTCACTTTATTTTCAAATCAAGTGGATGCCTCTTCACAAGGCTGGGTCATGGGGATTACAGGCGCCATCATGGCATTTGCTTTTGGTATGAATGGCTTTTTGCTAGGCGTGTTAGCAAATTTTAGTCCTCAAGTGCCATTATTTGTTTCAGCGGCTTGTTTGTTACTTGCTGGTGTATTGATGCAATTGATTTTCAAAAAATAAATGGGGTCAGGCTTGCGTCATTGCATCTTGATACAATGCAATGACGCAAGCCTGACCCCATATCCAAGCGTAGCTTCGTATGATATTTTATTAATTTTTAACAAAAGGAACTGTAAAATGAAATTGAAATTATTAGTCTCTCTCGCTGCTGTTTCATTCGTATTCGCAAGTTTGCCGGTATATGCAAATACAAATCCTGCTGCTAACGATACGACCCAAACAGCAGCCACTGCTTCTCAACAACAAGAAGATGGCGCAATTGTCGCCTCAATTGTTGCATTAAATCATAACGAAATTAATGCAGCTAGATTGGCGTTGCATAAGACAAAAAATCCTATCGTTATTCAATTTGCGAAGATGATGATAGCGCAACATACCGAAAGTCTGAACGCTACCTTGAAACTTGCTCACAGTCTTAAAATTAAAATGGTAAATACTAGTGAAGTGATGCAGTTACAGGCAAATGGTCGTGCGGGCTTGAAGAAACTTTCCACATTAAAAGGCTCTGCATTTGATAAAGCTTATATCAATGCGATGGTGGCAGGCCATGAAAATGCACTTCAGTTGATTGATACGCTTTCAAGCCAGACCAGTAATACCACATTGCAAAATCACTTGGCAATGACGAGGAAGGTAGTGGAACATCATTTAGCGATGGCTAAAGAAGATCAAGTTAAATTGGCGTAAGAAACACAGGGATTCTGTCAGGTCACGATAAGTAATAATTGAGTCTCTGTTGTTGCGTGGAATTAGGTTTTGTTGTTCTAAAGAGCTAAGTCTCGTCGTTGCGAGGAGTACGCGAAGCGTACGACGAAGCAATCTATGTAAAGGCTTGCCCCAGCATGTTTTTAGCTGGGGTTGTCTGGATTGCTTCGTCGTACGCTTCGCGTACTCCTCGCAACGACAGACTTCCTTCCTATAGCAGAATTGAACTGTTGTCAGTTGGATTGTCAAATTCTTAGCTTTGAATAGGTTGTTAAAAATACCGCCTAATTTGAATCCTCGACCTTACATATTTCACACAAGGCACTCTTTCTGCCAACATGATGGCAATACAACGTTGGGTATAATTCTCAACTGTTCCACTTAAGGTCACAACTCGTTCGTTTGTATCCACCAATACGTGTTGATCTGCAAGACCCGTATCACCAGCCAAACGGGTTTGTATATTCGTTGTCATATCTTCATCAGTCATGCTATTAGGACAATTGCAATGTCTCATTGTTAGCGTGGAACAACCGCTAAAAATGAGACATAAGATCAGCAGTAATGAATACTTCAAACTATTCACGCTATTCCCTATATCACTTAAGCGACGCCAGTCGCAGAGAATGTTGCGGTTGTAGAGCTGGGTCCTGTCAGTGTACAGGTAACTGTTGCACCTGCGGTCACCGAGGCTGCTGTTATGGTATAACCCGATGGTAAGCCACCTTGTAAGGCACTGGCGACATCTGTGCAATTAGCAACAGCAACACCTAAGGTAGAGCTTAATTGACGGGCAGCATAATTACTGGCGTTGGCAGCGGATAAAGCACCAGCAATGGCAATCGTTGCATTGCTTTGCGCAGTTGATGAGATATTAATAAATTTCGGGATGGCAATTGCCGCTAAAATACCAATAATAGCAATGACAATAACCAATTCGATCAAAGTAAACCCTTTACGAGAGCGTAGAAGACTGTTCATGCAATATTTCCTTATAAATAAAAAATCCTAGGCATGGTATAAATTTACCATATTCCATATAGGTAAATAAATCCCTAATGCCATAATCAGTATAAGAATAGAAACAATTCCAATCAAGACAGGGCCAATTGTATCTTGCATTCTTTTTAAATCATATTCCATCTCATGAGCATGGAAAAAAGCGATATAACTTAAAGCGGGGCCTAATGCGCCATTTTGATCGCCAACGGATAATATTTGCATTTCTAAAGGCGTCAGAAAGGTCAATTGTTTAATGGATTCAGTAAAAGTTTTTCCTCGTTCAATCGATTCTTTTACTTCAAGAATTTGTGCCTTAAGGTAGGCATTTTGTAATAAGTTGTTGATTAAATCTAAACTTTTTGTCACTGACAAACCTGCTTCTATGGTAATGGCGAATGTTTGTGAAAAGCGTATCAAGGCGAGTCGTTTTAAAATTTTTCCTATCATCGGGAGTTTAAATTTGAATGCGTCATACTGATATCTGCCTGTTGGTGTATGAACATATCGATACAACCAAATTATCAAAATTATTAGCCCGATTAATGCATATAAGCCATCATGTATAAAAAAATTTGAACTTGAAATTAATAATCGAGTTTGCCAGGGTAGTGTAACTCCAGATTTCGAATAAAACCGTGCAAATGTCGGTATGACAAATAAATTGAGTGATAAAATAGATAGGATGATGGTAAATAACACAAAACTCGGATAGCGAAAGGCAGCTTTTATTTGCTTGGTATTGGTTAATTCAAATTCGAGATAATCATGAATTTGTAAAAAAGCACTGCTTAAATTGCCTGTATTTTCTCCAATTTGAACTAAATGCACCATGAGTGGTGTGAAAACACCAGGACAATTTTGAAAAGCGGTGGATAGGGTATTTCCTTTTTCAAGATCATCAATGACGCTTTTAATGGCTTTCGACAATCGCCGGCTGCGTGTGTATTCAGCAAGTTGTTTTAATGCCGTTATCATTGGTACATTAGCTTTACTTAATAATTGCATTTGACGAGAAAAGATGGAGAGTTCTTCCAGTTGTAAACTTTTATTTTGAAACCAATCTTGAAATGCTTCAAAGTCGAAACGAGCAGCTTTTTGTAAAGAAATCTCGATAGGAAAAATACCTTCTTTAATTAAGGTATTATTCAGCATATCAGCCGATGCTGCATCACGCCGTCCTACACGAAGGTGCCCTTCTTTATTTCGTCCACGATAAATAAATTGAGGCATTAGATTTCACCTGACATACGAATAATTTCTTGAATAGTTGTTTTTCCGTGAATAGCTAAATCTAATCCAGTTTGCATTAAGGAGCGATAGGTCGGCTGTTTAATAGCGACTTTATGAAAAAGACCGGCATCTTGATGTCGTAAAGCATCTGCTAATTCTTCAGACATTAACAGTAATTCATAAACACCAATTCGACCTAAATATCCCGTATGATGACAGTAGGTACATCCTAAGCCTTTTTTAAATGAGATTTGTTCGGATAAATCTTTGCAAAATGTTTTTAACCAAATGCTTTCTTCCATTGAAAGTTTGTCATCAGTGATACAATTTGCGCAAATGCGTCTTACTAATCGTTGTGCAATGATGGCACGTAATACACTGGCAACAAGATAACCTTCTACTCCCATATCAAGTAAACGTGTCGCAGTGCTTACGGTATCATTGGTGTGGAGTGTGGCTAAAACAAAATGTCCTGTCATTGCTGCACGTAATGCAATTTCAGTTGTTTCTTCATCACGTAATTCGCCTATCATAATAATGTCAGGATCTTGTCGTAGAATAGAACGCAGCACTGAGGCAAACGTTAAATCAATTTGTGGATTAACTTGCACTTGATTTACACGAGTTAAACGGTATTCAACGGGATCTTCTACTGTAATAATTTTATCTTCCGCTTTATTTAATTCATTGAGTGACGCGTATAAAGTCGTTGTTTTACCACTGCCTGTTGGGCCCACAATTAAAAGTAAACCATAAGAGGAGTGTAATAAGTGTAAATAAGGTTCATATACTTTTTGAGGCATTCCAATTTGAGCAAGATTGAGTAAATCAGCAGATTGATTAAGTAAACGCATCACTAGTGATTCACCAAATTGCACAGGTAAGGTTGAAACACGAACATCAAAATTTTTATGCTTAATTGTGATTGAAAAACGTCCGTCTTGAGGAAGACGTTTTTCAGTAATATTTAATTTAGACATTAATTTAATGCGTTGAATCAAAGCTTGGCTAATTTCTTTTTCTTCAATGATTTGTTCTTGCAGTACCCCATCAACGCGTAGACGAATTCGCAATACTTTTTCACCAGGTTCAATATGAATATCTGAAGCATTCACTTGAACTGCATCTTCAAAGATAGAACGTAATAAATTAACAACAGGGATGTCTTCTGAAGAGAAGGCTTGAATATCGGTGATTAAATCATCTGGTTGTTTTAATTCAGCAGATAATGATTCAGCGAAATGAGAAATTTCTTCTGAGCGTCTGAAAATTGTATCTAAAATACTAAGTAAATCTTCTTCTCGAATCAGTGCAACTTCAATTTTTTTCTTTACTAATTTTTCAATTTCATCTTTAGCAAGAAAATCTTGTGGATCGACAAGGCCGACTAAATAAAAATCAATTTCATCTTTTAAGACTAATGCTCGAAAATGTCTGCAATAAAATTCCGGCAGTAATTTAACAATTTCTGGTTCAATAGGATAAAGTTTAAGATCTATATAAGGAACATGTAATTGAGTAGATAATACTTTTAATAAATTATCTTCATCGATAAATCCGAGATCAATTAAAATTTGCCCGATTTTTTTGTCTGATATTTTTTGTTCTGCTAATGCAACATCTAATTGTTCTTGTGTGATAAGCTGTTGATTGAGTAATGTCTCTGCAATATAACTTTTTTTACCCCACTTCATGTAAACTCCTTTGTAGGGCTTGTAAATGTGTTTGTAAATATTGATTGGAATCAGGATTGAGCTGACCTTCAGCCATAGCACGTTTGTAAGCCGTCATTGCCGCTTTGTTTTGATTTGTTTTTTCATAAGATACAGCTAATCCAAACCACCAATTACCATTGTGAGGATTAATATTGATTAATTGTTTATAAGTATCAATGGCAAGGGCATCATCATTATGTTGTTCATAGAGTGCAGCGATCAGAGCATGATAATCAGGGTTTTCGTTAATAGGAGGAGAAATGGTATGCAATAAATCTAATGCTTGTTGTGTTTTACCTTTCAAGTCTAAAATACGCGCTTTTAATTCAATAAAGGGTGCATAATTAGAAGATAATTGCATCCCTTCATTAATCATTTTTTCTGCTTCACGTTGTTCTCCATTATTTAAATAAAGTGCTACTAAGGAAGTGCGGGCATCTTTATAGCTTGGATCAGTTTTTAATAAGGCATTTAATCGTAAAATAGCTGCTTCATAATTATTTTTTTCGATATCATTAAGTGCTAATTGGTATTGTTCTGATAATACGGTTTGAATAGCAGGTGTTTTTATTATGTTAGCGGGAGTGGTATGTGGTGATACCGCAGGATTGACTAGAGGATTCATTAATGGAGAAGCAATGGCTAACACTAATTCTGGATCATGGTCTTCATTACTTAAATTAATATATTGAATCGTGGCACCAGGGCTTAAACGTAAATGAAAAATGGTTTCATGCTTGTCTTGTTCTGCACGTAAATATTGAATCGCAGTGACAAATTGATTAAGAGAAGGAATGGCTGCTTGTAATTCAGTATTATCAAAAATAATTTCAATTTCATTATTCATTTCATTGGTAACAAGTCGATAAAGTATAGGATGATCGAGTGAAAATGTCATTTCAGTGATATTATCTTTTAATTGCGTTGTGATCCCTGTAATAGAGCCATGTTTAATCCATGTGTTTTCATCAGACATGTTGAGGATGGGCGTATGCTGAAAAGAATCAGTTGGTAATGATTTGATATGCTGCAATGGCACCACAGGTTTGACGATGCAATAGACTAATAAAAATAAAAAACAGGCAAGCAATATAATACAGGGAATAATATAATAAGATGATAAATTAATTTTCCTTTTTTGTTTTCTGGAATAGATCGCACTAAGATAAGGCTTTTCAAGCTGGATCTGTCTTTTCTCTAAATCTTTTAACATATTGTTGATTAAGCTCATTAAACAATCCTTATGATGAAACTGATAACCAAAGTAAAAATAAATAAACCAGTTATGACAGTAACGACATGTTTTAATTGAAATCGAAATTTTTTTGTGGCTTCTGTATCATGAATGGCGATCTTCATGCTTTTGTGATCAATTTGTTTATCACCCACACCATAAGCAACTAATAATGCTTTGTGAGAAAGTACATTGACTAAACGAGGAACACCTTGGCTTGCTTGATATAAAAGATTTTTTGCTCGTTTAGTAAATAAATTACCATGCGTGTGTCCTGCCACAGCTAATCGATGATTAAGATAAACATCTAATTCTTCACGATTAAGAAGAGGTAAGTGATGTGAAAAAGTAATGCGTTGCTTCAGTTGACGCAAATGTGGTTTGCGTAAACGGTCATCCAATTCGGGCTGGCCAAATAAAACAACTTGCAAAAGTTTGGCGCTTTCTGTTTCTAAATTGGTGAGCAAGCGTAAAGTTTCAAGACTATCATCTGTCAATGCTTGTGCTTCATCGATGATTAACACAACTTTTTTATTGTTTTGATGTAATTTAATGAGTTGATGATAGATTAAAGTTAATATTTCATGTTGATCTGAAGAGGAAGAAGGATCTAAACCTAATTCGCGTGCAAACGCTTTGCGTAATTCAATGGGCGTTAAATCTGGATTGGGAATATAAGCCGTGACGTAATTATCATTTAAATTTTCTAATAATTTTCTGCAAAGTAATGTTTTGCCAGAACCAACCTCACCAATAATTTTAATGAATCCTTCGCCACTTTGTATGCAAAATTGCAAGGTGTTTAATGCATCGTTATGTCCTTTTAGTTGACAAAAGAAATGAGGATTAGGTGTAAGGCCAAAAGGTAGAACTTGTAATTGAAAATATTCCTGATACATATGGGTTATCCTTTTTTACCTCAAGTCCAGAATTTAAATTACATTAAATCAGTTAACTTGACGCTAAACTCGGTGTTTCGTCGTTGCGAGGAGTACGCGAAGCGTACGACGAAGCAATCCATACAGGGGTTGCCTGGATTGCTTCGTCGTACGCTTCGCGTACTCCTCGCAACGACGGCCTCTTTGCAACGACGAGGCTGAGCATAACTACCGATTTATCCGTTCTCCCTCATTACCAAATATTTTAGGTAAGCCACCCGCTTGGAATGGGCGTTTCAATACAACAAATGATCTTCTTGATTCACGTAACTTATTAATTTCAGCTTGATTCGTTACAACAATGGGTCGTAACAAAATCACTAATTCAGATTTAGTGGATATTTGTTCTGTACGACGAAACAGTGAACCGATGAAGGGTATTTTGCTCACCCATGGCGTACCTACAATGGTTTCATTCATGACATTTTGCATTAAACCGCCAATCACAACCACTTGACCGTTTTTTGCTCGTACAATATTGTCAGATTCGCGAATGGTACTAAAAGCAAGTGGTAGAATAAGCGTATTATTCGAACCCGTTGAACTTGCACCTAACACAATGGTTTTGGTTTGTTGCGTCACCGTACTGATGCTCGGATGAATATGTAATATTACATTTTCTGCGCTGCTAATTTCTGGTGTGACATCAAGTGTAATACCTGAAAAGAATGGTGTTAGTGAAACATCTTGCGAGGGAATTGTATTCGTTCCAATAATCGTATTTGAAGTAGAAACACCTGTCACGAAGAATTCATCTGAGCCGACTTTAATGACGGCTTTTTGATTATTGACGGTAGAAATATGCGGGCTTGATAAGATTTGAACGTTACCTTGTGTTTGCAATAAGTTAATCAGCAATTTAAAATTACCATTCATTTTAATCGCGAAAATACCATTTAAATTCGTTAAATCGGTTCCATTGAAGGTACTATTTGCTGCTTGTCCAAACCCACCATTATTATTTCCTGTTTGATTCAGTTGATTAGCAGCGACATTTGCTAATACGGCCCAATCAATGCCAGCTTGGAAACTATCATTCAATTGTACTTCTAAAATTTTTGCTTCTAAGATAACTTGACGATTTAAACTAGATTGTAAGTTATTCAGATAGCTTGCAACGCGATGTAATTCATTTGGATAAGCTCGCACAATGATCACACCCGCTTGTGCATTCATCGTGACACTTCGACCTGGTTCTTTTCCTACAATATTGGTGACGGCTTTCTCTAAATCTTTAAAGAATTGCATTTCTGTTTTTGTTTCAATACTACTAATTGTTCCAACGCCTTCTGGTGTTGAAGAAGGCGTAACAGGTGTCGGTGCGGTACCTGAGGAACCACTGCCGCCGGTAGAGATGGTACCAACTTTATTACTTACTTGTCCTGTCGTTAATTGTGTGTAAGATCGACCGGTACGTTGTATATCGAGATAATTGACATGAAATACTTGTGTTTCCAATTGTGGTGGTGAAATTTCGTAACCGTAAGAAGTGCGGTGATACTCATAACCATAAATATCACGGATAGCATCTAATGCTTCATGTAAAGTGACATTTTTTAAGTTAAGTGAAATAGTCCCCGTAACGGCGGGCGACACAATAATATTAACAGGTGTTTCAGCAACGAGACCCATAAAAAATTCTCTGGCCGGTATATTGTTTGCGGCTACGTCAAACCGAGGTGTTTCTGTTTTAGCGGGTGAAACGTAATGTGATAATGGCGGTAATAAGGCCGTATTGATTGATGATGATCGATGCGTATGTCGCTGGCGACGAGGATATCGCCCTTCATCTGTTTTAATGTCGTGGTTGAGGGTACTCATGATTTGTTGTTCTGAAGTCTGCATTTTGGGATGGATCGTATGGCAGCTTGTTAGCAGAAAGAATACGACACAGACTGTCAGCCATTGATAAACTTTATGTTGCCGCATTGACATTAAAAATATCCATTTCATTTCAATAATTCCGATTTTACAGTAGGCGCAATCTTTAGCTGTTCAAAACGACCTTCGGATCCAGATAATTCTACCGTATCAGGGGTAATATTGGTAATAGTAAAATTATCTAAATGATTACCTACCCTTGAGATGTTATTGTTGATAATGGCAAATCTGTCATTGGGATAAGTAAAAATGGCCGTTAAGAGGAAAGAACTACTCGATTGAGCAGCCGAAGCGGGAAGATTAGGTGGTAAGGTAGGATCACGTAATATTTCACCCCTTGCGATGAGTGGTATCAATAACAAGAGAAATATCTTATTGAGAAAAAGTAATCGGTTCTTCATAAAGAATAGAAAACTCCAATTCAATTTCAGCTAAAGGATAATGAGTCACATGGTAGTTAATATGTTTCCATTGCACATTAGGCAATGTTTTTTCGAGATATTGAAGGTATTCAATCGTATTAAAATAATTACCAGTCATTGTGACGACAAAAGGTTGTTCATAAATTTGGGATGTGATGCGAGGATCCCCTGTCTGAAAGGCGGTTTTAGGAAAATTTTTAATGTTTTCAATTTTGATAGTATTAGTCGTTTGTAGAACGGCTTGAACAACTTCTTCCCATTGTGCTGAAGAAGAGGTTTGTAAAAATTTTTTATATTTATTTTCGATTTGATTGATAGATTGATGTTGTTTGATCCATTCTTTATAAAGCGCAGTTTGACTAATTTTTTGCAGTGCATTGATTTGTAATTGCCAATTATTGATGGAATGATTTAATTGCGTAATTTCATTATTTAATTGCATTGTTTTTTCATCAATCGATTTAAAAAATATGAAATAAAATATAAAATATATCAACGCCCATCCTAAAATAAGGACAAAGCATCGCTCTCGGGTGGAGCGATTTAAAAACCATGTTTTAAATTGTAATATATATTTTTCCATATATTATTTCTTGATCATAATTTCAAAATTTAAACCAGTTGGCGTTTGCTCTATTTTATTGATGTGTAAAGTATATGCGGCATAGCGTTTGTTATTTAATATATTATCTAAAAATAAACGGAGTGCTGGCATACTCAAACTATTTCCTTTAAAAGTAAATTCAAGCCCATCGTTAATCATAATATCTGTTAACCATACATCGGGTGTAATTAATTGTCCAATGAGTGTCAGATCAGATGAAAAAGGTTTTTTTTGAGTAATGGTACGTAATATTTTTTGTTGTGATTCTATGTGCTCTTGAATATTTTTCATTAAACCGCCAACATCGTGAGCGAAAAATATGGCTGGGTATTTACTTTTAATTGCATAAAATTGACTTTCTGATGTATGCAATGTTTTAGTTAACACATTTTTTTTATGTTTAAGATAAATAATATTGCCCCAAGAAATGAAGGTCATTAAAATAAAAATGAGAACAAGCAAAATACAAGCGAGACAACATATTCTCCATGTTAATAGGGAGGTTACCGGTGGCGGCGCCTTAAAAATCTGATAAAGATTAACTTCCTGATTTAACGTATTTTCCATTGTCATAAAGAGCGCATCCTAATGCTAATAGACATTTATTATTTATTTTTTTTAACTGTTGTTGATCGATTAAATTAAATTTGGGTTGATAAACACTCACTGTTAAAAGTAAATGTTCAGATAGTGATTTAGCGATTTCTTCATGATGATCATGTGAAATAACAAACACACGATTAGGGCTTGGATATCGCCATTGTGCTTGGAAATAATCAAAATAACGCATGATATTGAGACAAATTTCTTCGTATTTAAGATTGTTTGTTTCTTCTATGACTGGTTTATTAAGACGATAAGTAAAATAAATGCTTTTATTTCGAGTGATATTTAAGATAATACCTTTGTCATAGAAATACAGTATACAAGTGCTTTTATCGTCATCTTCATACAATGAGCTCAAATTTCGCATGGCAAGTTCAGGAATATAAATCATTTGTAAGGGCATATTTATTTTATCAAACCAATCAGAAATTTCTAATAATCGACTTTTTTTTGCAACAATTCCAACGACCATGGGTGATGTCGCATTTTTTTTTGGTGGTAACATAAAATAATCGATGACAGCATCTTCTAAGGGATAAGAAAGTAGTGTGCGTAAGCGCCATCCTAAAGCATCATAAATTTCATCTTGGGCAACAGGGAGTGATTCAATTAAAAATATTTGGTAATCATCAGGTTCTAATAGATAATAAGCTGGCATGTCCTCCAAATGATGTTTATTGATGATGCCTGGCATGATTAAAGATAAATTATTGACAGTATCGAATTGTAATGAAGTTGCGTCGAGTATTTCAGTGGATTCGTGAGTATGATTCATGGCAACTAGGGATAATTCATTTGATATGTTACTGATGGCGACTCGTTCTTTTGTGCTGATTGTTTGTTTCTCAGCAAGTAATGGATCCAACCATTGGAGTATTTTTTTTAACGGATGCTGTAGGCGGTTATCATCCTTGACATACATAACAAATCCCTATCAAATGACATTAAATAAATTAGTCTAACATCAACCTATACGACAGGCGATCATAATTTTAAGGTGGCATCTTAATGAACGTGAAAACCGCTGCCGGTTTTACCATCATAGAATTAGTCCTGGTTATTGCCATCATCGGCATACTTGCTGTTACTGTCGTGCCTCAATGGGATACGACGACTGGACTTAACGTTAATTTTACGGCACGACAGATGGCTAACGATTTTCGTTATGCACAAGCCCTTAGTATGTCTACTGGGCTGCGTTATCGTTTTGTTGTGCTATCTTCTTCTAGTTATGAAATTACAAATAATGCAGGGTCTGCGATTATTTTACCTTCAGGAGGGACACAAATGACGTTAACACAAGGCGTCACCATAGGAACATTGACTAATATGCCTAATAATCTCATTGCATTTGATTCGCGTGGTATTCCATATACTGATACCGGTTCGCCAGGGACCGCGCTTGCTTCTACAGCCGCAGTGCCTGTGACAGCAAGTGGTATGACACGCTCTGTCCAAGTTACACCTCAAACAGGTTATGTGACACTACAATGAATAAGCAGTCAGGGTTTACTTTAATTGAATTAGTTGTTTTTATTGTCGTGAGTGGGTTGTTGATGGGAACTATCTTGCTTGGTGTTAATGCAGCACTAAACAAAACGCCTCAAGTACATGAACAATGGGTCGCAATAAACACAGCAAGCGGTTGTATGGAAACCTTACTCGAACAGCGTCGATTATCAGGCTATTCCGTTTTTTCTTGTCCGAGCACACCTTCAACCAGTGCTTGTGTTTTACCATCTGGTTATACTTTGTCGGCTTCAGTTAGTTGTACCACTTGGGATAGTGATACGAATTACAAAACAATGACTGTTTCGGTGGGGGGATTAGCTGATGCATCGCTTTCTACACAGATAGGAAATTTTTAAGATGAAACAATCATCACAATTTGGTTTTACTTTAATTGAACTGGTGTTTGTGATGGTGCTCATGGCTATCATTAGTGTGATAATAGGAAAATTTTTATTTCAATCCTATAACACTTTTCAGACTGCTAATAATATTAATGAAGTTGAATGGCAAGGATTTCTTGGATTAAATCGCATGGTGAGTGATATTCACACGATTCGTTCGTCAGGTGATATTTCTACTATATCATCAAATAATTTTGTCTTTACGGATATCAATGGCAATGCTGTGCAGTATCAATTAAGTGGTACATCACTAACGCGTAATGGCCAAGTGTTAGCTAGTGGTATACAAACATTAAGTTTGAGTTATTTTGATGAAAATAATGCAGTGACATCAACGCCATCATTGACACGTTTTATTAAGATGAGTTTGTCGGTTGCGCAAGGGACGATATCAACGTCTTATTCAACGATTGCGGCAGTGAGAGTAACGTCATGAAAAAAAAATTAGGCCCCATTAAAAAAATTGAGAATCTTCCGAATCGCAATCAAGAAGGATATTTTCTTGTTATCGCCGTCGTTTTGATTATGGTGATCGGATTGATGGCATCAGTGATTAGTTATATGTTTTCAAATCGTGCCATGATCAGTGGAAAGGAATTCATGGGGTTAAAAACATTTTATAATGCTGAATCGGGACTTGAAATCGGTGCGCGTTTATTGTCAATGGCGCCCATCACAGGCACACCAACACGTCTGACTTGTGCAGCATTAACGGGTACAGCAGCTGTGACTAATGCCTCTTTTGGCGGTGGTCAATTGACAGTGTCAGCGGCTAATAGTGCACCAACATTTGCGACCTCAACTTTGTCTGCTGCAGTGACATCGGCAGCATTAACTATTCCTGTAAGTAGTGCTTCTGGTTTTGCTTCTCATGGAAGAATCATGATAGACAGAGAATTAATTGATTATGCTGACATCTCAGGCAATTCTTTTATTGGCGTGACGCGTGGTGCTGGTGACAGCATCGCAACCAACCATACAAGCGGAACAAGTGTAGGTCAATATGAATGTTCTTTGACGTCGCAGGCTGCTATTTCAACGATAGCATCACCCTCTTATCAACGTGAATTGCAATGGGGTGTGCAATTACAAAATGGATGGGTGGCAGCAAATGTCTCTAGTAAAAATTTTGAATTAGAACAATGGAACCATTCAACAGAAATGGCTTGGAATGCATTTGCATTGAATAGCTCGACTTTCGCGGTGAATTTAAATGGGATTAGTATGTTATCTCAAGCAGATGGATGGGCTGTGGGACGAGGTGTGACAACTAATCTTGTTTTTTTGCATTGGACAGGATCAACGTGGGGGGTTGTGACAGTAACAGCTCCTTGCGCTAGTTTAAATTTAAATGGTGTTTCTATGGTTTCCTCACAAGAAGGGTGGGCAGTGGGCACGACTTATCATGTGGCTTGCGCCGGTTCGCTGTTTCGCTATTTGATCGCAAAATGGAATGGTAGTAGTTGGACTGTTTTGACGCCATCAACTTCGCCAAGTCTACCAGCAGATAATGCGACCAATCAAACTTTAAATGATGTTAATGTGATTAATACCGATAGCGATGGATTAGGTAATATTGGTTTTGCTGTTGGAAATAACGGTGTGATTCTTGAATATAATGGTACAAATTGGGTGAGCATGGCGAGTCCTACCACTAAAGTCTTAAACAGTGTATCTGTTGTTTCCGCAAATGAAGCGTGGGCTGTTGGTGCAAATGGTACGATATTGAAATTTAATGGAACAAGTTGGAGTACGGTTACTTCACCTTCGACAAATACGTTAAATGAGATAACTATGTTGAGTACTAATGGAAGCACGGCTAGTAACGGATGGATTGTGGGAAATAATGGCACTATTCTTACTTATAATGGATCGACTTGGTCTTCGACAACGGTTGGATCGAATACGCTTCTCAGCGTGTCATATTTTAATGCAAATGATGTTTGGGCAGTGGGGGCGAATGGAACAGGTATACATTGGGACGGTAGTTCATGGTCTACTTTGAGTACAGGAACAAGTTTACAATTAAATGCCATTAGCCTTGTTTCATCGGGAAGCACACCGGTTTCTGCCTGGAATCAGGTGTTTCAGTGATAGCTCAGTTTAAAACTATTTCCCTCCCCTCCAGCGAACGCTGGAGGGGAGGGTTAGGGAGGGGAGGGAAATAGTTTTAATGACAGTCTTTATGACGACGGGTCTGAATATTGTAAAACGACGAGAATAACTAGAAAATACGCTCTGTCTATAGTAAAATTTCCCGCCTAATAATTTACTATTATTCATTATAAATCATGACATCATCACACAAATGCATTATATTTTTTATTCTTTCCATTATTTTTTTATCCAGCTGCACAACGATTCCTCCCATTCAAATCCCCGACAAAGAACCTGTTTCTCAACGTCTTAAACATTTACATCCCAACGTTGTATTAGTATTAGGCAGTGGCAGTGCTCGCGGATTTGCTCATGCAGGTGTCCTAAAAGTATTAGAAGAAAATCATATTCCTATTGATTTGATTGTTGGAACCAGTGCCGGTGCAATTGTGGGTTCGCTTTATGCAGATCATCCTTCAGCTGATTGGTTAATTCGATTATTATTAACAACGCATCGCAATGAAGTGATCGAATATTCTTTATTGAATATCAGACAAGGCATCATCAGTGGGACAAAAGTACAAAGTTTTTTAATTAATCATATGCGTGCAAAAACATTTGATGAATTACCTATTCCTTTTGTTGCTGTTGCAACGAATTTATTAACGGGCCGCATACATGTATTTGGTAGTGGTCCGATTGCGCCCGTTGTTAATGCATCGAGCGCTATTCCACCTTTCTTTTCACCTGTAAAATTATATGGAAATAATTATATTGACGGTGGTATTGTTGATCCCGTCGCGGTGGATGTGGCAAAACGATTTCATCCTAAAATTATTATTGCAGTTAGTCTTGATTTTCCTTTGTCGCGTGATATTCCAACGAATAGCCTGAGTGTATTTTTAAAAGGAGTAAACATGATGCTGCTACGATTAAATGATTATAGCGCAGAGGGTGCTCAAGTGATTATTACACCGCAGATTGGTGAAACAGGTATGTTCGATGGAGACAAACGTTTAAATACAATTCACGCAGGGGAGGTGGCAGCAAGAAAAGCATTACCAACAATTAAAAAATTACTACTTAGAGATCGTCTTTAAACTTAGACTTGCCATCTGCGGCTTGAGGAAGCTGAAATTTCGTCGTTGCGAGGAGCATGCGTAGCATGCTCCTCGCAACGACGAAATCTCTTGCAACGACGAAACGCGGAATGACGAATTGAATAAACTTGAAAGGAACATATGTTATGAATTTTAAAAAAAAATCGGCTCTATTATTTTCTATTCCATTTTCATTATTTGTTTCTCACTCAGTAGAAGCAGCAAGATTAATTGATTTGCGTCATCAATCTCCCTCTATCTTACTTACAATAAATGCGACACAATCAATACAATTCAAAACAGTCAATACTCATATTGATTTTAATCAGGTCAAACACACGCGTTATCAAGAATATTATGATAGCTATCCTGTTTGGCATGCGACATTTATCAAACATGAACCACAAAATTCATTTAAATCAGTTGTTACGATGAATGGTATTATTTATGAATCATTGGCTTCTGATCTTCCTCGTGTACTGCCATTTAATCCCGCACAACAACAAAAAGTTTTACAAAAAGCAACTTCAACTTACGCAAGTTTAACTCAAACACAAGCCGCAAAAGATCAACAAGTATCAGCGAAAGAAATCATTTATATCGATGAAAAAAATATTGCGCATTATGCTTATTTAACCAGTTTTTTTGCTGAAGCAGATCAAGCAGGTATGCATCAACCCACCATGATTATCGATGCAAATACATTATATATTTATCAACAATGGGACCAAGTAATGACATTAGATAATGTCATTGCTGGCGGCGTAGGCGGTAATGCGAAAACAGGACGATTAATTTATGACGGAGGGAGAGGACATTTACCCGGAATAAAAATGAAAGGAACTTTAGCACCAAAAAATCAATTTTCTGTTTGTTATTTTAAAAATGATGATGTTATTGTGAATGATACTTCATACGGTGGTGTGAATGTGATTCAACAATGTCAGCAAGATAGTAATAAACACAATAATACAGAATGGTTAGATTGGGACAATAATGAAACCAGTTGGTTAAATGATGAAGTAAATCAAGGATATTCACCTAGTATTGATTCATTTTATGCGGGTAATGTGATCACTTCTTTTTTTCATGATTGGTATGGTATTCCGGCATGGGTACAAGAAGATGGTAAAACACCAATGCCAATTACCATTAATGCACATTATGGGAGAAATTTTGAGAACGCCATGTTTATTATTAATAAAGTGTATGTTGGAGATGGCGGTGAAAGATTTTATCCTTTAACATCGATTGATGTCATTGCACATGAAGTCGGTCATGGATTTACTTGGCAGCATTCATTCATTGGTTATCCCGAAAAACAAATGTCAGCATTGAATGAATCATTTTCTGATATGACATCAGCTGCAGTGAAGTTTTATGTGAATGGAAAAAATGATTGGAACATGGGCGATACGATTACAAAACATGAAGAAGCGTTGCGTTACATGGATGATCCTAAAAAAGACGGCGTTTCTATTGATAACATGAAAGATTACAATCCAAATTTAGATGCGCATTTTATTACGGGTATTCCAAATAAAGCATTTTATCTCCTTGCAACAACACCAGGTTGGGATACGCATAAAGCTTATAATGTGATGATAAAAGCAAACATGGATTACTGGACATCAAGTATGAAAACATTTTCAGATGCGGCTTGTGGCGTGATGGATGCTGCAAAAGATTATGCTTATTCTGTTGAAGATATCAAGACAGCATTTGCAAACGTGGGAGTAGATACTTCGAATTGTTAGTGAGGTAATTTATGTTTGAAACACTTAGATCAATTGTTAATCGTGTTGGAGAAGGTGTCAGATGCATTACAGCAGGTATCAGCCGCATTGCAGTAGGTATCAGTCGACTTAGTGTTGTCAAATCTTTTAGAGAGGCAAGAAAAATAGCAGGTCCTTCTGGAGGCACCTTTTTTGCATTAAAAGATATTTTTCAGGTACCACTAGAAAATTTTCTTTGGGGTTATGGTGCATCCATTGTCACTGCATCCATTTCAACTATTTCTATGGGTTATTACATGTATGAAAACTATCAGGAATCAGATCCTGATCATATCGGTCATGTCATAAAAGAAAATGAAACACGATTGACGACAAGTATGATTATTGAAAAATTAAAACAAGATGAAATAAAAGCAATTGATTTTTTAAGGCAGCATCATATTAGTGCGAATGATATTATTCGTTTTCAGCATGGCAATGTTGAGATGGAAAAAGGTCTTTATGACACACTTAAACAATTATATGCTGATATTCAAATAGACTATGATAAGTATCCTGTTTCATTGCTTTATGCTATCACGATGGCAGGCTCGCATTTTATTGAAGTCATGTTAGTTCAAGTTTATGTGGATATGGATATGTTTGATTATGGGCTGCAGCCAACAGCAGCCAATGTTTTATTGACTTCTATTATGTTGCTTGCTTTATACAATGGAATACAAAAATTTTTAGATGTAAAAAATGCTTATGAAAATCCTTCTGCTGTAAAATTATGTGATGTATTGTTTAAAGCTTATGATAGGCATGTTGTATCGCAAATGATGAGGTATGAAGATGAGCTGGCTAGCGATGAAAATTCGTTGGCGCTGGTGAGTAGTTTGTAGTTTTAGAGTTGTCATCCTGAGCAAGGTTGTCATCCTGAGCGTAGCGAAGGATCACTAAAATAAGTCATGATACTTTCTTATTGATCCTTCGCTACGCTCAGGATGACAGCCTTGCTCAGGATGACAATAGCGTATATGAGAATATTTATGAAAATATTCTCTGTAAAATATCATCTTTATTAATAAAATAATGTTTTAAAGCAGCGCTAACATGCATACAAATTAGCGCAATCAATCCATATCCTAAATAGGAATGTATTTCTTGAAATAATTTCATTAATTGATCATTTTGACTAACGAGAACAGGCAAAACAAATAAACCAAAAAATGATGGTGGAAGTCCTGCTGCTGAGGTGAGTAACCAACCTGTGATTGGCATTGCAAACATAAATACATAAAACAACCAATGCACGGTACGCGCTGCAATGATTTCCCATAATGGCAAAGTTAACACAGGAACAAGATTTGTTAATCGCCACGCTAATCGAAAAATTACGAGAAAAAGCGCGAGTAATCCATATTCTTTATGCCAACCATAGAGTTTTAATTTTTCATGACTGATGGGAAGTGAAGTCATGTATAAACCTAAGATAAGTAATCCAATGAGTAAGATCGCCATTAACCAATGCAATAAAATAGCGATTAAACCATATCTTTGCGTTGTATTTTTTATTTTCATGATTAAGCCTTAGAAATGTAGGTTGGGCTAAGACCTGCGAAGCAGGTCTTAGCCCAACGGAAAACCTAACCTAACCTAAACTGCTACTACGCCTTCGCTGGAGAAGCTTCTGCTTCAATATCAAGCTTCACTTCATCTCCTAACCCTGGTATCAACGCATTAATACCAAAATCAGATCGTTTAATATCAGTCGTTGCTGTAAATCCATACGTCATGAGATTTGAAATAGGACTAATACCCATTTTATTTAATTTGACACTCAACACAACCGGTTTTGAAACACCATGTAATGTTAATGTGCCGTATACTTTGGCAGAAGTTTTGTTATTCATAACCACTTTATTACTGACAAATGTCGCTGTTGGATATTGATCGACATTAAAAAATAATTTTTCTTTAAGATGTTTATCTAATTCTGGAATACCCGTTACGATATTAGCAAGTTGTATATCAACATCAACTTTACTTTTATCAAGGTGGTCTTTATCTAATGTTAAAGTGCCATGATTGATGTACCATTTTCCTACTTGCGTCGAAAAATCGAAATGTTTGATATGCCATAAAATATAAGTATGGCTTGGATCTAATGTTAAAGTTTCTGCTGCTTGAACAGAGAACGTAAAAAATAATAATATGACTAACATAGTTCGAATGATATTTTTCATGTCTGCTCCCTTAATAAACTTGACTTAATAAGCCCATGGTTACCCATCCTTTTAATAAAGAAGCCGCATAATGAACCGCCTCTTCTTCATTCATCCACTCACATAATCCCTCACAGATATCACCAAATGATGCATGATTTATGATTGCCTGCATAGCCCATTTTTCAATTTCTGTTAACGGGCAATATTGATTAATTAAATCAAGACGCCATAACATCCATGTGGTATTTGTTTCTTCTTGAATAGGTTCAGGAGGAATTATTTCAGCGGAAATCGCTTCCCAAATCGAGACAACATTCCAGGTAAGATCTACACAATGTAAAGAAGGATGTGTGATAAACCGCATATTAGCCCAATCATCAGGTGAAATAAGACTGATTTCATCCATGGTTAAAACTGGTGCGTCTGCAGCATCAAAGGCGAGTGTTTGTATCCATTCAAACTTCGCTAATTCAGCTAAATCATCAGTTAAAAATGTGGGAAGTTGATCTCCATACCAACGAATAGAGCGATAAATAGAAGGATGTGCATCAATATAATTTAAAGCAAGACATTCAAAATCATCATCGCCTAAATAAAGATGAAGCATAGGATAATTACTGGAAAGTGCGTCAATTAATCGTAAACGATAAGCATTTTTATAAATATTTAATCGTGTTTCGATAGAAACTTTTTCTGTGTTGATAACGCAAGTTTGAAAATAAGACTCATCACTCATTAAATATTGCTGAAATTTATCCTGTAAGTGAGATAAGTTTTTCATGTTTTAATTCCGAATGTGCAATTTGTTTTGCAAAATGTAATTCTTTCATTAATGAAGATAAAGGAGGGATATTATCATCACGCTCGATCATCGTAGAGATCATGCCAAATCGTTTTAATGCAGATCGATATAAATCCCATACAGGATCAATAATGTCATGATCATGCGTATCTATTCTATAATCTCCCATATCAGAATGTCCTGCTAAATGAATTTGTTGTATACGTTCTTGAGGCATGGCATCAAGATAATGATGCGGATCAAATTCATGATTAATTGCGCTCACATAAATATTATTAATATCAAGCAGAATAAGACAATCAGCAGATTCACTGATGATTTTCAAGAACTCCCATTCAGGCATTGTGGATTCATGATAAGTTAAATAACTGGATACATTCTCAAGCAAAATGCGCCGACCTAAAAAATCCTGTACTTGTTGAATACGATTCACAATATGATGAATGGCTTCATCGGTATAAGGCAAAGGGAGTAAATCGTGCGTATTCTTACCTTGCACGCCGGTAAAACATAAATGATCAGATAACCAAGCCGGTTCGATTTTATCAGCCAATGATTTGACTTGTTTTAAATAATCCCAATCTAAGGGATCAACACTACCAATGGACATGGAAACCCCGTGCATGACCAAGGAATAGTTTTCACGAATTTTTTCTAGATAATAATGCGGTTTGCCGCCAGGGACTAAGTAATTTTCTGTAATGATTTCTAACCAATCGATATCTGGTTTTTCGGAAAGGATAGTATCGTAATGTTCGGTACGTAGACCAAGGCCAAAACCTAGATTCAATTTTTTTTGTTGTGTCATAAATTTAAGGTGAAAGGTGCGTTTTCACACACCTTTCGTATTGTTGATTAACAAGGCTTTAGGAGGTTGGTTCTTCCGTTGTGCCATGCATTTTGCCACATTTCTTTGCTGACATCATTGATGCGCCTTGACCTTTACAGCTGTTTTGGCCTTTGCAAGCATTCTTAGCTGTTTTGCAAGCGCTTTTACCTTTGCAAGCATTAACACCATAGCATTTTACTTTGCCAGCTGCTTGTGCCATGTTTGCTGTGAGGGGGGCGGTAATGAATGCAACGGCGGCTGCAGTTGCGATAATACCGGCAATTTTTTTCTTATCCATGAAATATCTCCTTAAGGAACAAATTAATAATGTTATAACCGTTACAACTTTCAACAAGGAATTATAATCTTAACTTAATTGTGGAAAAGATCAAATTATTTTTACAGCAGGTTTCATTTTTATAGCAGGCTTTCTCATTAAAAAGTCTCGTCATTGCGAGCGTAGCGAAGCAATCCAGGTTTTTATAGCAGTCCCCCCTATTTTTTTGATAGTCTAACGATATGAAAACATCAAAACTCACTCACCCCAATGCCCGCTGGCCTTCTTGGCTCGCCCTTCTCTGCGTGAGCCTGCTTTATCAAGCCTTGCCACGAGCTTTGTATTGGGGGCCGCAGGGGTTAATGATAGGACTGGTTATTGTTATCATCTTAGCAATGATGGTGATGCATTGGCAGGAAAAAACTAAAATAGGTCGAATCTTAGGATTAAGCGTTAATATTATTATCACCGTTTATATGATCATTTCTGTGGGCCGAATTGTCATCGCTGTGCTTGGTGGATATATCTCACCTTCCCATTTGCTTTTTTCTTCTATGACATTATGGACAACGAATATTTTAGTTTTTGCTTTGTGGTACTGGAACCTTGATGCGGGCGGCCCCTATCAACGTGAATTAACAAAAGGTCATCGTGTATCTGCTTTTTTATTTCCGCCGACTCAAATTAATTTTTATGATACGCCAGGTTTGCCATCTTGGATTGTTAATTGGGAACCAGGATTTATTGATTATCTTTTTTTAGCATTTAATACAAGTACTGCATTCTCCCCAACAGACACGCCAGTTATCACAAGATGGGCTAAGATTTTGTGTATGATTCAATCCTTAATTGCTCTTACGATTGTTATTATGCTTGCTGCGAGAGCGATTAATATTCTTCAAATACCAACTAACGTGGCTATGGTTTAAGGTTTAAGTCTCTTTTATAAATACGATAACCACGCATAATTATGTGAACTTTTGTAATTCTTATACATGAAACATAAAGGATACATAATAATAAGAATGACAGCCCATGCCACATAAGCGACTAATAAATTGGGATGATAGTTACTCGGCCATGGCAATGAACTCCACGGTGTAATTCCCCACCACCAACCACTTGGATAATGTAAAACGTAAATGGAATAAAGGCAGGCACCTGCATTGACTAAGTACAAATGAATGACATAAAAAAAGAGTGAAACTTTTCCGTAACACAATACAATTTCACTGGCTTTACCATGCCAATTTTCATAGATTGGCCAGCCAATGAAAATGATACCTAATGTGAGTAAAAGAAAAAGTAATGAAGGAGGATATTTCGTCACATTAATAAAGGACATAAAAGTATATAGTGCACCACGTGATTGTATTTGCCATGGACTAGGATCACCATAAATATTTAAGTAACGCATGAAAACAAAAAGGATTAAACAGGTAAAAATCTCTTACATGATCTAATACCATGATGATAAGGATTAAACCTCATAATAAATCGATTGATTGATTGAAGACGATGAAGGTAGGAGATGTATTTTTCATGAGTTCATCAGTCCTTTATTAGATAAAAAATTGAACACTATTCATAACTAACGCGCATAAATAATCAACTTAATCCCCGATATGCCCTATTGATATATAATATAAAGGTGTGTGGGCGCATATTTTAGATACTAATTATTATACTAAATATTTTGCAATGGATGTGAGAGATGAGAAATCTATTTTTATATTATTGCAATTGGCGCTTTAAATCAACACTTGACAAGTGGTGTTGTCTTTTTATTTCTATTTTTTTAACAACAAGTGTACTAGCGAACCCTCAAGGTGGAAATGTAGTCGCAGGCAAGAGTACGATTACTTCTTCTTCAAATAAACTTATTATTAATCAATTCTCACATAAAACAATTATTGATTGGCGTTCATTTAATATTAATGGAAATGAATACACGATATTTCGTCAACCTAATGGTGGTGTTGCATTAAATCGTATTAACCCAACAGGAGGTGCTTCGCAAATTTTTGGTCATTTACTTGCAAATGGAAGCATTATTTTAGTTAATCCCGCGGGTGTTTATTTTGGTGCAAGTTCTTTTGTGAATGTGGGTAGCATTATTGTTTCAACGGCAGATATATCAAACAAAAGTTTTTTATCAAATCATTATGAATTTGATCGACCTTCAAATGAAAATGGCGTGATTATCGCAAATGGAAAAATAATTGCTGAACATGGATTGGTTGCCTTAGTTGGTTCGAATGTAGAAAACAATGGTTTGATTCGAGCGAACATGGGAGCAGTTGTTTTGGCTTCTGCAAAAACTTTTACAATTGATTTAAATGGTAATCAACTGATTAATTTTAGTATTGGCCAACCGGTTACACAAAGTGGTAAAAATCAAAATGGTGAAACATTAAAAGATGGTGTGAAAAATACAGGATCAATTATAGCAAATGGTGGAACGGTTTTAATTTCTGCTAATGCAGCAGCAAATGTGATGGATAATGCGATTAATGTTGGTGGTGTAGTTGAAGCAAAATCTGTCTCACAACACAATGGTGAAATTATTTTATCAGGTAATGATGCTGGTGTTGTGAATGTTACAGGACAACTAAATGCATCAGGTGTTAAAGCTGGAGAAACGGGTGGTCAAATTGATATTAGTGGTCAGCAAATTGCAATACAAGGAACAGCTTCGCTTAATGTTAATGGTGATGCAGGTGGAGGGCAAATCCTTATTGGTGGCGGTGCGCGTGGCGAAGGTCCTTTGCCTCATGCATCGATAACTTATGTTGGAAGTGGAGCAAATTTATCTGCTAATGCATTAACAACAGGGAATGGTGGTGGAATAGTTGTATGGTCTGATGATGCAACATTTGCATATGGTAATTTTAGTGCGCAAGGTGGTGCATTATCAGGTAATGGTGGTTATATAGAAACATCAGGACATTATTTAGATGTTAATAATATTGGAACAATTAATTTATTAGCACCACATGGCACAATAGGAATGTGGTTGCTCGATCCTGTTAATGTTGCGATCGATGATAGTACAACGCAAAATATTAATTATAGTAGTGGTACTTATACACCATCAGTATTAGGTGTTTTAGGTGTAACATTAAATGCTGGTGATCTCGGTACAAAATTAAATACAGCGAATGTTACAGTTGTGACAACAGATGTATTAGGTCTCGGAAGTGGTGATATTACTTTTAGTGATCCATCAAATGAATTACAAACAAATTGGGCGAATGCGAGTACCACATTAATTTTGCAAGCAGATCGTAATATTACTTTTAGTTCTAATTTGACATTGAATGGTTCGGGTAAAATATTAACGTTAAGTGCGGGCAATACAACAACAAGTGGCAGTATTACTTTAAGTAATACGTTAGATGGTAATTTTGCATTAAATCTCACAAGTGGATCAGCAGGTAATGTGACGATTGGTGCGGCTATTGGTGGTACAACAGCGTTATCAAGTGTGAATGTAACGGGTTCAACGGGTATTAATTTAAATGCAAATGTGACAACAACAGGTGCTCAAACGTATAACAATACTGTCACACTGGGCGCAGCAAGCACAGTCACAGGTGGAACAATTAATTTTCAAGCTGTTTCATTAGGATCAAATACATTAACGGTAAATACTTCAGCGAGTAATAGTGCAATAGCTGGTTTAATTAGTGGTACAGGTGGATTAACAACAACAGGTAGTGGGACATTAACCTTAAATGATGCAGTTAATACTTATACTGGTGCAACAACAATAAATGCAGGTGTATTAAGTATAAGTGCTTTAGCAAATGCGGGTAGTAATAGTTCATTAGGTGCACCAACAGGAGTTAATGCAACCATATCATTAGGTAGTGCTTCTGCTGCAACACTTTCATATACGGGTAGTACAACATCAACAAATCGTGCTATTTCAATTGGTGGATCTGGCGGTGGTACCATTCAATCGACATCAAGTGGTTCTACACTGACATTATCAGGCAATATTAATAACAATGGAAATCCACTTTCGTTTGATACGAATACAGGCAATATTACAGTCTCTGGAATAATTAGTGGTTCTGGCAGTTTAACAAAAACAAGCAGTGGATTATTACTTTTATCAAATGTAAATACTTACAGTGGCACAACAAATATTAATGCTGGCACAGTACAGCTAGGTATTGCTAATGCGATTTCATCGAGTAGTGATGTGAGTTTAGCAAATGTGTCTGGTGCTATTTTTGATCTTAATAATTTTAGTGACACGATTGGATCCTTAGCCGGTGGTGGAACAACTGGCGGTAATGTGACATTAGGATCAGGTACGTTAACAACGGGTGGAGATAATAACAGTACGGTATTTAGTGGGGTTATTAGTGGCAGCGGAAGTTTTGTGAAAGCTGGTACTGGGACAATGACATTGGCTAATTCTGCTAACACTTATACGGGCTCGACAACAATTAATGCTGGAATATTAAGTGTAGGAACGTTAGCAAATATTGGTAGTAATAGTTCATTGGGTGCGCCTGCAAGTGGATCAGCAGCGATTATAATTGGCAGTAGTTCAGCTGCAACATTGTCATATACAGGAGGAAGTGTTTCTACAAATCGTCCTATCACAATAGGTGGAAGTGGTGGCGGAACGATTCAAGCAACGACAAATGGTGCAACACTGACATTGACGGGTAATATTGATACGAGTTTGGGTTCTGTTACGTTTGATACAAATACAGGGGCGATTAGTGCTTCAGGCGTGATTAGCGGTGGAGGTAATTTAACAAAAACAAGTACGGGTACATTAACTTTATCAGGCACAAATACTTATTCAGGTAATACTACGGTTAGTGCTGGGACATTGAGTTTATCTTCAACTGGTGCATTAGGAAGTACAACAAGTACAAGTGTAACCTCTGGCGCCACACTTGATATTGGTTTTAGTAGCGGCACACTTTCAAATACAAATGCAATGACATTAAATGGCGCAGGGGTTGGTGGAAATGGTGCGCTAACTTTATCTGGTACAAGTGATGTTTTAAGTAATGCAATTACATTAGGAAGTAATACAACAATTGGTGGTACAGGTTCTGCCACATTAAGCGGTATAATTAGCGGTAATTTTAATCTTACAAAAACTGGAACAAGTACATTAACTTTATCAGGCACAAATACTTATTCAGGCGCGACAACAATTAGCGCTGGGACATTGAGTCTCTCATCAACTGGTGCATTAGGTAGTACCACAAGTACAAGTGTAACCTCTGGCGCTAC
>JABDCN010000016.1 GCA_013288125.1 Gammaproteobacteria bacterium
CGCAGCATGCCTTATCTGATGATCCAAAATGGATTAATTTCACACCTGGTATAAAACGTTCAGGTGATCATGATGCACTTGGTCAACAATATATCACGCCAAAAGAAGCTATTTTAAAACAAGGAACAGATGTGATAATTGTGGGCCGCGGGATTTTGGCTGCAGATGATCCGGTAGCAGAGGCGAAACGCTATCGTGAAGAAGGGTGGAAATGGTACGGGGAGAGGGCGGGGTAAATTTGTCATGCCAGCTTTCGCTGGCATGACAGTTTCTTTGCAACGACGAGCTATGTACAATACCCCGCTTTAAGAACATCAAACAGGAGATCTTTCGTGGTCACAACAACTAATATTCATGAGGCTAAAAAAATGTCAACGACAAATAAACAAATTAATCTCACTGCTGAAGCATTAATCAATGCAGCATTAGCCCGACACGAAGGTGAACTAGCCTCCAATCAAGCATTAGTCGTCAAAACAGGTGCTCGCACCGGACGCTCCCCCAAAGATCGTTTCATTGTCAAAGATGAATTAACAAACACTCAAGTTGATTGGAACACGATTAATCAAGCCATTAGTCCTGAAAAATTTGATGCGCTCTGGCAGAAAGCACAAGCTTATCTTGATTCAAAAGAGTCTTCTTTTACTTCGTATCTTCGCGTTGGTCAGCATGACAAATTAGGTATCACCGTTGAAGTCAATACAGAATTAGCTTGGCATAATTTATTTGCTCATGTTTTATTTATTCGTCCTGAAACACCCATTAATCCGCCTGTTCAATGGACGATTCTGAGTGTTCCTGGTTTTAAAACCGATCCTGAAAGAGATGGTGTTAATAGTGATGCCGCTGTCATTTTAAATTTCACAAAGCGCTGCATTTTAATTTGTGGTACGTATTATGCTGGTGAAATGAAAAAAGCCATGTTTTCCGTACTCAATTTCTTATTACCCACACATGATATTCTTCCTATGCATTGCGCAGCGAACGCTGGTAAAGCAGGGGACACCGCTTTATTTTTTGGATTATCAGGAACAGGTAAAACAACTTTATCAGCTGATCCTGAACGTTTTCTCATTGGTGATGATGAACATGGTTGGGGTGAAGACGGCATCTTTAATTTTGAAGGCGGTTGTTATGCAAAATGTATCGATTTATCACAAGAGCGTGAACCATTAATTTGGAATGCTATCCGTTATGGTTCTGTGATTGAAAATGTTGTATTAGACCCTCAAACAAAAAATCCTTTATATGATGATGCAAGTCTCACGCAAAATACACGCGCTGCTTATCCACGTGAATTTATTTCTGAACGCGTTCAATCAAATCGCGGTCAACAACCTGATTCCGTTCTTTTCTTAACCTGTGATTTATACGGTGTATTGCCGCCTGTTGCTCGATTGACACCAGAGCAAGCGGCTTATTATTTCTTAAGTGGTTACACTGCATTAGTTGGCAGCACGGAAGTCGGACAAGGGAGCGGTATCAAACCCACTTTTAGCACCTGTTTTGGCGCACCATTTTTTCCGCGGCCACCGAGCGTTTATGCAGAATTATTGATGAAGCGTATTCAACAACGCGGATGTTCTGTGTATTTAGTTAATACCGGTTGGACGGGTGGCGCACATGGCGAAGGCGGCAAACGATTTTCTATTCCAACCACACGCAGTATTGTCAGTGCGATCGTTAATGGTGAGTTAGCAAATGCTGCTTACGAAATTTTACCTGGATTTAATATTGAAATTCCGCTTGAAGTGAGCGGTATTGAAAGTCGTTTATTAAATCCGAAGAAAAATTGGAGCGATCAAGAGGCGCATCATAAAAATGCACGAATCTTGATAGAAAAATTCATTGAAAACTTTAATCGGTTTAAAGTGAGTGATGCAATTAAAAATGCAGGGCCAAGGATAAATAGTTAGCCCAACTTATCCCTATTAATAATATATTCTAGATCTGTTGGATGTCGTTCAAGAATTTTTAATAAATTACTAATAGCGAGGAGTGGTTTAACCTGGCCTCGCTCATATCTACTAAATCCATTTTTACCTCCACCAAATATTTTTCCTGCCTCTTCTTGAGTAAGCTTGAGAATATCTTTACGAATATGCCGGATTTCTTTTGGAGACAACAAATCATCAACTTTAGTCTTAAAACGATCAAACTCTTTTTCAGTTTTAGCAATATCTTCGCCATTTAAAACGCCTTCCTCACAAAAATCACACCACAATCCCGGCTGATTTAATGTAATAGATTTACCTTTATAGGTATAAATTTGTGATTTGTTTTTATGATGTAACATACCATTTTTACAAGCGCTGCATTTCATCTTATTTCTCCTTAAAAGAGACAATAAAATGTCCCAGTTCATCTAATTGAAATTTTATATATAAACAATACTCGTTATATTCAATATTGTAGACATCTTGCCAAACTCGATGATCAACATAAGTTGTCATCGATTTAACAAAATGCTTTCGACTTAGTTGTTGTATAATGCTAACCATATCCTGCCTTGATAAACCCATTGAGCGAACATTTCTTAGTGCTGTGGCTGTAACTCTAAGTCCTTGTACTGAAGAAAACGTTTGTTTAATGACCTCAAGATCATAACTCATTACTCTCTTTTCCATATTATACCTCATAAGGTTATTATTTCAAGATTAAATTACCCTAAAAGGGTAATTTTTACGAAAAAAATTCACGCTAATTGTAGAGGAAAAACTAAAATTTAAGATGAATTAATTAAGATTCTGTTTTAAAAATGTCGGATTCGGCACCTTTAAAATTCAGATGAGGAACGTTTATTCCATAGAAATTTTTTTATTGGGTATAATAAATAAAATAGAGCAGTTTTAGCTAATGATCAACTTTCTTCTTTCCTCCAACAACGTCGTCATCTCATCCGCATCCAATGGCGGAGAAAAATAAAATCCTTGAATTTCATCGCAATGATGTTGCATCAAAAATGCGAGTTGTTCTTCTTTTTCCACGCCTTCAGCAATCACTTGCAATTTAAGATTATTAGCCAATGCAATAATAGCAGAGGTAATGGCAGCATCATCTTCATGAATTGGAATATCTTGCACAAAGGAGCGATCAATTTTAACTTTATCAACGGGTAATAATTTTAAATAACTTAAACTGGAATAACCCACACCAAAATCATCAATCACAATTTGTATTCCTTTCTTTTTCATTTCATTTAAAACAGGAATATTCGCATCCACATTATCCATAATAATACTTTCCGTTAATTCTAAAGCAATATAATGCGGATCTAAATGCACGTCATTTAAAATTTTCATGATTTTATCAAATGTATTTTTTTGTTTAAATTGAACAGCAGATAAATTCACGGATATTTTCAACATATAACCTTTATCATGCCATTTTTTTAATTGCTGACAGGCTGATTTTAAAACCCACTCGCTCAAAGTAACAATTACACCGCAATCTTCTGCAATAGGAATAAATGATTCTGGCGAAATCATACCCAGAGTAGGATGTTGCCAACGGATTAAAGCTTCAAGACCTGTCACTTCTCCCGATTTTAAACTGACAATCGGTTGGTAAACTAACGAAAATTGTTTCCAATCTTTAATGGCTTCGCGCAAATGATTTTCAATAGTAATACGTGCTAAAACTTTTTCATTCATTTCTCCTGTATAAAATTGAAAATTATTTCGACCTAATTCTTTTGCACGATACATAGCAACATCCGCATTTCTAATAAGTAATTCAGCCTCATCACTATCACGAGGATAAAAACTAATCCCAATGCTGATCGTAATATTAAATAAATGTTCTTCGATAACAAAAGGTTCGTTAATAATGGCCAAACATTTACGCGCAATTGAAATAACTTCATTTTCATTTTTTAAAGAAGACAAGACAATTAAAAATTCATCGCCGCCACCACGTGCAACAGTATCATCTTCTCGTGTACAACCAATCAAACGCTCGGCCACTGCTTTTAATAACTTATCACCAAAACTATGTCCCAAAGTATCGTTAATTGTTTTAAATCGATCTAAGTCTAAAAATAAAATTGCCACATTGGATGCGTTATGTTTAGCTCGCACAATCGCTTGTGAAATTCTATCTAATGCTAATGATCGATTAGGCAATCCCGAAACAAAATCAAAATTAGCTTGATGAAATAATTTTGCTTCCATATATTTTCGTCCCGTAATATCTCTAAATGTCCATATACGACCAACACATTGGTCACCAATGCGTTGTGGACGAGAATATCTTTCAAAAATTCTGCCGTCTTTTAATAATAATTCATCAAAACTTTCATCGACTGAGTTAGTAGAAAAAGCATGAAATTTATTGATGAATTCAGTCGGATCAATTAATTGTACATATAAAAAATCAGTCGCCAATTCCAAACGTCGATGTGACAAAACAGAAGAAGGGATATTCCACATTTCTTTAAACTTGCGATTATAATCTTCTATCTGATTTTCTGTATTAATCACCAACACGCCATCTGTTGTTGATTCAAGTGTTGCTCGCACCAAGGCTAATGTTTTTTCTAAATCACTGCTTTTATCTTCCAGTGCCAACATGGTGTGAGATAAATCACCTAATAAATCCATATTTTCAAAACGTAAATTTAATGAAGTTGTCACAACGTGATTATAATAATATGAAGTAATCAACATCAGCCCAATATAAATAAAGGCTAATATGCCAAGCAATATATAAACACTACCTTGTAGTAATAACCAAATGGCAAGCGGTGTAAAAGCAAGAATTAAAAATAATAAATAAACAAATCTGACGGGAGAATACAAAGGATTTGCTGCTGCAGTAATTCCTAATAAAAGAAAAATAACAAATGTTTGACGAATTAAATCATCTTGCACCATTAAAACAGAACCTGCTATGCCCCAACTCACCCCTGAAAATAATACACCAAGTGCAAACAACAAAAACCAAAGACGCACTTTTTTTTCACTCAGATCTGTTTGCTTTGACGCACGTTGATAAAAGAAAACAAAGGTATGCCGCATCAAACCACAAAACAAAAGATTGAAAATGAGCCAAGCAATAATCAAAATATGACTGAGACTACTATGCCACAAGACAATAGATAAACTAACAGCAGCAAGCGACTCTGCCCATAAAGCAAATTTAATTTGCTGATAGAGCATCCTCACCAATTCAATTTTAGTCTTGGTGGCAAAAAGCTCGCTACTCATTTGAGGCCCTCTACTATAATTATACCTCGTCAGAGGGCTGAAAAATTATCATGCTGATAAGAAGGTTGTCATCCTGAGCGTAGCGAAGGATCACTAAAATGCATCATAATTGCCGAGAGTGATCCTTCGCTGCGCTCAGGATGACAACCTTACTTATCAGCTATTTAAGGCTAATAATATGATTAATATTGAAAATAACTTAAAGATTGTTCGTGCCAATCTGAACGCTTTAGAGCAAAAATATCATCGAAAACCGGGTAGCGTGACCTTGCTCGCGGTAAGCAAACAGCAGTCCTTCACTAAAATGAAACAAGCCTTTCTTGCTGGTCAACGCGCTTTTGGAGAAAGTTATTTACAAGAAGCGTTAGAAAAAATTCAATTGTTTCAGCAAGAAAAAATAAATCACGAAATCGAATGGCATTTTATTGGCGGCATACAACGCAATAAAACGCGTCAAATTGCTGAGCATTTTGCTTGGGTACATAGTTTAGATGATGCTATGATCGCAAAAAGATTGAATGAACAACGACCCACTCACGCACCACGTTTGTCTATTTGTATACAAGTCAATATCAGTCAAGAACCAACAAAATCAGGCGTAGTTTTTGATGAGGTTTTTGCTTTAGCCGAATATTGTTATACTCTTCCTCAATTACATTTGCGTGGGTTGATGGCCGTGCCTTCTCTTCAACACGATTTTGCAAAACAACGTGAATCCTTTCATACCTTATTTTTATTATGGCAAGCTTTACGTGAAAAAGGTTTTGCATTAGATACGTTATCGATGGGCATGTCTGATGACATGGAAGCCGCCATTGCAGAAGGTGCGACTATCGTGCGAATTGGGCAGGCCATTTTCGGTGAGAGAATTAAATAAATAATGACAACCGTTCGCCCTGAGGAGCACATGCAGTGTGCATCTCGAAGGGTGAATGGCTGAAAGGAAATCCTAATGAAAATAACCGTCATCGGCGCGGGAAACATGGGTGGCAGTCTTATTCAAGGCTTACTCAACAATGGTTATACACCAGCGCAAATTTGTGCTTGCGATCCTAGTCAAGAAAAATTAAATGCCTTAAAAAATTCTCTCCAAATACATACCACAACAAATAATTTGGAAGGTATTAAAGAAGCTAAGGTAATCATTTTTGCTATCAAACCAAAGTTTGTTGCTGATGTCGCATCAGAACTTTCTGCTGTCATTCAAACTCACCAACCTTTAATCATTACGATTGCTGCTGGCATTCGCATTGCACGATTAGAAGAATGGTTATCACATCCTGCTGCGATTGTTCGTGCTATGCCAAATACACCAGCTTTAATTGGCTGTGCTGCCACAGCATTGTATGCCAATGCGCAAACAAACAAAGCACAACGCACATTAGCCGAATCTATTTTGCGCGCTGTCGGTGTAATTGTTTGGCTGCAAGATGAGCAATTGCTGGATACCGTCACTGCTTTATCGGGTAGCGGCCCTGCTTATTTTTTCTTATTCATGGAAGCCTTAGAAGAAGCTGCTACACAATTAGGCTTGCCAAGCGATACGGCTCATTTACTCACTTTACAAACTGCATTAGGTGCGATTCGTATGGCAATTGAAAGCGGTTCGTCATTGTCTGATTTGAGGCATCAAGTCACTTCACCTCAAGGCACTACCGAAAAAGCCATTTCTGTGTTAGAAAGCAGTAAGATGCGTGAATTGGTGAAGAAGGCGTTGTTAGCGGCAAAGTTACGCTCGGAAGAGTTGGGAAAATAAAGGCAATCAACAATTCCCTCTCCTCCCATTTATGGGAGGAGAGGGTTAGGGAGAGGAGGGTTAAACACCAAGCCTCCCTTCCCCCAGCTTAAAACATGCTGGGGCAGGCTCTAACCCTCCCCTCCAGCATTCGCTGGAGGGGAGGGAACAGTATGTGAGGTAACAACATGACAGGTTCTATGCTCGATGGCTTATTATTTTTAATTGACGCTATATTCAATCTCTATTTATTTGTCTTAATCATCCGTTTATTTCTTGCCTATTCTGGCATCCATTATTTACATCCTTTTGTACAAGTCATCGTCAAACTCACCAGTTTCATTGTAAAACCACTAAAAAAATATTTGCCCGATGTGCGCGGCGTAGAACTTTCCACCTTATTACTTATTTTTATTATTGCATCAATTAAATGGCTGCTGCGTATATGGCTCTCTTTTGGTTTTCCGCATTTATTTGGCATATTCATTTTAGCCATCGGCGATGCCATTCTTCTCACACTGCAAACTTTATTTTATGCCATTTTATTACAAGCCTTATTAAGTTGGATACAACCTGGCGTTCCGCTTAATCAAGCTTTAGAACAATTCACAGCTCCCATCATGCGCCCCATCAGACGCGTCATACCTCCCGTTAGCGGCATCGATATTTCACCGATTCCTGCACTCCTTTTATTACAATTACTGATCATCATATTCGTGCAGCCCTTAATGAATTTAGGATCGGTTATTGCGCATCATTAGGTACTGAGTCCACCATGAAAATTGTTTTAGCGACACATAATCCTGGAAAAGCGCGTGAATTCTACGAATTTTTAAAACCACTTCACATAGAAATTATTTCACAAGCTGAATTAGGCATTCATGAAATAGAAGAAACGGGTTTATCTTTTATTGAAAATGCTATTCTCAAAGCACGATATGCCGCAGAAAAAACTGGTTTGCCCGCCCTTGCCGATGATTCTGGATTAGTCGTCGCTGCTTTAAATGGTTTGCCCGGTATTTATTCTGCTCGTTATGCGGGCAACACGCGCGATGCCAGCGCGCATAACAACAAATTATTAGCTGCCATGCAAAATGTGCCGGATAAAGAACGCGGCGCAACTTTTCATTGTGTACTTGCTTTTCTGCTGAATAAAAATGATCCCACGCCATTAATTTGTCATGGCAAATGGTCTGGCCATATTTTACATGAAGCACGCGGCACACAAGGTTTCGGCTATGACCCGATCTTTTTTGTTCCAACAAAAAATAAATCCGTCGCCGAACTACCACTTGATGTTAAAATGAAATTAAGTCATCGCGGCAGGGCATTGCAGTTATTATTTGATTTGTTACCGGAAAAATTAAATGAATCTCGCCTTACAAGTTAGCCAATTAAAAAAGATTTATCCTAATGGCATTACTGCTTTAAAGGGTATTGATCTTGAAGTGGCAGAAGGCGATTTTTTTGCTTTATTAGGTAAAAACGGCGCAGGCAAATCAACCACCATTGGCATCATTTGTTCGCTCATTAATAAAACGTCGGGAAAAGTTCGTGTATTTGATTATGATATGGATGTCGAATTAGCAAAAGCCAAATCACTCATTGGAGTTGTACCGCAAGAAATTAATTTTGGTTTATTTGAAAAAGTTTCTCACATTCTTATCAATCAAGCAGGATATTATGGCATTCCCAAACATATTGCCATGCAGCGTGCTGAAATTTATTTAAATGAAATGGGATTATGGCATATGCATAATCAGCCTGCGTTTCGTCTTTCAGGCGGCATGAAACGGCGTTTAATGATTGCACGTGCTTTAATGAATGAACCTAAATTACTCATACTCGATGAACCGACCGCTGGCGTTGATATTGAATTACGTCACACCTTATGGAAATTTCTCACGCAATTAAATCAACAAGGCACGACCATCATTTTAACAACACATTATCTCGAAGAAGCAGAACATTTATGTAAAAATGTTGCGATCATCGATCATGGCGAAATCATTGAACATGCCAATATGAAATCATTATTGAATCGCTTAAACGTTCAAACATTAATTTTTGATTTAAATGAACCGATGACTCAACCGCCAGCATTGAATCCTTATCGACATCGTTTTATTGATGAGACAACACTTGAAATTGAATTAGATCGCGGTCAAACCATGAATGATTTATTTCAAGTTTTATCAAACAATCATATTGACGTACACAGCATGCGTAATAAAACAAATCGATTAGAGGAATTATTTATCCACTTAGTCACGAAGCATAAAAAATGAAAACACGAACTGGTTTTTATCCTAATCTCATTGCACTGCAAACTATTTTGCGAAGAGAAATATTGCGTTTCATGCGAATTTGGTCGCAAACTTTGTTACCGCCTGCAATTACGATGTGTTTATATTTTCTTATTTTTGGTAAATTCATTGGTTCACAACTTTCGAATATTCATGGTTATACTTACATCCAATACATTGTGCCAGGCTTAGTCATGATGTCTGCGATGACGAATGCATATGCAAATACAGCTTCTTCTTTTTTCTTAACTAAATTCAACAAAAGCATTGAAGAAATGATTGTTTCACCCATGCCCAATGTTATCACCTTGTTAGGATTTACCTTTGGTGGAACACTGCGTGGTTTAATTGTGGGTACGATTGTATTATTGATTGCCTTTCTTTTTACCCATGTTCCGTTGGAATATCCTTTGGTGATGGTGATGATGGCCGTGTTAGCTTCCATCTTGTTTGCATTAGGCGGCGTGATCAATGCAATTTATGCCAAACGATTTGACGATGTGTCTTTCATTCCGACGTTTGTTTTAACACCGCTTACTTATTTAGGCGGTGTGTTTTATTCCGTACAGCAATTACCCTCATTTTGGCGGTCGATTTCTTTATGTAATCCTATTCTTGTTATTGTGGATACCTTTCGTTATGGATTATTAGGGATTTCAGATGTGAATGTTTATGCTGGATTTGGTTTAGTGGTAGGATTAGTTATTGTTTTATTTTTTTGGGCTTGGTTGCTATTATCTAAGGGAACAGGGATAAAAATGTAGAGATGAAAAAATTAACACGGTTCTCAACTTTTTTACTGGGGCCCCATCGCTACGGGTATCCCACCGTGCTCGCAAGCTGCGCGCGGTGGGAGCCCTCCCTTTCGCTCAGCCCCATTAAAAAAGTTGAGAACCGGTTAATTTAAATAAGGAAAATGTAGATGATAAAACAAATTATCGCCGTCATCATACTCAGTATTGGACTAGTCCTCTCTTTACCTTATTTCCAGCATGCCGTGCAGCTCTTAATCTCTGCGCATGACTGGGTTGCTCAAATCCTCACTAATGTTTTTTCTGGCGGCAAAGCGGGTAATCTTGCACGCGAATTAATTGCTTTACTTGTATTGCCTGTTGTCGTAAGCGCTATTCCTACGATGATTTATTGGATCATCAAAAGACATTGGTTTCCTTATTTCATGGAAATTGTCTGGGTGGTTTGGTTAGTGCAAGCGGGAGCGCTGGCGATGTTAACGAAGTGAACTATTCGCCTCCTCTCCCTAACCCTCTCCTCCATAAAAAACATGGAGGAGAGGGGACGCGCTAATAAACACCGTGAACATTACCACTATCAATTCTGAGCGCTATCATTTCTGAGCGCTATCATTTTTAAGCCTGTAAATTAGAGCATTCACTTCTAAGCAATGTGAATTAGGACGTCCCCTCTCCTCCATGTTTTTTATGGAGGAGAGGGTTAGGGAGAGGAGGTTGCCATCATAAACGACTCTGTTAACCTTTGACTCTTTTTACTTTCAAAAAATCTTTTCAGCTCGTTTATTTTCATATTTTTTAAATAATAATAAATTTCTCTCCCCTCCACTTCATCTTCCGCAAACAAATTTTGATGAAATATTTTTTTTGCAGATCGACAGGCTGACGTATAATTAAATAAATCTTGAATAATCTTTTCCCTTTCTTGTTGATTATTCATTTTCTCATCTATCCCAATAAAAAATTTATTTAATCCAAATAAATAAGGTGAGGCTGAAATTTTTTCCGGATATTGCGTGAAATATTCTTTAAGTAGCACAATAACATTTTTCATGACTTCATCATTGAATGTGACTTTTTTTACTGTATCTTTAAATTTTTCTTTAATTTCGGCATGAGATTTACCTTTTTCAATATAAGTAACTAAGTTGAAAAGATCTTTAAAACTTGGCGTAGAAAATACGACTTCATATTCTCGACCAAAATGCTGCCTAACAAGAACCGACGCACATAAAAGTATCTCACCCGTCTGCAGCGCAAGTGAATCTTGACTAGCTAATTGAATTGTTTTTAATTGATGAATCAGTATCGTTAAATATCTCGATGCATCACTCACTATTTCATCGCAATTCATTTCTGTTGCTTGGATCCAACTGTCGGTAATTAATTTAACCAGCGGAACAACTTGATTATTCTTTATCATGCTCCAATTAATATTTTTTAACAGTACATCATATGTCGATTTTAAATCTTCTTTAGTGTATCTCTCATAATTCATTTGTTTTTCTTGATGGTCTTCTAGAAGATTCTTAATGTACTCATGGTTCAATACTGAGGCAAGCGAATCCATATCAATATCAACAGGTTTTTCTTTCAATTGCTGAAGAATACTTTCTATTTGTTTAAATAAACTATTTTTTTTAACAGCGCGTTTAATGTCCCATCGTAATTCATCAATAACTGATTCAGATTTTTCTTCAATCAATAATTTAAGAATTGTTTGCGTATCATCTTCAAGCATAGCAGCATGATATTTTGTGAGAACATTATCTTTTGCAGAGAATTTATTAATTGCATCTTGATCATTACTTTCAGCGGCAAGACGATACCATCTTAAAGAAGCTCGCATATCTGTAGCCACCGCACCGTTGCCCTTATCATATAAAGAACCAAGATTATATTGAGCAGTCTTCTCACCTTGTTCAGCAGCAAGCAAATACCACTTGCGTGCTTCTGCAAAATCTAACATTTCATTACGGTCGTGATACATCCGACCTAAATTAGATTGACCTATTGCATAGCCCTGTTCAGCAGCAAACAAAAAATACTGACGTGCTTTTGCTAAATCTTGAGTTTCACCATCCCTCTCATAAAAGTACCCGAGATTACATTGAGCCGTCGCGTTACCTTGTTCGGCAGCAAGCAAATACCACTCGCATGCTTTTGCCACATTTTTTGTTACACCGGATGATCCATTTTCGTACAAAAGAGCTAGGTTGAACTGAGCTGATGCCAATTTTTGATTAACAGCCAATGAATTCCATTTAAATGCTTTTGCATCATTTTCAGCTACACCGTATCCCTTCCTATACATATACCCAATTCTGCGCTGTGCTTCAGCCACGCCCTTTTCGGCAGACATTTCAAATAACTGAGCTGCCATTTTAATATTTTGAGGATAATTGCCAATGCCTAACAAATAACAATATCCCTGCAGACATATCTCTTCAGCTTGTTGAGATATAGCAATCTTATCAATACTTATCTTTTCATGATGATTTAATACCGCCAACTGAAATTCATTTGTTGCTCTTTGTACAACATGATCATAAGCAATTAAAAAATAAGAAGCAGCCTCCAATGCACAAGCTGGATCATGTTTCGTTCGCCTATACATTTGATAAGCAAGCTCACCAATTTTTTTATTTGTCCGACAAAATTCAATTTGGTCCTCGTCTGACAATTCACTGAGTTTTTTATTCTCTAATCTTTTTTTTTGTAATTGTTGTAATCGTTCAATTTCTTCTTTTGACATGACACACTTACCTTCTCATCATAAAAAAATACTAAATCTGTTCGGGCCACTCCATCGCAGCATGAAGCACCCTTAAAATTTCAATATTATTATTTTTTACTCTATAAGGAATAATATAAGGCGTATTCGAGTTAATTAGCTCTCGCGTACCCAATACTCTTCCTGGTCTTCCCATGCTAGGTTGTTCAGATAAAAGTGTAACAGCTTTTAATATCTGCTTAGCAAGACGATTCGCTGAGGATGGTTTATCTTGTGCAATATAGTAACGCAATGCTTCTAAATCATAGATAGCATCATCCAACCACTTGATCATCATTTAGGAGGTTCCTGTTCCTTTTCGCTGCCCCAACTATTTAGCCAATCGGAAACCGTCTCATGTTTAATAAACTTAGCCTTCTTGCTATCTGCTTTTTTAATGGATTTTTCAATGGCCTTAACCTGCCATGAATGCGCCGCCAAATAAAATGCTATCGCTTCCGCCGCTAAAAATGATTTAGATCTACCGGTCGCGTTGGCCAATTCTTCTAATTGCTTTCGAGATTTTGGCGGAACTCTGACACTTAATGTCACAGCAGGATGTGATTGATGATGTGTAGGTGGCATGATTGAGGTCTCCTCGTATACGTTGTATACATAGTATACTATAACATATATTTTCTTTTTTGCCAAATTATCCCTGCTTATTATTGTTTAAATTGCGGTATTTTACTAACCGCTTGTTCTCTCTTTTTTTCGAGCA
This sequence comes from Gammaproteobacteria bacterium, assembly GCA_013288125.1. Classification (GTDB taxonomy): domain Bacteria; phylum Pseudomonadota; class Gammaproteobacteria; order DSM-16500; family DSM-16500; genus Aquicella. The sequence goes on from JABDCN010000016.1 coordinate 13,492, forward strand.
CGCTTTTCAGCTCGTTTATTTTCATATTTTTTAAATAATAATAAATTTCTCTCCCTTCCACTTCATCTTCCGCAAATAAATTTTGATGAAATATTTTTTTTGCAGATCGACAAGCTGACGTATAATTAAATAATTGTTGAATAATCTTTTCTCTTTCTTGTTGGTTATTTATTTTCTCATCTATCCCAGTAAGACACTTATTTAATCCAAATAAATAAGGCGAAGCTGAAATTTTTTCTGGATACTGCGTGAAATATTCTTTAAGCAGCACAATAACATTTTTCATGACTTCATCATTAAATGTGACTTTTTTTACTGTATCTTTAAATTTCTGACTGATTTCCATAAAAGATATTCCATCTTCAATAAAAGTAAGCAATTTAAAGAGATCTTTAAAACTTGACGCAGAAAATACGACTTCATATTCTCGACCAAAATGCTGCCTAATGAGAGCTGACGCACATAAAAGCATCTCGCCAGTTTGCAACGCAGGCGAATCGTGACCAGATAATTGAATTGTTTTTAATTGATGAATCAGTATCGTTAAGTACTTCGACGCATCACTCACTATTTTCTCACAATTCATTTCTGTTGCTTGGATCCAACTGTCGGTAATTAATTTAACCAATGGAACAATTTGATTATTATTTATCTTGCTCCAATCAATATTTTTTAGTAGTACATAAGTAGATTTTAAATCTTCTTTAGTATATTTCTCATAATTCATTTGTTTTTCTTGATGGTCTTCTAGAAGATTCTTAATATACTCATGGTTCAACACTGAAGCAAACGTATCCATATCAATATTGACAGGTTGTTTTTTCAATTCTTTAATAAGACTTTCTATTTGTTTAAGTAAAGTATGATTTTTAATAGCACGTTTGATATCGTACCGTAATTCATCAACAACTGTTTCAGATTTTTCTTCAATCAATAATTTAAGAATTGTTTGTATGTCATCTTCAAGCATTGCAGCATGATATTTTGTAAGAACATCATCTTTTTTGGAGAGTCGTTCAATTGATAATTGCTTATTTTGCTCAGCAGCAAGGCGATACCATCTTAAAGAAGCTCGCATATCTTTAGTTACACCGTCGCCATTTTCATAAAGACAAGCAAGATTATGTTGAGCAGACTTATTATCTTGTTCGGCAGAAAGCAAGAACAACCTGCGTGCTTCTGCTAAGTTTTTCTTTACAACACGTCCTTTATAATACATTTGACCAAGATTACATTGAGCATTTGCATTGCCCTGTTCTATGGCAAGTAAATAATATTTACTTGCTTTTTCTAAATCGTGAATTATGCCATCTTGTCTATACCAATCCCCAAGAATGGCTTGAGCGCTCACATACCCTTGTTCGGCAGCACGCAAACACCACGTTTCTGCTTCTCGAATATCTTCTTTTAAAAAATCATCTTGTCCGAAACAATAAAAAAGAGCCAGATTAAATTCACCCATTGCATAATCTTGTTTTGCGGCAAGCAAGTACCACTTATATGCTTCTTTCTTATCTTGCTTAACACTGTACCCATTCTCATACATATACCCAATCCTGCTTTGTGCTTTAGCCACACCCTTTTCAGCAGATATTTCAAATAACTGAGCAGCCTTATCGATATTTTTAGGATAATTGCCAATGCCTAACAAATAACAATATCCTTGTAGAAAAATCTCTTCGTGCTGTTGAGATAATGCAATATGATCAACAGTTACATTTGCATCATGATGTGATAGTGCTAAAGAAAACTCATTACATACTTTTTCCACTTGATGTTCATAAGCAAGTACAAAATAAGAAGCAGCCTCTAACGCACAAGCAGGATCCTGTTTCGTTTGTTTATATGCTCGATAAGCAAGCTCACCAATTCTTTTGTTTGTCTGACAAAATTCAATTTGATCTTCGTCTAACAATTCACTTAATTTTTTATTCTCTAAACGCTTTTTTTGTAATTGTTGTAATTTTTCAATTTCTTCTTTTGACATAACACACTTACCTTCTCATCACACCCAATATGCTATTTTCACCATGATTTTGGCGGTTAACGCCATACCTTGCTTAATCACATTCGGCAATTCACGCGCACCGCAAGCAACGGCTTCATCACGATGATGCGCTTCATCTTGTTCCATTTGTTTTAAAATATGATGACTGCGTAAATCCGCTGTTGGCAATGTTTGTAAATGACCTTCTAAATGTCGAATCACTTGACGTTCTGTTTCTGCGACAAATCCCAAGCTCCAATCATCGCCAATCATGCCCGCTAATAAACCAATGCAAAAAGATCCGCCATACCACAAAGGATTTAAATAACTGGGATGACTGCTCAATTCTTCTAATCGCTTCTGACACCACGCCAAGTGATCGCCTTCTTCTGCCGCTGCATTTTGCATTTTTTGCTGAACTTCTTTGCAACGCGAAATGGCAGCTTGCCCATGATAAAGCGCCTGCGCACAAATTTCACCTGCGTGATTAATTCGCATTAAAGCCGCTGCATGCTTTCGTTCTGCTTCAGTTAATTCGGGCCCTTGAATATGTTTTGCTGGATAAATTCTGCCTGATGTTTGTGTGTGGCCCGTTAAGGCACGCACGGCTTGATCTATGCTTAAACAAAATTTATCGAATAAATTATAGTGACGCTGCATGTGTTTTATTTTTCTCCTTTATTCTACTCTGACCTGTCGTCCCGCGGCTTGTCCGCGGGATCCAGAAACAACAAGAAAAATTTGCAAGTTTTCTCTGGATCCCGCGGACAAGCCGCGGGACGACAGGTCGGTGTGCAATGACAAGCCGCGGGACGACAGGTCAGCATATAACTACAAGCTGCACATTCTTTCCAACGACGGCACTTAAATTGATCCTACTGTTTTTTCACGGAATGGTTATAATACCACGGCTATGTCAAACCACTACAACTCAACATTAATCAAAAAACATCCTCGCTTACCTGCTCGTGTCATGCGCATCACCACACCGCATGGAGAAGTCTTAACGCCTTCTTTCATGCCGGTCGGAACGCGTGCCATGCTCAATTATTTAACGCCATCTGATGTATTAGATACCAACAGTCACATTATTCTCGGCGGCAATACCTATCACATGTTATGCACACCCGGCATGGAAGTCATCGAGAAAATAGGGGGCATGCATCGTTTCATGGGTTGGTCAAAAACCATGTTGACCGACAGCGGCGGTTTTCAAGTTTTTAGTTTATCTGAGAAAGGATCCGTTTGTATTATTGATGAAGAAGGTGCACATTTTAAACATCCCATCACCGGCAAAATTTTACATTTAAATGCAGAGTCTTCCATTCAAACACAAAAAATCATTGGCGCCGATATCATCATGGCATTTGATCAATGCACACCAGAAGCAGGGGGTCGAGAAACAGCACTCGCTGCACTTGATCGCACACATCGTTGGTTAATTCGTTCTAAAGCAGAACACGACAAAAATCCACAGTCTGCTTATGGTTTTAAACAAGCTTTATTTGGGATTATTCAAGGCGGTAGTTTTCGTGATTTACGCGAACAAAGTGCAGAATTTATTTTGCAACAAGATTTAGATGGTATTGGCATTGGCGGCGAAGTGATTGGTTTTGATATGCAAAAAACCGTTGAAATTATCGATTGGGTACGACCACTTCTGCCTGAAAATAAAATTCGCTATACGATGGGCGTGGGTTTACAACCTCAAGATTTAATTGATGTGGTGGGAAGAGGCATCGATATTTTTGATTGCGTTGCACCGACGCGCAATGCGCGTCATGGGACATTGTACTATGGCGAAATTGTTGAGCGAGATGATTGGATTGCATTTGAAAGTGATACGGGTGTGACAAAAATTTTAATTAAAAAAAGTCAATATGCGAAAGATGATCAACCTATTATGCCGAGTTGTGATTGTTATACCTGCAAACATTTTTCGCGCGCGTATTTACATTATTTATTTAAAGAAGGATTGATTGCGTATTTTCATTTGTCGAGTATTCATAATGTGCATGTGATGCAGAAAGTGTGCGTGAAGATGAGGGAGCGCATCACTAATGTTCCCTCCCCTCCAGCGAAAGCTGGAGGGGAGGGCTAGGGAGGGGAGGATTAATTAAAACCCTCCTCTCCCTAACCCTCTCCTCCCATTTTATGGGAGGAGAGGGAATAGGTTTAACTATGTTCCTCGCATCAACAAGGCTTCAATAATTCATGCTCGGTCTTTTAGGATTCAAATCTTTAATTTTTTGTTTAATCTTATCTTGAATTTTTGATGATTTAAAAAAGCTGGTGGATTCAGCAAATAACGGCATCTCTTTAATCTTATTCAAATACTTTATTTTGTCTTTCAATGTTTTTTCTGATCCTTTATTTGGTTTAACAACCCAAGCTTTAATTTTTTTCCATGCTTGACGACGGACTAATTTCTTTTCTGCATTTGTTCCAAGGGTTTTATAAATATCATTAAGTGAATCAATCGATTTATCATCTTTATTTTTTAAACTAATGTTTAATTGGTTATCTAATTTTGGATCGAAATCATTTGTTTTTCCTTTATCATTCGTTTTTCCTTTCTTCTCTCCTTCGAAAAAGTTTTTAAGCTTAGTTGAGTATTTAAAATTATTTGATTCATCTACCCATTCAAAAATGGCTGTGCCCAACATCATCGAACCACCAATACCTAACAAGATTCCAGGTAATATACCCATCGTGGCAACGCTACCAGCCAACATTAATGCCACACTCACTATTGCACCGACTGAACACAAAACAGAACCAGCGACTTCTAATCCGGTATAAATACGTTTCTTTTCGATGACTTCTCGCTTTTTTTCATATTTAAATTTAACTTGATCATATTTGTTTTTTTCATCTGGCTTATCTTTTTTCTTTTTTTCTAATTTATTTAATTTTGCATTTACACGTTCATAATTTTCATCCAACATAAACCATTTATTCAAAAAAATGCCTGTTAATGCTAATGGAATAAAAAGTGAAACAGGTGTTAGTGATGCGATAAGTATTCCAGGCAATAAGCCAACATAAGCTAAGGCACTCCCAATGCCTACATATAGAGAAGTGCCTATGCCTGCAACAGCAACACCCGCATTAATGCTGCTTAATCGGGAACGAAATTGATAATCCTCACGTCTCTTTTTATAATGTTCGATTTTTTCTTGTGTTAAAACGAGACTGGAATTTTCATTTGATTTTTTAATTTTATCTTCGTTTTTTTCACGTTCTGCCAAATTAGTATGAATCTCATGCGCAAAAACAGGCACTGCAGTCAGACCCATCAAAGATTCGCCCAAATTACCGGCGGGATAGGAATCCAGTCCAATTTCCCATGCATCATCAACGATGCCTAATGTCTTTTTAATTGCTTTGTAAAATGAACCACTGAAACCTTTTATAGGAAAACGTTTACTTCTTTCTTCTCTTTCTTTAACTGATGCATTCAAACTTGCAACTGATCTTTTCCACGTATCATGCATAATATTTGATTTATTAATTTCATTAAGTTGATCAAGTATCTTTTTTTCTTCATTAATTCTTTCTTCTTCCAACCTAAAATTATAATTAAATAATCCTTTCTTTTGTTTTTTATTAAATGTATTAAGTTCAATTAATTTGCGAACATAAATCGCTCTTATTGAGAGATATAATTCTGACCCCTCAGTTATAAGCGTAAGGATAGCTTCGAGACTTTTCGTTTCTTCCGTTAACAATCTCGATAAGTTTGCCATGTACCAATGTCTTGGATTTGCGTTTGACATCTTTTCCTCGTTTTATGTATTTAACTAACTTTAATAATAATTATCTTTCCTACACAAGCTATTATACCGCCCCAAAATTAAGGGATTCTGTTCAATAACTTATCAAACCCTTAACAAAAAAAGATGTCCGGTTAAAACCTGTGCGGCACGTTTTAATTCTGGTAGCATGAAAATATCAGACTATTTTAATGTGAAGGGAATTCGCTATGTTAGAAAATGCCATTCACCCATCATTTCAATTAGATATGGAAATGACCTTTCGTATTATTTATGCCTGTTTATTAGGTGGTTTAATTGGATGGGAAAGAGAGCGTCACCGAAATATTGTTTCAGCTGGAATACGTACTTATGGCGCCATTGCATTGGGCGCTTGTGTCTTTGGCATGATCAGTTTGAGTATTCTCAACGCTGATTCATCACGTATTGCCGCGCAAGTAGTTAGCGGTATTGGTTTTCTTGGTGGCGGCATCATCTTTCGTCAAGGCGATTATGTCACAGGATTAACGACAGCAGCGACGCTTTGGGCAACAGCCGCTGTTGGTTTGACTGTTGCCATGGGTCTTTATCTCATGGCATTTCTGACTGCGCTGTTGCTATTTTTATTGCTTTATTTACCACGACTACATTGGTGGAAAAAAATTTCAACGAAGGGTGTGGTGAAGGTGGAGTAATTATTTCACTTCACTAATGTTTGCAATTCACCCGCTTCGTACATTTCACCTATGATATCGCTGCCGCCAACAAATTCACCTTTCACATATAATTGCGGGATCGTCGGCCAATTCGAAAAAACTTTAATGCCTTGACGTATTTCATCATCTTGCAAAACATCTACTGTGATAAAATCAGCACCGCAAGCTTTTAAAATATTAACCGCGCGCGCAGAAAATCCACACATAGGTAATTCTTTATTTCCTTTCATGTATAAGACAATTTGATTGTCACTAATTTGTTGCTGAATTTTTTCTTGAATGTTCATGTTGTGATACCTTTGATATTTTATAAATGTCATACAAATATTTTAATATAAACGCTGTCATCCTAAGTATAACGGTTGTCATCCTGAGCGTAGCGAAGGATCACTAAAATGCGCTTATACCGTTTGCTAGTGATCCTTCGCTACGCTCAGGATGACAACCGTTATACTTAGGATGACAACCGTTATACTCAGGATGACAACTCTTTGCTTAGGGACGCCTCCTTACAACAACCCCATCTGCAACTTCGCCTCATCGCTCATTCTGTTTCTATCCCATGGCGGATCAAACACCAAATTCACTTTAACTTCTACCACACCATTTATTTGCTTCACTTTTTCTTCCACTTCGCTCACGAGCACTGGGCCCATCCCACAACCCGGTGCTGTTAACGTCATGGTAATATTCACATGAAAGGTTTCCTTGCCCATCGGCAGCACATCACTCGCATAAATTAATCCTAAATCAACAATATTAACGGGAATTTCAGGATCAAAACACGTTTTCAATTGCGCCGTTACTTTGTCTTCAACTGGTCCTTCCATTTCATTAATATCAGGCTGTTCTAACACAACCAATCCTAATGCATCGCCATCTTTTCCTGCGACACGCACTAAATTGCCATTCACATAAAGCGTATAAGAATTCCCCAACGCTTGTGTTACAGACACTTGCGTGCCTGTTTTTAGTGTCACTTTAACGCCAGTCGGAATTAAAAACGCATCGACTTCGCGTTGAACTTCTACCAATGTATCGTGATACATCATTTCACTCCGCACTCACTGGATGCCAGCTTTCGCTGGCATGACAAGATTCTCGTAACATCATATTACTGACTCTCAAGATGAAAACTTTCACCGCATCCACATCGACCTTTTTCATTGTGATGAGTAAAAATTAATTTTTTTTGTTTTAAACCTGTCTTATTTTCTTCGACATAATCAATCTGCACATCTTGTAATAAATGCAACCATGCTGTATCAATATAAATAATTAAACCGTTTTCTATTTCATGCTTGCTATCATGAGGATTAATTTCTTCATTCACTTGCGGTAAATAAGCATACCCAGAACACCCTGTTTTTTTCACAGACAAGCGAAAAACGCCATGATTATTTTTTTCAATCATTTTTTTGATATATTCATTTGCAGCTGTGGTTATCATCATAAGCAATTCATCTCATGTCGTTACTTGGTACTTGGGGTCAGGCTTGCGTCATTGCATCTTTTTTTGAAAGATGCAATGACGCAAGCCTGACCCCAAGCTTAATCATTGGCTTACTCCGTACTCACTGAATCATTTGAGCTTGATCGCAAGGCGGCTTTTAACGTATGCCACGGCAACGTTGCACATTTCACACGAATGGGAAATGCAGCAACACCTGCAAAAACAACTAATTTTCCCAGATCATCCATCGTTTCGCCCGTCGTCACTAATTGATGAAACCGTGAAAATAAATTTTCAACTTCTTGCACAGATTTTCCCATCGCAGCTTCAGTCATGAGTGAAGCAGAAGCCACAGAAATCGCACAACCTGTTCCTTCAAAACGGATCTTGTCAACAATGCCATTATTTTCTTCGATATAAATAACCAATCGATCACCGCACAAAGGATTATGTCCAACTTGTAAATGACTAGCATGATCTAGCTTGCCAAAATTACGCGGCGATTTGCCATGATCAATAATCATTTCTTGATATAATTCACGTAGCGACATTAGCTAAAAATCCTCACCGCTTGTTGAACGCCTTCCACTAACGCATCAATATCTTGTTCATTCGTGTAAATACCAAATGAAGCGCGCACGGTTGCTGATAAACCAAATCGATTCATGAGCGGCATCGCGCAATGATGTCCTGCACGCACGGCAATGCCTTCGTGATCTAACACCGTACCAATATCATGTGGATGAATGCCATCAATCACAAATGAAATCACACCCACTTTAGGTTGTGCTGTACCAATAATTTTTAATTTTGGAATAGATAACAAAGCCGGCTCTGCCTGCTGCAATAATTGTTGTTCATGTTGATCAATCGCCTGCATACCAATTTGTTGCAAATAATCAATCGCAGCAGATAATCCAATCACAGCAGCAATATCTGGTGTACCAGCTTCGAATTTATGCGGCGCTTTTGCAAAAGTAATATGCGTAAATGAAACGGTTTCTATCATATCGCCGCCACCTTGATAAGGCGGCATATTATCTAGCCATATTTTTTTTGCATACAACACACCCACACCGGTTGGCGCATACATTTTATGTCCTGAAAAAACATAAAAATCACAATCCAGCGCTTGAACATCGATAGCAAAATGTGGTGCTGCTTGCGCACCATCAATTAACACGGGCACTTGATGTTGATGAGCAATCTTAATCATTTCTTTAATCGAGTTAATCGTACCTAATGCATTAGAAGCATGACTGATCGCCACTATTTTTGTGCGCGATGAAAATAGATCTTGATAAGAAGTAATATCGATTACACCTTCATCAGTCACAGGAATAATTTTTAATACAATGCCTAACTGTTTTTTTAATAAATACCAAGGAACAATATTCGCATGATGCTCCATTTCACTTAAAATGACTTCATCGCCCGCTTGCCACTTTATTTCGCCAGATTCATTTTTACTAATACATTGTGCTACTAAATTAATGGCCTCTGTCGTGCCGCGAACAAAAACAATTTCATTTGCATGAGGAGCGTGAATAAATTGTCTGACTTTCTCACGCGTGTTTTCATATAACAAACTAGCGCGCTCGCTTAATTCATAAATCCCACGATGAATATTCGCATAATCTTTTTGATAAAAATCGTTAACCGCATTTAATACTTGTATGGGTTTTTGTGATGATGCTGCGCTATCAAAAAAAATAATCGGTTTATTTCGATTTTTACTTTTTAAAATAGGAAAATCTTGCCGCAAATGATCAAAATCAATTCTTTTATCTATCATAAATTCACCTTCGCTTCAATATGATGATAAATAGCAGGAGAATTAATGCATTGCAGAATGTCTTTAGCAAATCCTTGCAGCAATATATCAATAGCATCTTGACGATCAATACCACGTGAACATAAATAAAATAAAGCATCTTGATCAAGCTGACCGATTGTTGCTCCATGTTTACACTTCACATCATCCGCATGAATTTCTAATTCAGGCTTACTATTCATTTCTGCTTGTGTTGACAATAATAAATTATGATTCGATTGATAAGCTGTAGTTTTCTGTGCGTTTTTTTCTACGTACAAACGACCATTGAATACAGCGCGCGATTTTTTATCTAAAATACCTTTATACGCCATTTCACTTTGCGTGTGCGGCGCCTGATGTTGGATATCAATATGATAATCGACATATTGATTATCACGATTTAATCGATAAAAACCATTGGTTTTGCATGTTGCACCGGGCGCTTGCAATTGTACAATCACATCATCACGCGCAAATAAACCGCCATTTGAAAAATAATTTAAACTAGCGATGCTATCATGTTGTTGTTGAACAGTTGTATGCGCAAAATGAATAGCATCTATGTGTTCTTGTTGCAATTTACTGTGATTGAGTTGAGCATGATCATCAAGATAAATATGCGTGACCATATTCATAAAATATGATCGCTTTGATAATGACCGATATTCTTCGAGTAAAGTTAACTTACTATTTTTACCTAAAATAAAAAGATGCCGCGGATGCATGATAAAAGATTCATCAGTCACAATAGATAAAAGATGAATGGGAAGATCGATTTGACAACGATCAGGAAGATAAAAAAACAAACCATCAGTGAAAACAGCTGCATTATAAGCGGCAAAAGGATGTTGTTCATAAATCAATCTATCTTGATGGTCCGGCCAATATTGTTTTAATAAATCCGGGTATTCGCGATTAGCGGTTTGAAGAGAAGTGATAATGACGTTAGATGGTAAACGTTCTAAATAATCTGAATGTGACGGAAAGTATTGACCATTGATTAAGGTAATACATATCCTGTTTGTATCAGAGAGCTGAGAAACGAAACCATTATTAATATCACTCATGCTTCTAGATTCACACTTTGCGCGCTCCTCAGCACGAATAGGTGCATCCACTATCCAACTCAAATCTGTGTATTTCCAACGCTCATCTTTGCGAGTAGGCAGTCCCTTCTTCAATAACGAATCAGCATAATGTCGAGAAAGCGATGCAATTTCTGTCGGCCAGTTTGTTTGCCTATCTGCACATTCAGTTAATTCACGATTTAACCACGTTGGCATTTCTAACATCATGACGCTCTCTCATGTTCTATCCAACTATATCCTTTTTCTTCTAACTCTCGTGCTAATTGTTCGTCACCCGATTTTAAAATTTTACCACGCGCCATCACATGCACAGCATCTGGCTTTATAAAATCTAATAATCGTTGATAATGTGTCACCACTAAAATACTACGCGTTTTATTTCGCAAACTATTAACGGATTGACCCACCATTTGCAGCGCATCAATATCTAATCCTGAATCTGTTTCATCTAAAATTAATAATTCAGGTTCTAACATTAACATTTGTAATACTTCATTCCGTTTTTTTTCACCGCCAGAAAATCCTTCGTTAACAGCACGATGTAAAAATGATTCGCTTAATCCGACTGTTTTCATTTTATGTTTAACTAAAGCAAGAAAATCCGCAGCATCAAGCGGCGGTAATTGTTTGCGTTTTCGTAAAGTATTTAAAGCTGTACGCAAGAAATACATATTATTAACACCAGGAATTTCGGTGGGATATTGAAAAGCAAGAAAAACACCTAACGCTGCTCTTTCTTCTGGTGCAAGTGATAATAAATTTTGTTGTTGCCAATGGACTTCGCCATTCGTCACTTGATAATCTTCACGACCTGCCAAGACATTTGCTAGTGTACTTTTGCCTGAACCATTAGGCCCCATGATGGCATGTACCTCACCTGGTTTGATTTGTAAATTTACACCATGCAAGATAGATTTCGTTTGTTGTTTCTCATCTTGTATTGATACATGTAAATTTTTTATTTCTAACATAATTACCCCACACTACCTTCTAAACTCACTTCAAGTAATTTTTGCGCTTCTACGGCAAATTCCATTGGTAATTCATTAAAGACTTGTTTACAAAATCCATTCACGATCATGGAAATCGCATCTTCTGGTTTTAATCCACGTTGACGACAATAAAATAATTGATCTTCACCAATTTTAGACGTTGATGCTTCATGTTCAACGCGCGCAGTTGGATTTTTAACTTCGATATAAGGAAAAGTATGCGCACCACAAGTCGTGCTTAATAATAATGAATCACATTGAGTGTAATTACGCGCATGTTGCGCGTGAGGCAACATGCGCACAAGACCACGATAAGTATTTTGTCCGCGTCCCGCTGCAATTCCTTTGGAAATAATCGTGCTGCGCGTATTTTTTCCCATGTGTATCATCTTAGTGCCAGTATCCGCTTGTTGATAATGATTGGTTAACGCAACAGAATAAAATTCACCGATAGAATAATCGCCTTGTAAAATCACACTGGGATATTTCCAAGTAATCGCTGATCCTGTTTCGATTTGCGTCCAAGAAATTTTTGCGTATTTGCCGCGACAATGTCCGCGTTTTGTCACAAAATTAAAAATGCCGCCACGGCCTTCTTCATCACCAGGATACCAATTTTGTACGGTCGAATATTTAATTTGTGCATGATCAAGTGCAATCAATTCAACGACAGCAGCGTGTAATTGATTTTCATCTCGCATGGGGGCCGTGCATCCTTCAAGATAACTGACGTAACTTTCTTCTTCAGCAATAATCAAGGTACGTTCAAATTGACCGCTTTTTGCCGTATTGATACGAAAATATGTGGATAATTCCATGGGACATCGCACGCCTTTTGGAATATACACAAAAGATCCGTCGCTAAAAACGGCCGCATTTAAGGCAGCAAAAAAATTATCGCGATAAGGAACCACTGTTCCTAAATATTGTTTAATTAAATCAGGATAGCGTTGAATCGCTTCGGAAAGCGGACAAAAAATCACGCCGGCTTCTGCTAATTTTTCTTTAAAGGTGGTGGCAACTGAGATACTGTCAAAGACTGCATCAACAGCAACACCAGCTAAGCGTCCTTGTTCATGTAATGGAATCCCTAATTTATTGTACGTTTCTAATAACGCAGGATCGACTTCATCTAAGCTTTTTAATTTTTTCTCTGCTGATTTTGGTGCGGAATAATAAATCATATTTTGATAATCGATGGGATCATAATGAAGATATGCCCACGTTGGCGGTGTTAAAGTTTGCCAATGTTTGAAAGCTTGCAAACGCCACGCGAGCATAAATTCAGGTTCATTTTTTTTTGCAGAAATAAGACGTATGACGGATTCATTTAAGCCAGGTGAAATGGTGTCTGATTCAATGTCAGTGACAAATCCGTAAGGATATTGTTTATCTACCGCTTCTTTGAGATGTTGATTCAGATAATTTGCCATATTTCTCTCGCGCTAGACTAGCGAATCCCATTTTCTATAGCAAATTGTATCGCCAGGCAAGTATTCCCGCTAAAAAGCGCGGGAATACTTTTCTTGTTTATATAGTTAGCAGAAATCGCTAGCCTTTATGAAATTTTCGGTATAAATTGTTTAAAAATCGATCTAATAGATTCTAATTTGGCCATACTGTAACACGTTTGTTGTTGTTGAGGCAATTAAATTCGCAACAACAAAAATCGGGTGCTACACTACGCACCTCTTTAAATACAACACGAAAGACAACAGACAACACTTTTTATTTATGCCTAAAAAGAAAACAACATTACAATTATATCAACTTTCGCTTCGCGTGAATCTTGGATGGCCAGCACAAGAGCGTCAGAAAAAACAAACTGTTTTATTAAATATTGATATCGCTTTTCCACAAGCACCTCAAGCGTGTGAAACAGATGAATTAGCTGACACCACTTGTTATGAATCATTAATTAAAATCATTCGCAAAAAAATAGCCAAAAAAAATTATCGTCTAATTGAGCATTTATCGCGTGAAATTTATTTCATTGCATCAACGTATCTTCCAAATAAAACAAAAATTAAAATCACACTCACGAAATTTCCACCTATTAATAAATTAAAAAATGCTTCTTTTTGCTATGGAGATTTTTAAACATGATGGTTATTTTAGGATTAGGATCTAATATCGGTGATCGTTTAGCAAATTTACGTTTAGCTAAACAATATATTGCTCAACTCCCGAATATAACAATCAAACAAGTTTCTCCTGTTTATTTATCCGATGCTTTATTACCTGAAAATGCACCGACTGATTGGAACCAACCTTATCTCAACGCAGCATTACGATGTGAAACCACACTTGAACCGATCGCCCTATTACAAGAAATAAAAAAAATTGAATTATTGATCGGTAGAAAAAAAGAGGCGCTTGATTGGGCACCACGTGTCATTGATATTGATATACTTGCTTGGGAAGATCTTGTCATTGATAATGATGTCCTCACTATTCCGCATGCCCATTTGCAAGAAAGACCTTTTGCTTTATGGCCGCTTGCTGATATCGCACCATTTTGGAAATTTCCACTCGCTGGAAAATATCATCATCAAACAGCAGCAAAAATAGTTGCACAATGGGGATCGCGTTTCACCGGCGAAGCATCTTGTCATACAAGACAAATACCACATCGTATTGATACACCGCATTTAGTAGGTGTTATCAATGTCACACCCAATTCTTTTTCTGACGGCGGACAATTTCTTGCGCCTGAACAAGCACTACAACAAGCCATTGCTTTAATCAATGCAGGTGCAACCATTCTTGATATTGGTGCAGAAGCAACTGCGCCTCAAGTAGAAAAGGGGATAGACGCAAATACAGAATGGGAACGTTTAGAACCTGTTTTATCTCTCATCCAATCATCACAAAATAAATTTTTGTTTCCGCCTGTTATTAGTATTGATACCAGGCATCCTGAAACAGCAAAAAAAGCGCTCGCAAATGGCGCAAATTGGATTAATGATGTGACTGGATTAGATGATCCACACATGCGTGATCTTATTGCTGATACTAAAGCAGACTGCATTGTGATGCATCATTTAGATATTCCTGTGATTGATGATCAACATTTACCTCTCGATCAAGATCCTATTCAACTTGTTTATGCGTGGGCAGAAAATCGTATTGAAACATTAATTCAACATGGCATTAAAAAAGAAAAAATTATTTTTGATCCTGGCATTGGTTTTGGAAAAACAACTGAACAATCTGTTTTATTGTTACAACACGCTCATGTGTTTCATACGTTAGGCGTGCGTGTTTTGATTGGTCATTCGCGCAAACGTTTTCTTTTTACGTTGACAGGAAATCTTGCTAAGGACCGCGATATTGAAACCATGGCTATTGCTTTATCACTCGCAAAATATCCTATTGATTATTTGCGGGTGCATCATGTTGAAATGTGTGTGCGTGCGTTGAAGATGGGGAAGTTGTTTGAGTAATGATTACATTACCCCTCTCCCGCCACGCTACGCGTGACGACCTCTCCCACAAGGGGAGAGGTATAAGTCCTCGAATTTTTCTGCATTGATAAGAGGTCTAAGTTTTCAACGAATTCTTTTGCGTTCATAATGCTTATTGATGACTTGCTCGCGATCATCTTCAAATTGTTTTTCTGTAAACAATCCCATTTTAAATCGACTCAAACCAACTCCTTTAATTCGTGTTGTTATTCTTTCGTTGTATGTATTAATCACTTTTTTTATCTCAGGTATTGAATCAGGTATTGAATCAGGCATTGAAAGAACTAAAAGATAATAAGTTATATGTAGATATACATCCGTAATCAGGCCTGAATGAGAGAGCTGCTCACCCATTGATAACCAACCTGTTGGCGCTATCATTAAATAAGCTTGTGCTAAATGAAAATCAAGATCATGTTGCTGTTTAAGTCGGCGAAGTTTATTTGCTCGTCTTTGTACTGACCCTCCACAATTTCCCCTTGTTTTAATTAAATTTCTTCTCGCTCTAAAATCTTTTTCCTCTGTGAGCGTTTGTAAAAAAACAAGTCCATCGTTTGCTTTTTTAATTGCCTCATTTATTTTCTGATTACCTTCTTCTCCAAATTTGCAAGCTTGATGACAATCATCAATTGCTTCATTAAATTGACCCAATTGAAAAAAACAACTTCCACGACCCATATAAGTATCAGAACGAAAAAGATTTAAATTAATGGCTTTATTGAAATTATTTTTTGCTAGCTTAAATTTATTTTTGCAATATAAAGCATAACCATAATTGTGATAGTACTTTGAAACATGAGGATTCAGTGTAATTGCTTGATTGAAATCTTTTATTGCTTCATCATAATTTAGTTTATGATAAAAACAATTACCGCGCATATTATAATAATCATCATTATTTGAATCCAAAGTAATCGCTTTATTAAAATTATTTATTGCTTTATCAAAGTTATCTTGCTCAAAAAAGCAATAACCACGATTACCATAGTATGTTGCATAATTAGGATCTAAAGTGATGGCTGTATTATAATCACTTATTGCTTTATCAAATTTACCTAGCTGATAAAAACAATAAGCACGACCCTCATATAACACAGCATTTTTTGGATTCAAAATGATGGCTTGATTATATTGAAGCACTGCTTCATCAAACTTACCGTTCTCATAAAAATAAATGCCATCTTTTTCATAATTTTCAGTTAATTTTTTTTCAACAGTCATAATTACTTTGTTATTATTTTTGTTAAAGCTAAACATCGCATCATTCCCCTTCAACATCTTTATTATTAAAATGGATTAATATTCCCCCATCCGCCTTCGGCACCTTCCCCCGATGGGGGAAGGCTTCCTGACTAAACTTTATTTCCTAATACTTGAGATAAGGTATGAAACGAACCGAATACCACAATTCTATCACCACTAACAGCTTCTTGACGTGCCGCTTCATGGGCTGTTTTAATTACATCATAAAAAATAACATGTTTAATGTCAGCTTGTTGAAAAACTTCTTTTAACTGCATTAACGAAGCAGCTCTTTTAACCATCAGCGGTGCGACATGCCATTCTTCAATTTTATTTTTAATCATATCTAAACATGCTCGAATATCTTTATCAGCAAGCATAGAAAAAATCGCACGTGTTTTTCCTTTACAAGGCAACTCTCTTAATTTTTGAAAAAGCCATTTCACTGCATCAGGATTATGTGAAACATCATAAATATACGTAATATCGCCAGGAACAACTTGTAATCGTCCGGGTAAATTAACATCCAAAAGTCCTTGACGTATAGCAATCTCACTCACTGTCAAACGATCTTGTAATAATGTAATCGTCATCAAAACAGTCGACATATTTTGCACGGCAAGTGTATTAACAGGAAGATGACCATAAGAACTAAACGATCTTTGCATGGATTGCTTCGTCGCCCTTCGGGCTCCTCGCAACGACGATGATTTTAAGTATTTCTCCATTACTTTAACGAAACTTAACGATTTTAAGTTTTTCCCCGCAGCCTTAACGGAGCGCAACGATTTTAAGCGATTTATAAATTTTTTAATGGGGCGGAGCGATAGGGAGGGCTCCCACCGCGCGCAGCCTGCGAGCACGGTGGGATACCCGAAGCGACGGGGCCCCATAAAAAAATTTATAAATCGCTTAAAATCGCTACTCCAATTTCTCCAATTACTCAATCTACTCAATCTGCTCAATCTGCTCAATTTACTCCAGCTACCCTTACTACAAAAAAGCCACCCATCATCCGTTTCCTCATACTTAAAATCCCTCCCCTGACAATACAACCTCGCCTGAACCTCCTCCGCATACTCAATCAACGACACCGGCGGCTCTTGATCACCGCATACTGCAAATTTCCCCCCGCGAAAAATCCCCGCCTTTTCAAATCCAATTTTTTCCCGCGTATCCCCCAACCATTCAACATGATCAATCCCAATACTCGTCACCACCGCAACATCTGCATCAATTACATTAACCGCATCTAATCTGCCACCTAATCCCACTTCAAGAATCAAAACATCCAATCCATCTGACAACCTCTGCAACTTGAAAATCAATAACGCTGCCAAGGTAGTAAATTCAAATGGCGTTAAAGTCGTCTCACCGCGTGCTGAGTCGATTTTCTCAAATGCATTGATAATGGATGAGTCATTTTCAACTGCGCAGCCATTAACGCGAATTTGTTCGTTATACGTGAAAAGATAAGGAGAAGTGAAAACACCGGTTCGATAACCAGCTGCTTGATAAATCGCTTCTAAGCCTGCAACGGTTGAACCTTTACCATTTGTGCCGCCAACAATAATGACAGGACAGTCAAAAGACAAGACATCTAAAACTTGAGCAACTTTTTTAACGCGATCCAAACCCAGATCCATTTCTGTAAAATGAATTTGATTTATCCAAGCTAACCATTCAAATACTGTGGAAAACCTCATGGTTTAACCCTTCATATGTTGTGCACAATTCTTGAATTAAATCTGTTTTCTCGATTTGAGCTATTTTGTCCCCATTATCAGACAAAGTATACGTGAGTTTTCCACAGGTTGTTTTTATTGTAACTCATTGAATAATATTTATTTTAACAGATAATCCACAAAAAACACCTTGCTATATAGTAAAAATAATCTTTTAAAAATAAAGATATTGTTTTGATAATGATAAGTGAATATGAATGTCAGTTCTTTATTGACATGATAATTTTATGATACGATTGCCGCTCATTGTGCAAAAATTAAAGGGGAGAGGATAATGTTACGTTCCACTAATGAGCTTATTAATCAAGATTTAGACACAGTCTTACGTTCAACTATAGGTTTTATTAATCAAGATTTAGACACAGTCAAAGAAGTATTTTTAAAAACAATTGATGAACATTATGCTGAATTATCACTCAGTGATATCGAACCACAAAAGAAAAGGTTTTCCTTTTCTTTTTACTCTCAATCAAAAGATGAATCAGAAGATGAATCAGAAAATAAAATTGAAATGGCAGATACATTTGATGAGCTCATACCAGAAAATTACGGTAATCTAAATATTGGAAAAGCAAGAAATTGGACAACGGATACTGACGGTTTCAACCGATTAATAAATTTTTTTAATCAAACAAAAAATTGTAATACCGTCGATGAATTTATGCATCGAGTTTATAAAATTTATTCAGAAAAAAGATTAGATAATAATTTTGGTATTGCAATAGCAATAGCAACAGCAAAAATCGCGTTAATTAAACAAAGTAATAATAATTTAATCCCTTTATTAACAACTTTAGATAAAGAAAAAATTAATCTTACTTATATCCATGATAATGCAATATGGGGTCTGTTTCGTGATAACAAAGCCCTTGCTGGTGACCTCATTTTGAGACAAATCAAAGATTATAATTTAGGATTTCCAATACAAAATTTACAACAAGTTATGCATAGAATAAATGAAAATAAATACTTTGGGGATAAATTATTGGCTAAAGAATATGACAAAGAGTTAAGACAAAGAGTCGAACATAGCGCTTCAATGATGGGAGCGCCAATGCCAACGATGTAAGCGTTATTACTTTAAAATGCGCATACCTATATCATGAGGTATGCCATCTCTTTCTTGTGCGACATAACTCATTCCTTGCCAATCAATTAACACATCTTGATTTTTAGAAGCTTCATTAACCATATGAACCATGCCAGGTAAAGAAGTATTAGGATTTGAGTTATGTTCTTCTAAAGCCGGATAAGCTTCCATATACAACTTATTATCTTGCCAGCCAAATTTAATGGGTAAATTTTCAATAACAACGGGAATACCACTTTCAACAAGCGGAAAGAAAGTTTGAATATCAGATTCATACATACGAATACAACCGAAACTTGCGCGTTTACCCACACTTTCAGGAAAAATCGTACTGTGAATTAAGTAAGTAGGAATCTTCATATAAATTGCATAAGGGCCTAAAGGATTATCAGGGCCTGGCGGCATCACTTTGGGTAACACAACGCCCTGATCTAAATTAAATTCACGAATATCATCCGGCGGTGTCCAAGAAGGATTTGTTGTTTTTCGTGTAATCGAAGTATTTTGAATGGGAATAGTCTTTCCTACTTTTCCTATGCCAATGGGGAAAGTTAATACTTGTCCATTGCCGGGATAATAATAAAGGCGCATTTCAGGTAAATTAATGACGATGCCAGTTCTTGTTTGACTAGGCAGTAAATGTTTTGTTGGGATTTGTAATGGCGCGCCTGATGAAATTCCCTTTTTAAGATTTAATTGAGGATTAGCATTTTCAAGCGAGTTGTATCCTAAGTTATAACGTTTTGCGATAGCAGCAACAGTATCCCCATAACTTGAAGCTGTATATTGTACTTCACCAACCAGTGACTCATTAGCAGGAGGCAGTGGATAAGCTGTTGCAAAAGCATAAGATGATGCGAATGTTAGCATCATGCCGTAAAAAAATTTTTGAAATGCGATATTCATATGTGTCCTTTATACTAAAAATCTCGAATGCAATAACCATTTTGGATCAGGATAATAAGCAAATACAACTGTATTGTCTTTAATTGTGTTGATGATAGGCGTAGCTAATTCAAGACTGACAGCAGGACAGCCCCAACTTCTGCCTGCTTGACCATTTCGTTTAATCGTATCAGAACTCACGTAGCGTGCACCATGAATCACAATGTCACGACGATAGGCATTATTATTAATGCCATGTTCCAATCCATTTAGGCGTAATGAATAACCATTTCCACCGATGTAAGGAGAAGCAGTGATAAAAACACCAATACTGGATTTTAAGCTGCCTGGATTATTTGAAAATGAAGTCGCAGTAATATTACCACTATTTTTACCATGTGAAACCCAAGTATTAAAAAGTGTTCTATGATTTTTCATATCAAACACCCATAAACGACGTTTGTTTGAAGGTTTTGAATAGTCAATGACAGTGAGTAATTGTTTATTATCGTAACCATGTTTTCGCGCGTTTACATAAGCACGTAAACTGAGATATAAAACATGATTACTAATATTATTTGCTTGCGATTTTAAAATCGCTGTTTCTTTTTGTATCCATTGAACACTGCCAAAGGTTTCTGGATTGTTTGGTGTGAATATCCAAGAAAAAGGAAAGCTGAATCCTAAGGAACAAAAAGATAATATAATGATTAAACTATAAATTTTTTTCATTAAGCAGTATCTCGACGTGTTAACTTTTTGATTAGCATGGTTTAAAGTGAAACATATTTATACACTTTTTTGATTCGTTTGTCAATAGAATATAAAAAAGCGTATAGTTCTTAACACAGTTGTCGTCCCGCGGCTTGTCCGCGGGATCCAGAGAAAATATATAAATTTTAATTATTGTTTCTGGATCCCGCGGACAAGCCGTGGGACGACGAAACTGAGTGTAACGTCAAATCGTGGGACGACGAGCTTGAGTAAAATGTTACGTAGAGATATTCTTTTAAATAATTGAGATATAGCAATGACAAAATCAGACGACAAAAAATCAAACAAAATTCGCGTAGCAGTTTTGTATGGCGGACGCTCTGCAGAGCATGAAGTGTCATTACTTTCTGCTGCTAATGTCATTCAATATCTTGATCCAGCTCAATTTGAAGTGGTTCCCATGGGAATCGATAAACAAGGTAATTGGTTTTTAGGTAAAGATGTTTTTCTAAAAAGTTTAGAAAATAAAAAAGTCCCTAAATTATATGATTCAATGAATACATGGTTTACACCAGAATGGATTGGTAAACCAGTCGATCAAACTTTTTTACCTGAAAAAATTAATTCATCGCACGAGAGTTCTGCGTTCGATGTAGTTTTTCCTGCTGTGCATGGCACGTTATGTGAAGATGGTGCCTTGCAAGGTTTATTAGAATTAGCGGGCGTTCCTTATGTTGGTTGCGGCGTGTTATCTTCCGCCATTGGAATGGATAAAGATATTTCTAAACGACTTGTGTCACAAGTAGGCATTGCTTTTGCGCCTTATGTTGTCATTAAACAAGAACAATGGAAAAATAATCCGGCGCATTTTTCAAAACATATTCAAGAAAAACTTTCTTATCCTGTTTTTGTTAAACCGGTGAATACAGGATCGAGTATTGGCATTACTAAAGTGAAAACAGAAGATCAACTTTCATCAGCGATAGAAGAAGCTTTTCAATTTGATGTGAAAGTGATTGTTGAAAAAGCATTGGATATATTTGAATTAGAAGTTGCTGTTTTAGAATCATTAGAATCAAATGGTGAACCCATTGTTTCTGTTGTGGGAGAAATTAAACCGCGGCATGAATTTTATTCTTATGATGCAAAATATATCGATGAAAATGGCGCGGAATTAATTATTCCCGCACAAATTCCTTCTGATATCCAAGAAAAAGCAAGGCAAATGGCGAAAGAAATTTTTTCTGTTTTAGAATGTGAAGGGATGGCGAGAGTCGATTTATTTTTAGATAAAAAAACACAGCAAATTTATTTTAATGAAATAAATACCATTCCTGGTTTCACTAAAATTAGTATGTATCCTAAATTGATGCAGGCATCAGGTATCGATTATACTGCGCTGCTGAGTCATTTAATTCATTTGGCAATGAAAAAACATGGACAAAAGAGACAATTATAATATCTTATAAAATAATCTTAACATTTTATTTTATTAATGGGGCGGAGCGATAGGGAGGGCTCCCACCGCGCGCAGCTTGCGAGCACGGTGGGATACCCGAAGCGACGGGGCCCTGTTAATAAAATAAAATGTTAAGATTATTTTATAATTCATGAGTATTGGAATAAATATCATGCATAACAAATCAGAATCATTTTACCGCTGGGATGATCCTTTATTTTTCGATGATCAATTAACAGAAGAAGAACGCCTAATTAAAAATGCAGCAAAAACTTTTGCGCAAGAAAAATTGCAGCCGCAAGTGGTGAATGCATTTCATAACGAACAATTCGACCGCAATATTATGATTGAAATGGGCAAAGCAGGATTATTAGGTGCAACAATTCATGGATATGGTTGTGCCGGTATTAATTATGTTTCTTATGGATTGATTATGCGGGAGTTGGAACGTGTTGATTCAGGCTATCGTTCTGCTGCGAGCGTCCAATCAAGTTTAAGTATGTATGCGATTTATGCTTATGGCAGTGATGCACAAAAAGAAAAATATTTACCGAAAATGGCGCGCGGTGAATGGATAGGCTGTTTTGGTTTGACAGAGCCGAATCATGGCTCGGATCCGGCGGGAATGGATACGCGTGCGACTTCAGTTGAAGGCGGCTATCGATTAAAAGGCAGTAAAATGTGGATCACCAATTCACCTATTGCTGAAGTCTTTATTGTGTGGGCACGAAATGATAAAGGCCGTGTGCGTGGTTTTATTTTAGAAAAAGGAATGAAAGGATTATCTGCGCCTGTCATGCATGGCAAATTTAGTTTGCGTGTTTCATTGACGGGTGAAATTTTAATGGATGATGTTTTTGTGCCGGCTGAAAATGAATTGTCTCTCGCTGATGGTTTGGCTGGTCCCTTAGGATGTTTGGATAATGCACGTTATGGCATTGCATGGGGCGCACTTGGTGCCGCAGAATTTTGTTGGCATGCGGCAAGACAATACGTGTTAGATCGAAAACAGTTTGGTCATCCGCTTGCCGCGAATCAACTCATCCAACAAAAATTAGCAATCATGCAAACGAATATTGCATTGGGATTACAAGGTTGTTTGCGTTTAGGCAGATTAAAAGATGAAGGGCGCGCAGAGACGCCTATGATTTCGATGATGAAACGTTTTTGTTCTTTAACTGCATTAGATATTGCACGCGAAGCGCGTGATATGCATGGCGGTAATGGCATCATGGAAGATTTTCATGTCGTGAGGCATATGCTAAATCTAGAAACAGTTAAAACATATGAAGGCACGGCAGATATTCATGCGCTGATATTGGGAAGGGCGCAGACGGGGATACAAGCGTTTAAGCCGCTGGGGTGATATTATTCAAAATCCTCTGGCCGATATATATTTTTGTTTAATTTAGTTGGTTCAAATTCAATATCTGCCGCGTTAGGCATCGCAACGAGATCAATAATATTTTCTTTAATCTTTATCTTTAACTCATACAACTTTTTTTCCAGACTAACTGGATACGCTTTATCTTCATGCGTTTTATAAAATAAATCAGCTTCTGCCATCGCTTTATCACGAACTACATGAATAGATTTTTTTTCTTGTATACATTGCCCGCGTTTAAAAACAGGTTCTAATAAATCAACAAAAGCATCGCAATCATCCACGCGGCAAGATTGATTGGCATCGCCAGCCAGTAAAATACCTTGCGGCGTATCATCAATGCCTAAATCAATATCATAAATCATATCCATTACATATTGTTCGCCAACAAAAAAACGTCTGACTTGATGCCGTCCTGGATTTGAAATTTTAACGGCTTGTTCGGATAATTTTAATTTGTATTCCCATTTAGCATCTTGATAAATCGCTGAGAGTTTATAAACACCATCAAGTGCAGGTTGATCATAAGCTGTTGCTAAATTGGTGCCAACACCCCATGAAGAAATCGCGGCGCCTTGTTGTTTGAGATCAGCAATAACATATTCATCGATTGAATTACTCGCCAAAATTTTTGTGTGAGTCAATCCTGCTTCATCTAATAATTGACGTGCTTTGATGCTCAGTTTGGCTAAATCACCAGAGTCTAATCGAATGCCTAATAAATCTGCTTCTTTTTCACGTAATTGTTTGCCAACTTCGATCGCATGTTTAACGCCCTCAATCGTGTTGTAAGTATCAACGAGTAAAATACAATTATGCGGCATGACATCTGCGTATGCAGTAAAAGCTTCTTTTTCAGAAGGGAAGGCCGTGACCCAACTATGGGCATGCGTGCCGCGCACAGGAATATCATATAATTTTCCTGCTAAAGTATTTGACGTTGCATGACATCCACCAATATACGCGGCACGGCTAGCAGATAGTGCACCATCAGGACCTTGTGCGCGGCGCAATCCAAATTCGATGACCTCATCATTGCCTGCTGCGCGGCAGACGCGCGATGCTTTTGTTGCAATCAATGTTTGAAAATTGATGATATTTAATAAAGGGGACTCTAATAATTGACATTGTAGTAAAGACCCTTGAATACGTAATACTGGCGCGTGAGCAAAGACGATTGTGCCTTCTTGAATAGCAAAGAGATCACAAGTAAAACGTAATTGTTTTAAATAATCTAAAAAATCGGTGGAAAATAAAGGTTCATTTTTTATATTGGTGAGTGTGGCAAGATAGGCAAGATCATCTTCTTGAAAATGCCAATCAGATAAAAAATCGATGACAGTTGCTAAACCACAATTCAAAGCATAATTACTTTGGAATGGATTTTTGCGAAACAATAAATGAAAAGCCGCCTCTTGTTCATGCATATTTAATTTCCAATAACCATAAGCCATGGTTAATTGGTAGAGATCGGTTAGTAAAGGTGAAAAAGTTGTATAGGTCATTGATTCCTCGCGTGAGCTCCCCTAAGATGTCCCCTAAGATATCAAATATTAAATTAATCAGGGTAAGGCTTTAGTCATGTCAATTAAAAAATTATTATTACTCATTGGATTATGTGCATTATTCGCTGGTTGTTCAACTGGCGGATACTATAATACTTTCTATACAAATGAAAGTAATACCCAATTAGGCGTACGTTATTTACTGGGACGCGGTGTTAAACAAAATGATACGCAAGCATTTTATTATTTTAGAAAGGGCGCGCACCAAGACGATGCTTTTGCGCAAAATGAATTGGCTTATCTCTATGCAGCTGGTAAAGGGACGCCGCGCAATGATGGCAAAGCGTTTATGTGGTACAAAAAAGCAGCGGAACATGGTTTGGCTAGCGCGCAATTTAATTTAGGATTGATGTATTTGTATGGTATTGGCACTGCACCTGATCGCGCATTAGCAAAAGAATGGATTAAAAAATCCGCTGCGCACGGATTTGAGCCTGCCGTTCAAAAATTATCGCAGCTTTAATCATGCCAACGCCGCGCAAGCGTTTTGGGCAGCATTTTTTGCGTGATCCATTTGTGATTCAACAAATTATTGATTCTTTTTCTCCTGAGAAAAATGAACATATTGTTGAGATTGGTCCTGGTCAAGGCGCATTAACTTTTCCTTTGTTGGAAATCATTGATCAATTGGATGTCGTCGAGTTAGATCGCGATTTAATTGTTGAATTAGAACAACGCGGCGGACATCGTTTGCATGTTTATTCTGCAGATGCTTTAACTTTTGATTTTAGTACACTTAAAAAAGACCAGCGTTTGTTACGTATTATTGGTAATTTGCCTTATAATATTTCTACACCATTAATGTTTCATTTATTAACTTATTCATCTCTTATTTCAGATATGTTATTTATGCTGCAAAAAGAAGTGGCGCATCGATTAGCAGCAAAAACAAATGATGATGATTACGGAAGATTAAGTGTGATGACACAATATCATTGCGACGTAACCGTTTTATTT
>JABDCN010000017.1 GCA_013288125.1 Gammaproteobacteria bacterium
GAACGGCTTCTAATGTACTGTAATCATAATGGTGGCCGTCCACTTGTTCTCGTAAAATTAAAAAATTGCGGTCACGAATTTTTTCATCGTAAAATAGTAAACGATCTCTGCCATTGTAAAGCCACATGCCATAAAAATTAACGCCATGTTTTTTGGAATATTTTCTTGTTAGTGTGTGAAGTTTTTTGCGTATCCAATCTTCATGTATCGTTAAAAGATTGCAACCACTTCCATCCCGGAGGAAATCCCAAAAGACAATGAAGCCACCGCCTTTGGTGGTTAAAATAATGGGTTCTTCACCGTCGATGAGAGGAGGCGATGGTGACACTACAAGATCTAATGTTGTTGTTGTGGTAGTTGTAGTTGTGTCTGTAGCTGTTGTCGTTGTTGTTGATGTAGTTGTTGTTGTGCCTGGCGTCGTTGACGATGTAGTAGTCGTTGCGGCTGGCGTCGTTGGCGATGAAGTTGTTGTCGCGGCTGGTGTCGTTGGCGATGAAGTCGTTGTAGTAATTGTCGGTCTATTTTGACCTTTTCGACCTTGCATTGTTTTTACTCTCGTTTTGTCGGCGATAAGATAATAATTTTTATAGTAAAGGTCAGATTTTATACTATCTATACATAAAATGCAAAATAAATAACCTATTATTATCTAACTAATTGATTTTTTTTGTTATTTCACTTCGTAATCATTCTTTAATTTGCATGATCTGGTCAAATTTGCTATAATTTTGATCAGATTATAGAAATGGTGAAGATTAAAAGTACATTATATAACCTGATGAAAAAATAGTATATTTAATTAACACAATACAATAAAGATATTGATAAAAACAAAACGAGGAATATTCATGGAATCTCATTCAGATTTAGATCTAAATACTAAAGATACCAATACACAATTACACGATGCTGTAAAAACATCGAATGTTAAATTAGTGCAGGAGCTGCTAAATCAAGGAGCAGATCCTAATCGGGTTTATCCGACAGATCCTGAAGGTACGGGCACTATTCTCCATATCGCTATAGGTGGCATAAAAAATCCTAATCTCGAAATCATTTCTGCTCTCTTGCAAGCAGGTTCTCAAATAAATGCTCGAACCTCTGAGGGTGGTACGACTCCTTTAATGTTCGCTGCTAGAATAAACAATAAAGAAGTTACAGCGTTATTACTCGATAAAGGAGCAGATCCAAATTTACAAGACACAAAAGAAAGAAGAACCGCCTTACAATATGCAATAGCTAAGGGTAATGGTGAGATAGTAGGTTTATTAATTGCAAATGGCGCAAGTCCCTATCTAACAAATATTAATCAGGCAAATGCATTACATTCTGCAATAGCTCATAACAATATTGAAATAATAAATATGTTACTGGATACACATCCCGATTTGGTTGGGGCGCCAGATGCTGATTGTTACTGTTTGCTCAATGAAACTGCTAAAAAAATTTTCATGGAAAGAAATCTGCCGATATATCCTACACACAAAAGATTAACGAATTTGCTTAAAGAAACGGGATATGTAAAATCTGACGTTATCTCTAAGGTTGTTGAAAAAGTTTTTGACAGAGGCGTTTGTCTTGGTGTGTCAGCTCAGGCGATGGTAGATTTTAGTGATGGCAAAAAAGGTCTTGAAAGATTTAATAATAGATTAAGCGTGATCGGCAGATATTCAGATGATGAACTTATCGGTTTAATTAACAACGCTTGGAAATTAAGACGAGAGATAACAGAAGCATCCAAGATAGTAATTGAAAATAATCTAGATGTGCTTAAAGAAATTACTTTGAGTGATGATGAGAATCTTATAGCGGTGGCAAAAGTCATCGAGGCGCAATTTCCTGCATTGCTATTAGCAGAAAAAATAGAATTAGCAAAGTATTTTCTTGATAAGACAAAGCAATATCCTTCGCCCCTATTTCTGATTAATTCAGACAAAATTTTGGTTAAAAAACAGATTTATTCTGAAAAAATCAAATTAAAAACACAAAAGTATATTGAAAAAGAAATAAATAATAATAAGTTCTTTCAAGAAAAAGATGGTCAAGTGATTTTAGAAATAAATACAATGTTACAAAATTGCGCTATCGCACAGGATCTATCCAAATACACAGAACTAATTAATGAATGTGCCATCAGTCAAAATACATTAGTGTCATCAAGTCTCATCAATTCCTTATCTGTAGAAGAAAAAGGGACTAAAAAAATAGGTGTTTTTACTAATGAGTATGATCAACCTGATATAAAAAGTTTTTTGACTCAAATTGAAAAAATTGTCGAAGAAGATAATATTGAAGGTGTTGTCAATTTTCCCTTGTGCTGTAATGACCATCAGGTTCATCTCGCATACTTTGGAAATTATGAGTGGGGTTACTTTGAGATCAACAGTAATCCAGCATTTTTAACGACAGATAAAGAACTATTATCAGAAGAAATTATTTCTTCTTTATCGGAAAAAGACGATAAAAATAAAAAAGCTACTATTTGCATAGAAGTATTTTCTTCTAAGAAAAATGCTGAGAAACTGACAACTTCCATCGAAAAAATAAAGCACCCTGATCTTATTGTTTCATCTGAAAATATAGAACCTATTGTTGGATTAGCATCGAGTGTCGGTGATCGAAAGGCAATGGATTCAGTGAGTGAACAATCGCCAGTGATGGGTTTTTGGGTCCGTAGTCTGGGGAGCATGTGGAAATTCAGGACTGCGATATTGGTCATCTCTGCAATCACTTCTATCGTTGCGCTTTCCTTTACGGGTATTCCTTTGCTCCTTTTGTTGGTTCCCGTTATATCTATCGCCACATTTGCCGTATGGCGCATGAACTCTGCTGAAACTGATATTAGAAAAGTAGAGCAAGCTGAAAAAAATGTTAGTGAACAATATAACGAAGAAAAACTAACACTTGGTATTGTTAAAAATGCGTTAGAAAGCGAAAACACTGTCCCCAGAGATGCTTTCCCTAGAGAAAAAAGTGTCATCAGTAGGGTTGGTTATAACAAACTGACCAAAAAATTAAATAAAAATATTCAAAATGGATTAATTCATTTTTTCAGTCAAACAAATGCAAATGATTCAATTTTTTCTATGGCAAATATGTTTTTTAATCAGGATAGAATAGTTGTAGATCCAAAAGACGAGCAACATTCAATACTCTTTTCTAGTCATGCAAAGAAAATATATGCTGAATTAAATTCAGTCAATAAGGAAAATAAGAAGGATCAAGATAATGGTAAAGATAAAGATAAAAGTGATGGTAAAGATAAAGTTAAAAATAAATCTGATACTGAACCCCCCGAAATAGTATTAAGTCGAGCTATATCACATGCTTTTCATGCATATTATAACGACTCAATTTTAAGAGATCCGGCTACAAATTTAGTATACAAAAAGCTTATTAATTTAGTTGATATTGAATTAACACTCAACAAAATAGAAGATAAGATTTTATTACTTGATAAGAAAGTGCATGGTTTTTTTGCAGGCACTCCCATTACATTGAATAACAAAAACGTCGTTGTGTCTCATCAGGTTGCAGAGATTTATAAAATGATAGAATTAATTAGAAGCGCTAAGACGGAAAAAGCTAAATTATTTCATTTAGGGAAAATTTTATCTATAGGTCAAAAAGAATCATCCTATTTTACGACATCTAAATCATTGTTAAAGGTGAGAGATGATAGCGTATGGGATTTCTTTTCACATTTAAATGAACTGTTAATTGTAAAAAATGATGCTGAATTTCACGTAACAAAACACGCAAAATCTCATACTCAATAAAAAATAATACTATTAAAATCATAGTCTTAACCTTGCGGTTAGCTTGAATATATCTATTTTTCAATTGCTTAAGGTATAGATAGATACTCGATTGTCTCGTCATAATATTACCGTCCCCGTTCGGTAACATTTATTTCGAGTCAATTTGTCCCATCATCTACTCTTCCACTATTTTTTTAACTGGCTATAATAGGCCATTCAATAAAGAGACCGCCCATGCAGACAATCCCTATAAAACGAGCCTTGCTCTCCGTTTCAGATAAAACAGGCATTGTTGAACTTGCTAAAGATTTGATCGATCTTGGTGTGGAAATTATTTCAACAGGCGGTACCAGTGCCGCGCTTCAAGCCGCTGAACTTCCCTTTCGTAAAATTGAAGAAATTACGGGTTTGCCAGAAATGTTAGATGGCCGCGTAAAAACACTGCATCCCATGATTCATGGGGGGATTTTAGGACGTCGTGATGAACATGCGATTGAAGCAGCTAAACATCACATCAATTGGATCGATTTAGTTATTGTTAATTTTTATCCTTTTTCGCAAATCGTTAATCAACAACTCTCATGGGAAGAAGCGGTAGAATATATTGATATTGGCGGCCCGACGATGGTACGAGCTGCTGCAAAAAATTTTACATGGGTGGGTGTGGTCGTCAATCCAGAAGATTACACATCTCTACTTGCTGAAATGCGTACACAATATGGATTAAGTTTTACGACAAGAAAAAATTTAGCAGAAAAAGCATTTGCTGTGACATCACATTATGATGCCATGATTCATCAATATTTTTTAAATCAAAATCAATCCATCGATTCATTTCCACCAACAGTTGAATTACATTTAGAAAAAATGGCTGAATTACGATACGGAGAAAATCCGCATCAACGTGCTTCTGCTTATCGTTTTCGTCATGAATCAAAAGGTTTATTATCTGCCTCTCCACATCAAGGCAAACCGCTTTCTTATAATAATATTGTTGATGCAGAAGCAGCTTGGTCTTGTGTCAATGAATTTGCAGCACCAGCTTGCGTGATTGTGAAACATGCAAATCCATGTGGCGCTGCAACGGCGGACCATATTGATGAAGCTTATATGCATGCTTATGCAACGGATCCAACCTCTGCCTTTGGCGGTATTGTGGCATTAAATCGGCCTTGTACTAAAGCGATCGCAGAAGCTGTTACGGCGATGTTTACTGAAGTAATTTTAGCGCCTGCTTTTACGGAAGAAGCATTAACTTGTCTTGCTAACAAACCTAATTTACGTGTGATAGAAATACCAGCAGATATTCAACAAAAATGGGAAATGAAATTTATTATTGGTGGTTTGTTATTGCAAGAAAGAGATGCGTATCAATTAAAATCAGAAGAATTAAAAATGGTGACGAGTGTGAAACCGTCTCCAGCAGAAATTGAATCGATGTTATTTGCTTGGCGTGTTTTAAAACATGTGAAATCAAACGGTATTATTGTCGCAAGTAATAATAGAACGTTAGGCATTGGGGCAGGGCAAGTGTCTCGCATTGATGCAGTTGATCTTGCTTTAGCAAAAGCGATTAATCAAACGAATAATAATTTGCAACATACGGTGTTAACGTCTGAAGCTTTTTTTCCTTTCCGTGATAGTATCGATCATATTGCAAAAACAGGTGTGCGCGTTATCATGCAGCCTGGTGGTTCCGTGAGAGATGAAGAAGTGATTGCGGCTTGTGATGAGCATCATATTGCGATGGTGTTTACGGGTAAACGTTGTTTTAAGCATTAAACAAACTTGTTCCCTCCCTTCCAGCGTTTTTTGCTGGAGGGGAGGGTTAGGGAGGGGAGGCTTTTAGTAAACCCTCCTCTCCCTGGCCCTCTCCTCCCGATGGGAGGAGAGGGAACTTTCAAGAGAGGTAAAAATTATGACTAAACCACTAGTTAGTATTTTAATGGGCTCTAAATCCGATTGGGCCATCATGGAAGAAACGAGCTTAATGCTAGATCAATTAAATATTCCGCATGAAGCACGCGCGCTTTCTGCGCATCGTACGCCTGATGCCTTATTTGAATATATTCATCAAGCAGAAAAAAAAGGCGTTGAAGTTTTTATTGCAGCAGCAGGTGGGGCTGCACATTTACCTGGTGTTGTTGCGGCGAAAACATTAATTCCCGTATTAGGTGTTCCTATGCCTTCATCAACATTTGTGAATGGCATTGATGCTTTATTATCGATTGTGCAAATGCCAGCGGGTATTCCAGTCGGTACTTTAGCTGTTGGAAAAGCAGGAGCAGTGAATGCAGCGATTTTAGCTGCCGGTATTTTAGGAAATAAATATCCGCAATATCGTGAATCTGTTCTCAAACAGCGTCAAGCACAAGCTAAAAAAGTATTAGATAATTCCGAATTAAAAGGATAAAAGGGGAAATCACATGTTTTCATCTCTCTCTCTGCAAGAAGAAGATCCAATTATTTGGCAAGCGATAGCAAATGAAAAAAAACGTCAAGAGGAACACATTGAATTAATTGCATCAGAAAATTATGTGAGTCCAAATGTATTGCGCGTACAAGGATCTGTCTTAACAAATAAATACGCAGAAGGATATCCTGGTAAGCGATATTATGGCGGATGTGAATTTGTTGATATTGCAGAAAATGTAGCGATTGAACGTGCCAAACAATTATTTGGCGCAGCTTATGTGAATGTACAACCACATTCAGGATCGCAAGCGAATGCTGCTGCGTATGCTGCGATGATTCAACCAGGTGATGTGGTTTTAGGCATGAGTCTTGCGCATGGCGGACATTTGACACATGGTTCGCCTGTCAATTTTTCAGGAAAATTATATCAAGTACATTCGTACGGATTAAATGCGCAAACAGATGAAATTGATTATGATGAAGCAGAACGTTTAGCTAAAGTGCATCAACCTAAATTAATTATCACAGGATTTTCTGCTTATTCACGTGTCGTTGATTGGCAGCGTTTTCGCGAAATTGCAGATAGTGTAGGCGCTTATTTATTCGCAGATATTGCGCATATTGCAGGATTAGTGGCTGTGGGATTATATCCTTCGCCTGTTAATATTGCTGATGTGACAACAACGACAACGCATAAAACATTGCGTGGTCCGCGCGGCGGCATGATTATGGCGAAAGCAAATCCTGAGTTAGAAAAAAAATTAAATTCAGCGGTTTTTCCTGGCGGACAAGGCGGCCCGCTCATGCATGTGATTGCTGCAAAAGCAGTTGCTTTTCAAGAAGCCTTGCAGCCAGAATTCAAAGTGTATCAACAACAAATTTTAAATAATGCGCGTGCGATGGCGACTGCTATTATAGCGCGTGGTTATCGAATCGTAAGTGGTGGAACAGATGATCACTTGATGTTGATTGATTTAATTCATAAAAAAATAACAGGCAAAGATGCAGAAGCAGCGCTCGGTCTTGCGAATATTACAACAAATAAAAACGCAGTACCTAATGATCCGCAATCTCCTTTTATTACTAGCGGTATTCGTATTGGTACGCCAGCAGTGACAACGCGCGGCTTTAAAGAAAAAGAATGCGTGCAAGTCGCGAATTGGATTTGCGATATTTTAGATGATTTGAAAAATATCGGGAATATTGAGCGAATTAAAAAAGAAGTGACGACATTGTGTGATCGGTTTCCGGTGTATGCACAGAAAGAAAAAGTATTTTAGCGACCTGTGTCATTCCAGACTTATCACTGCGCATCAACCTGTCGTCCCGCGGCTTGTCCGCGGGATCCAGAAATAATCATTAAAAGTTGCATAATTTCTCTGGATCCCGCGGGCAAGCCGCGGGACGACGGGACTGAGTATAATGACAAGCCGCGGAATATTTTACGGAGCGGCAGTATTGTTTTTATTTTATTCTCCTGATTTAATAGCGCGTTTAATTTATTATATTTAATTAGGCAAAGCCAAAATGAAATCAAAAACATTGATTGCTTTATTTACTTTCGTTGCTCTTATTTATATTTCGCCTCTTTTTGCCTCAACTATAACTGCATCTCACACAACTTTAACTCCCCCTCCTTCACTTCAACCTGGATGGAACTCCATACAAACTCAAGAATTAAAACAAGATGTCACTTATCTTGCTTCTGATAAATTAGCGGGAAGATTATCATTAACAAAAGAAAGTAATGAAACAATTAAATGGTTAGTTGAGCAATTTAAAAAAGCAGGATTAAAACCGCTAACTCAACAAGAATATTCGCTAACACAGCAACTAAATCCGCAAATCAAAAAATCAGATTCACAAACCCAACGAAGCTATTTACAAACTGTTCCTTTAATTAATTTTTACCCTAACACAAATAAAAATTATCTTGAATTAACGCGCGGTCAAAAAAAATGGACTTGGAAAAAACCGGATACTTCAATTATATTTCCAAACAATTTTAAATTGCACGGAGATGTTGTTTTTGCAGGTTATGGTATTACGGCAAATGATTTACATTATGATGATTATGCAAATATCAATGTGCGCGGTAAAATTGTTTTGATCTTTGAACATGAGCCTCAAGAAACAAATCCACATTCCATTTTTAATGGAATAGCGAATACGGTTTATGCCACACCATTTATGAAAGCTTTTAATGCAGAGCAGCATGGTGCAATCGCCGTATTAATATTGCCAGAACCTAATCGTCGTCATCCGTCTAATCAAGACAGATTTAATCGTATGGCAAAAGCATTAAATCCTAATTTACCATCACAAGCCTTAGTTGATAGTAAAATAAAAATTCCTGTTGTGACAATTACAAATGCAGTTGCAGATCAAATTGCAGGTAATAAAATTTCACTTTCACAATTGCAAGCCAAAATTGATCAGACACTTAAGCCGCAATCTAGGCTTATTCCTCAAGATAAAATTACGATTAATAATGAAAATAAATCAAGTTTTACGGCAAATAGTTATAATGTCGTTGGATTATTAGAGGGCAGTGATCCCACACTTAAACATGAAACCGTTATCATTTCTGCTCATCATGATCATGATGGAAAAGATGGCAAGCGAATTTGGCATGGAGCAGATGATAATGCATCTGGTACGACAGGTGTGATTGCTTTGGCACGTGCAATGATTATTAATGCACACGCTGCTAATGGAATGAAACCTAAACGTTCTATTTTATTTGTTTTATTTACAGCAGAAGAAAGAGGTTTGTTAGGTTCGTTTTACATGGCAGATCATCCTTTGAGACCGATTGACTCAACTGTTGCGATGATTAATTTTGATATGATTGGCCGCAATGAATCAGCAAGTTCGCAAACAAAAGGATTGATTAATACGAATTTAAATACGACAAATCGTTTAAATTTAATTGGTGCGCATTATAGCCCTGATTACAACAATGTTGTGCGCCAAGAAAATCAATATGTTGGTTTGGATTTAGATTATCGATTTGATCAAGATGCTGCTTTGAATATTTTCTTTCGCAGCGATCAATTTCCTTTTGTTTTAAAACATGTTCCCAGTTTTTGGTGGTTCACAGGCTTTCATCCTGATTATCATCATATTACTGATACCGCAGATAAAATTAATTATGTAAAAATGGCGAAGATAATACGATTAAGTTATTTGACGGCATTTGCTTTTGCGAATGACAAAGCTGCGCCTCAGTTTATTGAAAATCCGTGATTATAGCTAAAACTGTTCCCTCCCCTCCAGCGAATGCTGGAGGGGAGGGTTAGGGAGGGGAGGATTGGCATTTCAGCCCTCCTCTCCCTAGCCCTCTCCTCCCATAAATGGGAGGAGAGGGAACAGTATTAGCTATGCTCCTCACAACGACGAGATTTTTATTTCGCAATGACGAAGTTCAACTGTTATTTATCTGTGTTATCTTAAACGCCTCACTAAACCACGCCGTAAATCGCTCTGGGTGCTCGGCCAACTCCGCCCTTAACTCATCCACCGAAATAAAACGCACAGCATGCACTTCTTCAGTATTTGGTTTGATCACTTCTGTTTCATCGATAAACCCGACTAAAACATGATCAATTTCATGCTCAGATAAGCCATTTTCAAAATGTGCATTGTAATAAAACCAACCTTGATCTTTAAGTGTAGTAACAATACCCAATTCTTCTTTTAAGCGGCGATTTCCCGCTTCAATAATCCCTTCATGAGGACGAGGATGTGAGCAGCAGGCATTTGTCCATAAACCAGGCGAATGATATTTGTGCAACGCTCTCTGCTGCAATAAAATTTCCGTGGTCGAAGCCGTTTGTCTGAAAATAAACACAGAAAAGGCGCGATGTAATAAATTGTTTTGATGGGCAAGCAATTTTTCGGCCCGCCCGACTTCTTGATTGGCTTGATCAACTAATACCACGTATTCGGTTGCTGTCATGCGCCCTTTTCCAGTAAAATGGTGGCCATTTTAGGTGGTTACTATGCGCGCCAAACAATCAGATAACAAGCCCCATCATGCTGAAAATACCATCGCAGCGATTCCTATGCGCATTGTTGGACCAGTTAAAATCATCAGCCAGGAAGTGACTGGCGATGTGCCATTGCCCTTAGCTACCTTAGAATCTCCCTTGTGGCCATCCACGCATCGTGGTGCACGTGTTTGTACACACGCTGGCGGGATACAAGCGACCATCATTGATGAACGTATGACGCGTTCTGTGTTGATTGAAGCAGATTCAGCCTCTATTCTTCATCGTGTTTATCAAGATTTACAAAAACGTTATTCTGAATTGCAAACTATCGTGAATGAAACGAGTCGATATGCAAAATTGATTGCGATGAATGGACAAATCATTGGTTCTTTATTTTATTTGAGATTCGAATTGTTAACAGGTGATGCAGCAGGGCATAATATGGTGACGTTGGCGTCTGATCGTTTGTTAGATTGGATATTGTTGCAATATACGCAATTACGTTATGTTTCTATTTCAGCTAATTTCTGCGCGGACAAAAAAGTTTCTGCTGTGAATGGGATTTTAGGCAGAGGAAAAAATGTCGTAGCAGAAATTATTATTCCTCGCGCACTTTGTATGCGTATGCTTCGCACAACGCCTGAAAAAATAGTTGATATTAATATTAAGAAAAATTTATTAGGCAGTATTGTAGCAGGAAGTTTGCGTAGCGCGAATGCGCATTTTGCTAATATGTTATTAGGTTTTTATTTAGCGACAGGTCAAGATGCAGCGAATATTATTGAAGGATCACAAGGTATTGTTCATGCTGAATTGCGAGCTGGCGAAACAAGTAATAATTCAAATAATGATTTATATTTTTCAGTTACCTTGCCAAATATTATTATCGGTACAGTGGGCAGCGGTAAAACATTAGATTTTGTGCAAGATAATTTGCGATTGTTGGGTTGTGTGGGATCGCAAGCAGCAGGGAGTGATGGCAGACGATTAGCAGTGATTGCAGCATCGGCTGTTTTGTGCGGCGAATTATCTTTGCTTGCTGCACTAACCAATCAAGGGGAATTGATGCGAAGTCATGTGAAGTTGGAGAGAAGGTAGCATCAGTATTCCCTCTCCTCCCACGTTTTTTGTGGGAGGAGAGGGTTAGGGAGAGGAGGGGAAATGAGCTTTGAAGAAGGGGTAACTAAAGTGATACCAGTAGGTATAGATTCACTTGCTATTTATACATCGCGTTATGCATTCTCACTTGCTGATCTTGCAATTGCGCGCGGTGTTAATACCGACAAATTTCAGGCGGGACTCGGGCAATACATGATGTCAGTTGCGCCGCCAGGGGAAGATATTGTTACCATGGCAGCGAATGCAGCTAAAAAAGCCTTATATCAAACAACACTTCATGATATCGACATGTTGTTATTCGCCACCGAATCAGGCATCGATCAATCCAAAGCAGCAGGCACTTATGTACACGAATTATTAGGATTACCACCACGCTGCCGCATCGTTGAATTAAAACAAGCCTGTTACTCAGGTACAGCAGCCATTCAATTAGCATTACCTTATTTACGAGAAAATCCCACAAAAAAAATATTAGTGATTGCAGCAGACATTGCGCGATATGGTTTAAATACCACAGGAGAATCATCACAAGGTGCTGGTGCAGTTGCAATGATATTATCAGCTAATCCTCGTCTTATCGCCTTTGATAAAGAATGTGGTATTGCAACAGAAAATGCGATGGATTTTTGGCGTCCGAATTATTTGCATGAAGCTTTAGTCGATGGAAAATATTCGAGTAAATTGTATCTCACGATGCTTGAGAAAACGTGGCAACAATATACTGAATTATCTCGCCGCGAATTTCGTGATCATGCTTATCATTGTTATCACATTCCTGTTCCACGATTAGTGGAGAAAGCCCATCATTATTTAATGAAATTAAATGGTGAAGCGCATGTACCAGAAGAAGTATGGTCAAAAGAAATTGACGCGTCATTAATTTATAGCAGACAAATGGGAAATAGTTACACTGCTTCATTATACGTGGGACTAGCTTCGTTACTTGATCATGTCACAGAAGATTTAAGTAATAAACGAATTGGTTTTTATAGTTATGGTTCGGGTTGTGTTGCAGAATATTTTAGTGGTGTGGTGCAACCTGGTTATCGTGATGCCTTACTTCCAGATTATCATTCATTACTTTTATCAAATCGTACACAATTAACCTATGATGAATATGCACAATTTTATCAATTTCATTATGTGGAAGATGGCAGTCAACAAGAAGTTCCTATTTACAACACAGGTGCTTTTCGATTGACGCGTATTGCCCAACACAAACGGTTTTATGAAAAAGTAGAATCCTTATCAATGGCGCCTATCATCAGAATTAAACAACAAGAACCAGAAAAAAATAAGCAAACCATTATTAAAATTCAAGCACCGGGTAAATTAATTTTATCAGGCGAACATGCTGTTGTGCATGGTAATCCTGCGATCGCAATGGCTATTAATCGATATGTGACAGCGACAGTCACAGAAGAAAAAGTCCCGCATATTTTATTACATTTAGCAGACCTTGCGCATGATAGTCGTTTAAGTCTTGATGCACTACGTTCATTGAAAGATCGTATCAAACGTAAATATCATGGTTTTATACGAGGGGATTATAGTATTCGCGATGTTTTACAAAAACCCTTTGAACTAGCACAATTTGCTTTGAGTGTTTTTGCAGAATCATTGCATATTCCCATACCAAACGGTGTGAATGTACATGTTAAATCTGATTTGCCGATGGGATGTGGAATGGGATCTTCTGCTGCGACGATCATCAGTGTGATGGAAGCTGTTTCACATTATTTACAAAAACCCTTGTCATCAGACATGTTATTTAAGCTGGCATTAGAAGCTGAAAATATGCAGCATGGTTATTCTAGCGGATTAGATTTACGTATTGCACAACAAGGCGGATGTCTTTATTTGCATGATCAACAAATAGAATCACGTTTGGTTCCTGATCTTCCCATGTATTTAATCAACACAGGTACACCTATCACAACAACAGGACAATGTGTTGAAGCCGTTTCATCTCATTTTCAATCTTCTCTATTAAAAGATGAATTTGCGCATGTGACAAAAAAAATGGATGAAGCATTGCAACAACAATCATTATCTCGTATGCAAGAAGCGATGAAAGAAAATCATCGTTTATTAATACAAATTGGTGTCGTACCTCAACGTGTACAACAATTTATTGCAGCAATTGAATTAGAAGATGCTGCAGCAAAAGTCTGCGGAGCAGGTGCAATTGCGGGTGATCAAGCTGGTGCAGTATTAGTTTTATCACAAGATGAAACAAGCGTGAAAACGATTGCTCAGCGTTTTGGATACACAGTGACATTGGTGACAGGTGAATCGCGAGGTGCACATGCAGCTTAAAGCGTCCGCTCCAGGATCACTGATGTTGTTAGGTGAATATGCTGTTCTTCATGGAAAACAAGCATTGGTTTGTGCAATTGATCAACGTATCGAAGTGATTTTAACACCTCGTACGGATAAAAAAATTTTTATTGAATCTGATTTATATGGGCAATATCACACTGACTTATTAGCACTTAAAATAGAAAAACCATTTCAATTTGTTTTGGGCGCTTTATTGCAATATCAAGTAAAATTAAAACGAGGTTGTGATATTGCTATTACGTCGACATTTTCAGATCAAGTGGGATTAGGATCTTCTGCTGCTGTAACAGTTGCTACTTTAGCGGCATTGATTTCATGGTTAAATATTCGTATGTCACCACTTGATTTAGTGCGGCAAGGAAAACAAGTGATTAAACAAGTGCAGGGCATAGGATCAGGCGCAGATATTGCTGCTTCTGTGTATGGCGGATTAGTGGGTTATCAAGCGCAACCTTTATTTGCCGAGAAATTTCATCATTTACATCCTTTAACTGTTTTATATGCTGGTTATAAAACACCAACCGTTGATGCGATCAAACGTGTTCAACAATCTTTTTCTGCTTATAGTTCGTTATTTCTTCATATCACAAATAGCATTGGCCAATGTGCAACAGAAGGGATACAACTCGTGCGTAAAATGGATTGGGCTAAGTTGGGCCATATCATGAATATTCAACAAGGTATGATGGAATCGTTAGGCGTGAGCGATGTATCATTAACAAAAATGGTGAATACCTTGCGCGAACAACCTGGCATGTTAGGTGTAAAAATTTCAGGATCGGGATTAGGAGATTGTGTGGTTGGTTTGGGTGAATCTGCGCATGATCATAATGGTTTTCAACGAATCGCAATTAACATGAGTGCACAGGGAGTGCAATGTGAAAAAATTTGACGCCGTTCAATTAATTTTTCAACCGCTATTGCAACAAAAAGGCGATAGTGTTTGGCAACCACAACGAGAAAAAGGGTTAGCTTTTGCACCGACGAATATTGCTTTATGTAAATATTGGGGCAAGCGTGATGAAGAATTAAATCTTCCCATGACTTCCAGTCTTTCAGTTGCGTTACCAGAAAAAGGTTCGATGACGCATCTTTCATTACATAATAAAAATGAAGATGTCGTGGTTTTAAATGGCGAAGCTTTATCTCCTGATAGTCAATTTGTTAAACGTATTAAAGCGTATTTAGATTTATTTAGACAAGAAAATACGTGGCATTTATTAATTGATATTCAATTAAATATTCCTGTTGCAGCAGGCGTTGCTTCTTCTGCTTGTGGTTTTGCTTCTTTAATTTCTGCTTTAAATGACATGTTTGTTTGGCAGCTTTCTATGCGTGATTTATCATTGTTAGCGCGTTTAGGCAGCGGTAGTGCAGCGCGATCTTTGTGGACAGGATTTGTTGAGTGGCATGCTGGTGTGCAATCAGATGGAATGGATAGTTATGCAGAGCCATTAAAAATGGAATGGTCTGATTTGTATATGGGTATTCTTTTAGTGACACGCGAAGAAAAATCGATTTCATCACGTGAAGCGATGCAACGTACGATTGATAGCAGTGTGTTATATGCGAATTGGCCGCGCAAAGTGGCACGTGATATGGTGATTTTTCGACAAGCTTTGCAAGCGAAAAATTTTTCATTATTAGCAGGAACGGCGGAGTCTAATGCATTAACGATGCATGCCACGATGTTAAGTTGCTGGCCGCCGATTTGTTATTTTATGCCTGAAACGATTGCAGCTATGCAACGTGTGTGGCAGTTGCGCCGTGATGGATTGGAATTATATTTTACGCAAGATGCGGGGCCGAATTTAAAGTTGATATTTACAGGAAAAAATAAAGATAAAGTAGTGGAGGCATTTCCTGATTTAGATGTTGTTAAATTATTTGTTGAGTAATCTCGGAACTGTCACTTTGTAAAAATATTCTCAGTCTTGTCACTTCGTTCCAGACATGTTGGGCTTCGCTACGCTCAGCCCAACCTACACATTGACATAATGTAGACATGTTGGGCTTCGCTACACATTGACATAATGTAGGTTGGGCTGAGCGTAGCGAAGCCCAACATGTCTGGGACGGAATATTTTTACGGCGTTCTTTCATTCCTCTATGGTCTTGGGCCTGCATTTTGATTTTTGACTTGTTCAACAAGTATTTTTAACTTGAGATATTCATCTTTGACACTGTCAAAATTAATAA
Organism: Gammaproteobacteria bacterium; assembly: GCA_013288125.1. GTDB lineage: Bacteria > Pseudomonadota > Gammaproteobacteria > DSM-16500 > DSM-16500 > Aquicella. The sequence goes on from JABDCN010000017.1 coordinate 15,833, forward strand.
ATTTTTTGAATTCCTGTAATTCATTTATGATATCGGACAGTACATCATTGTTGATAACATAATCGATAAAGTCAGGAATTTCGAGCAAGGTATTGAGTAATTCTTCTTTTCTGTCATGCTCATCAGTCAGAATGAATTCGCGCGTTTTATCAGCAAGAATGACGCTTGCTAGTTGCTGATCTAGTTCATCCGTAAACACAATTAAATATTTTAGGAACGTATACCATTTGTCATTAATAAATTCAAAATCATTTTTATAAGTATCCAGGACTTGATTTACGTTTACCCTATAAATTTCTGAAAGGGTGGCCTGTAATCCGTTAAATGGCTTGGCATGCTTCATTTTCGGAAGATTGATAATATCCTCTGGATGTATGACATACATCAAGCTTGGTGCGGGAAATTTTGAATTGTTATGATCTATTTGGTGATTTTCCGTAAATCCTCTATATTTGTATGTAAAACAAGGAAGGGTATAATCAAAATCAATAATGCATAATTCGTTGAATATATTTAGTCCCACATTACGCCAGTGTGCATCTGGATTTCGAAAAATATAATTGGCAGTTTCTATTTTTCCATAGCCAGCACTAATTAAAAAATTATCTTCCAATCGCGGATCATCATTATTATTATTGTATATACTGGTTAGTGAAATAAAGCCAGGTATTCCACGTGATCTTGTGCCGCGCCGCATATTATCTTCAGCAAGTACTTTACACAAACCAACGCGATTTTTGCCTAATAATATGGCATATTTTAAACTCATATAGGTTTCTATTTCACTAAGCGAGCCATCAATATGCTTGAAAAAATAAGTAATAGGTTGACCGGTTTTTTTTGATAGGATTGCGCCTGAAAATACAATGCTTTTGCCTGTCGACGCTCTTGTTAAAGTTTGTTTGGCTGGAAATTTGTTGGTTTTATGAATGGGCTTGTTTTTTTGTTTGGATTTTTCTTGAATGGAAATTATTAATGGTAGTTGACATTGCTTAAAGACATTTGCGGCATTGCCATTTAGTTTGGTATTGTCGAATTCGATTAAAATGTTTAATATTTCTTCTACTCGTCTATGTCCAGTATATTCATATAATATTCCCTTATAATCAAGCCCAATAACCTTTTTTGTTTTCTGTTTACGAAGACCAACATAATGTTCTATAAATTTAGATATCGTTTCTTGATCCGAGGATTGCAATTTGTACTTACGATTCGGATAGTTAAGAACAGTGCGAACGAGTATTTCTAATTTTGGTTTTGTTACATTAGTTTCTGGATAAAAAGATATCTGGATAAAATCTTTATACCACCAGTCAATAGTTGTGGGAGTAGCAGCGCTGCTGAGCATGTCAATATTCCTCGTTATTATTGTTTAAATTGTTTAAATTCAATATTCTCAGTATTCTCTGTGTTTTCTGTCTTTGTTTTTTTGCTTGGTCTCTCATTTCCTAGATTAGGTGAAAACAATACTGTATTTGCTTGTCGTTTCTTAAACAATTCAGGATGCGCTTTTTTCCACGCCATTGCTAACGGTATTGTTTCTGGTGACATAATAGTATCATCAGAAAAAGAATTTTTATGCGCTGCAGTTAATAATTCAGTAATAGCTGCTTCATTATTCTTTATAAAAGCGATATCTAGCGCTGTTTGGTTTGATGTGTTTTTATGTGTAAGTGCTGCGCCGTTTTTTATTAATAGTTTAAATAAATCATGGTTGCCATAAGTCGCATTGGAACCGCATGCCATTAATAGCGCAGTCCTGCCATCGTTTGTTGTCGAATCAATATTAGGATTAAGCTCAAGTAATTCCTTGACTGCATTGACTTGTCCATAGATACAAAAAACATGAAGTGGTGTGTAGCTATCATTATTTACTGTATTAATAAATTGAAGAAGTACTTGTATGACATCGATATGTCCATTTTGAGCAGCTATGCTAAGCGGTGTAATGAGAAGGTTTGCATCAGTATCCAATTTTGCGAAATCAATATTAGCCCCATATTGAAGTAGTACTTGCGCAACATCAGCATGTCCATTTTGACAGGCGAGAAAAAGCGGGGTGGTGCCATCATTTAACATTGCATTGACATCAGGGTTATGTTTGAGTAATTCTTGTACGACAGAAAGATTGCCAAATAGACAAGCTTCATGTAGCGCTGTATATCCACTGTTTGTTTTGCAATTAACATTAGCCTGATGTTGAAGTAATTCCTGTACGATTTCGAGATGCCCACTAAAAGACGCTACGATAAGCGGTGTTGCATTCTCAACCCCGCATAAATCAACATTAGCACCTTGTTGAATTAATTCTCTGACAATTTCTAGGTACCCATTCTGAGAAGCTATGTAAAGCGGCGTCAGACCGTCACGGTTTTTTATATTGAGATTAAGATTAAGTTTAAGTGTATTATCTTGAATATTATAGTTTGAGATAAATTCAAATATTTGTTTTAATTCCCTTAAATTACCATGCTGACAAGCCGAAAAAAGTAATCCTGTATTACTATTATTAACATTCACAATTTGTTCAAAATCAATGGGATAATTTTCATCAAAAAGTTTTAATTTCTCTTCCAATGCAATATCTTTGGGATAAGTTAATATAGTCGTATTAAGATCAGTGTATTGATCGTCTTCATCATTAAACGTTATAAAAATATTTTCAACTAATTCCTCAGTATTTACGTCAATAAGTTCTATTTCACCATTGTTCTCAACACCCTTTATATCTGAATATATCCAAGTTTTGTTTTTTATATCGTAGTAAAAACTAATAAGATGATTATTAGAACCTAATAGAATGGGAATGGGCTTGTTTGCTGTAGAAACGATATCTTTTAAATCGTTTAAATATGTTATTAATTGTTCCTTTTTAAAAATACGATTTTTATTGAGTAATTCATGAATATAATTTGATTCAGATGATTCAGATAAAATAGGTAAACTGGATGGGGCGGCTAATTGATGAATAATATTAAAATCAAATTGTCTTACAAATTTATTGCCAAAAAGGCTTCTGAATTTTTCTGGTGATTGATATATATATATATTGCTTCATAAAAAGAAAGAATTTGTAATAATTCTTTTTCTTCATCTGTAAAAATTAATTTTTTTTCGTCTTGTGTTAAATGGCCAGGATCTATTCGTCCTTTAATTTTAATTTTATCAATAGTATTTTTTAAATTTTCAATATTTATTTTTAATTGTTTGTTAATAGCGTCGTTAAATTTTTCTAGATTAGTATCATCATCTTCCATTATTATTTTGTCAGAATCTTTATATATTTCTTTCTCGATTAAATTTAATCTATTTCGAAATCCTTCTGTATCATTTGCTAAAATATATTGGGCAAACAAGCAGGAATGACCGCGGCATGCTCCACGCGGATCAAAGATGTAGCCGAGTGCTTGACCAAGATTCTCAAAGTCTGCATATGTCATTAGTATTTCGGTCATTTTGGTGTACCGCGTTTTGTGTTGTTGATGATTAATTATTATTTTTTAATAGATTATTGAGCATTATATACCCAATTTATAAATAAGTAAAGTATATTTGATTAATATATAGAGCAATAATTAATCTATCTATAACCAAACACAGAAAAACTCAGTCCCCTATCTGTTTGCAGCATTTTATTTTTGATTTCATGAAAAGAAGTATCTACTTTATCCAAATCAACTAATATATTTTTATAAAAAGGTTTATTCTTTTCTTTCATTTTTTTTTGATAATATTCATTATCTTCTTTCCATTCGTTTTTAATATTTTCTATAACATGATCACCATGTTTAGCCATAAATTCTTGAAACTCGACCATGTTCATTAAAATATTTTTTAGTTGCTCAACGCGCTCATAAGCATAGTTCACTAATAAATCAATGACGCGTTCATTTTGATAAGTACTCTCTTCATTTAAATGTAATTTGACTATTTCATAATACATTTCTTTAGTGGTAAGAATGAATTTTAATAGTGTTGCAAATTTGTGATAGATAAAAACAGGATGATCAGCGAGTTTTGCATAAAGGTCATTATCTTCCTTGCTGAAAGCGTTTTGTGAGACAGGAAAGATAGAAGATAAAAGCTTATAAGCATTTTCTGATATGATTGGCGGCGGCGTTGTTGATGAATAAAAAGGTTTGGCATCAGTGAGAATAGGTAGCTTGCGAATGTCATTTTCAGACATATTGAATCGTCCAGTTGGCTCTCTGAAAAGATCATCAAACAGACGCGCAAAAAGACGTGTTTTCTTGTGAGGATAAAGAACTTTTGTGAATGTCGTATCAAAATCAACACGCTGGCCATATTTTGAAATATTGCCTTGATGACAATCATCTTCTGCGTTGACGTATGAAACGGTATGACCAATAGCTAATCCTTTTATCATACGATACTTGTCGAATTCTTTGGCTGTTAAGGAAAAAAAATCATCTTCTCCTATTTTTTTATAATCAATGATTTCATTTTCATGAAAGCAGCGGTTTTCTTTCCTGAATTTAATGTCTAATGCATCAAGTTCTTCAATTGTGTAATACTTGAGTGCCTCAATATTTAAATCTTCTTCTTTAAGTGGATCTTTTTGTACCGATTTGAATCTAGGAATCCCTTTTGATGCAACACCATGTTCTTCTTCTTTATCTCCGTAATAAACCCGTGCTTTAGGGATATGATAGGGCGCAATGAATTTATAAAGCGCACAGGCTGCAGCTTCTAATTCATAGATGAGTCTTTCATTGATGAGCCTTTCATTTTCTGAAGAAGATTGTTGTGTCTCGTTTGAGACGATTTGTCTGTTTCTTTTAAAAAAATAAAGACTGTAAGCGTCTTCTTTTGTTTTTTTAACTGGAGTTACGTCATTAAAACTAGGGGTAATTTCTTCATTAACTTTTTTAAATTGGTATTGTTTGTGCGTAGCCGGTCGTTTGGACTCAATGGAAAAAAAATCATCTTCATCTCGTTTAGATAATGGGGATTTGTTTTCTGGTTCTTCAATGAGGCAAAAATCGTCTTCATTTTCTTCATCTTCTTCATCTTTTTTATTTTCATTCTTTGTTAGTTGATCTAGATAATTCTCGATGATTTGCCATTCACGCTTTATTGCTCTGTTCTCAGCTATAATAAATTCATCAGGATCATATTGAGAAAGATCAAGATTATTTTGTGAAGGTAGATTCGGCTGAGTGGACGGAAAAGTAGAGCTAAAAGCAAGTTGGCTAAGTTGACTATCGCTGAGATCTGAACTCGTAAGTGACTTTTTTAATGATGCCTCCTGTAAAGGTGATGATCGCATTGATATCTCCGTATGTTTTGTATATTTTACGATATCAAAACTTTATTAAGAAAATCTTATCTCTATGCAGAGAGTAAAAAAATGGCTGCGAGCGCGAGTAAAATACCAAATAATTGTTTTATTTCGATGGTTTCACCCAATAAAAGAGCAGAAAGAATGATGGTGACAATGGGATATAAGGCAGTTAGGGTGACGACAGTTGAAATTTTTCCTTTGTCTGCTGCAATAAAATAAAATAAACAGCCTAGACCATAGGCGATGCCCGTTAATACACCAAAACTCACGCCTTTGGGTGTGGTCGCTAATTTAAAATCGATTGAAAATAAAACAAAAATGCCGGCAAGCACAACACCAATGGTTTGAAAAATCAGTGCACTTTTCGAATCGATCGCAGTGATGGTTAATTTGGTAAATAAACCCCATAGACCAAAACTGAATAATGAAAATAAGGCTGGAATGAGCCACGGTGTCATGTGTGCCTCAAGATAATAATAGTCAACTGAATAATCGCCATCGCAAACAATCCCGCAACGACATCATCAAGCACCATACCAATGCCGCCAGGCACATTTTTATCTAGCCATCGAATTGGCCAGGGTTTCCAGATATCAAATACACGAAATAAAATAAATCCGTATAAAATCCAAGCAAAACTAAAAGGCGCTGCAATCATCGTCACAAAAAATCCAGCGAATTCATCGATACACATACCAGGATGATCGTGAATTTGAATTTTTTTGCTGAGATAATCACACAACCATGCGCTTGCAATGACAAAACATAAAACAAAAAAAAGATAGAAATAAAAAGGTAAAAAATGAATTAATATATAAAATGGAATGGCCATCAATGTGCCAAAAGTGCCTGGTGCAAATGGCATCGCACCGCTTCCTAGTCCAAATCCAATAAAATACAGGGGATTTCGCCAGACAGCGTCGGGAGTGGGAGGGGTTAGATTTTGATATTTTTTTGGTAATTTCAAGTTTAATGTTCCTATTTTGAAGCGTTCTGCTGAGTATGTTGTCATCCTGAGCGTAGCTTGTTGTCACGCTGGCCCGTCGTCCCGCGGCTTGTCCGCGGGATCCAGAGAAAATACGTAAATTATGTCAATTATTTCTAGATCCCGCGGACAAGCCGCGGGACGACGGGTCAGCGTATGTGTCAAGCTTAAACACAATAGAACTTAATTTTACTTCTCCATCGTGCGATTCTTCTTCGCCACTTTATCCAAAATACCATTCACAAATTTATGCCCTTCAATAGAACCAAATTTTTTATTTAATTCTAATGCTTCATTAATCACGACACGATAAGGCACATCTGGTCGTTTCATTAATTCATAAATTGCTAACCTCAACACAGCTAATTCAATGGCATCGATTTCATGAAGCGGGCGGTCAATAAATCCCTGCATTTCTTGATCAAGCATTTCTTGATGTTCAGGAACACCATGAATTAATTCTTTGAAATAATCTAAATCAAATTTTTTGGAAATGTGATAATGCAAAAATTCTGTTTCAATTTCTTTCAGTGGTTTGCCTGTTAATTGCCATTGATACATGGCTTGCAAAGCATAATGACGTGCATTATGTCGTGCGACAGGATCCATCGCAGCAGGATGATTAGTTGTAGCTGTTGTTCGATTTTTTTCGTTTGGCATGGCGTGTTAATTTACTTATTTCTCTTCTGAATTCATCGATATCCTGAAAGCAGCGATATACCGATGCAAATCGCACATAAGCGACTTGATCAAGTTGATGTAATTCTTCCATGACCCATTCGCCCATTTGTGCAGAAGGAATTTCTCTTTCGCCGCGTGTCATGGCTTTTCGCATGACACGAGCAATAGCGGTTTCAATTTGTTCCACACTAACAGGACGTTTTTCCAATGCGCGCAATATACCTGCTCGCAATTTTTCTTCACTAAAAGGTGCGCGGCGACCATCTCGTTTGATCACGCGCGGTAATGATAATTCTGCTGTTTCGTAACTGGTAAAACGTTCTTTACAATCAGGACATTCTCGTCGTCTACGCGTTTGATTTCCTTCCCGAATCAAGCGAGAATCAATGACTTTTGTGTCTACAGAATGACAGAATGGGCAGTACATATGCGCAAAGTTTACCCTCTATCTTTAAAAAAGGATAGAAATATTTTATCGAACCCTCCTCTCCCTAACCCTCTCCTCCCACAAAAAGCGTGGGAGGAGAGGGAACGAGCACTATATCCCTAACATCTTCCCTGTTAATTCGCGTAATAATTGTGCGCGATCTCCTAGATAATTAATCGCTTCTAAACCTTCTTGATATAATGTTTGAATTTTATCCTTCGCTTTTTCTAAACCAAACAAAGTAGGATAAGTGACTTTATTATTTTTAATATCTATTCCTTGCGGCTTCCCTAATTGTTCTGTGCTTGATTCAATATCTAACACATCATCTTGAATTTGAAATGCTAATCCAATGCAATCACCAAATGTTTTTAAAGCTCTTTGGTTCATTTCATTATCATCTTTTGAACTTAATCGACCTAATTCTATGCAAGCGGTAAATAGTGCGCCGGTTTTGAGTCGATAAATATCAAGCAATAAATCAGATGAAATATCGCCTTGTTGTAATAGTGTAATATCTAATGCTTGACCTGCCGCCATCCCATAAGGCCCACAAGCTAAACTCACCACCTTCATCATTTGAACGCGTTTTTCTGCAGATAATGGAGCAGGATGAGCTGCAATTAATTGCATGGCTAATGTATGCAGTGCATCACCCGTTAAAACAGCAAGTCCTTCGCCATATTTTTTATGACAACTGGCTTTTCCACGGCGCAAGTTAGCATCATCCATGCAAGGTAAATCATCATGAATGAGAGAATAAGTGTGTATGAGTTCGATCGCGCTTGCTGGCACATCTAAATTTTCTATTGAGGCATTAAAAATTAAACCCGTTGCATAAATGAGTAAAGGCCGCAGTCGTTTACCACCATCTAATAAAGTATATGTCATGGCAGATTTCAATTCTAACGAAGGAATTTCAGCAATATATTGCGTGAAAATAGTAGTCAAACGATTTGCGCAAGTTTGACTAAATTGTTCTAAGGAAAGATTAGCTAGCGTTGTCGTCATTTGAGTCAGCTCCTTCGTTTTTATCATAATCGACCAATTTTTCTTGGCCATTTTGTTTTAAAAGTATTTGCACTTTTTGTTCCGCTTCAGTCAATATTTTTTGTGCATGTTTGATGAGTGTAATGCCGCGTTCAAACTGCGTGAGTGATTGTTCTAATGTTAAAGGAGCGTGTTCCATTTTGTCTATGATGTCGGAAATTTCAGTAAAAGCATTTTCTAGCGTGGGTAATTTGTTTTTTTCTTTCGTCATGATTATTGTCCTTGCGCCAAAGTAAATCCTAATTCACCATCAAAGGTATAAAGATTTTCTGTTTTAATGACATCTAATCCCAGCGTATTTATTTTGCTGAGCAATTGAAGAATATCTTCATGTTGAATTTGTTTTAATTGTTTAGTATCAGCTGATGATTGAAATCGACAACAACAATGACGCAAGAATGGCGCTTCTATACTACTATTTGGCCATATTTTTAATCCTCTGCTTGTGATGACAATGAGCTGTAATTTTTCAGATAAAGGTGCCAAGGTTTTTGCTAATTGTTCTGCAGGAATATTGTTAGGATTATCAATAAAAATATCAATACCGATTAATTCTTTTTTACTGGGTGTTGCTAATGGCGCATCATAACATTCAATCTTTGCATATGATCCTGGTTGATAGACAACAGGTTTAAAATGCGTTGGCTTTTGTCCTAATCGTTCAATTACAGCAGCAGCAAACGCTTGTGTTCCTACTTTCTGTTTACTTTGTGATGAATAAATATCACCGGTGTGTATGCCATCTTCCAATGTTTTTAACCAAGCATTTTCAATTAAGGCAGCAGTTTCGGGTTGATTAATGTGGACTAACATTTGAATGGCTGCATTTAATAAACCAGAAGGATTTGCAATATTTTTCCCTGCAATATCTGGCGCAGAACCATGTATGGCTTCAAACATCGCCATGTGAGCACCAATATTGGCAGAACCGGCAAGACCAACAGAACCAGCGACTTGCGCTGCCACATCAGAAATAATATCGCCATATAAATTAAGTGTGACAATCACATCAAAACGTTGAGGTTGAGCTGCAATTAAAGCGGTACCAATGTCGACAATCATATGATCATGTTCAATGTCAGGATATTCTGCTGCAATTTCATTGAAGAGACGATGAAATAATCCATCTGTCATTTTCATGATATTGTCTTTGCTCAAACAGGTTACTTTTTTTCGATTAAATTTTTGCGCATATTCAAATGCATAATGAATGATACGTTCACAACCAGGACGCGTAATTAATTTTAAACATTGATACACTTCATCTGTTTGTCTATGTTCTATGCCTGAATAAGTATCTTCTTCATTTTCTCTGACAATCACGAGATTAATATCAGGAAAATTTGTCGTGACATAAGGTGCATAAGAAATACAAGGACGAACATTTGCAAATAAACTGAGGGTTTTACGCAACGTGACATTTAAACTTTTATAACCACCTCCTTGTGGTGTGGTGATCGGGCCTTTTAATAATACTTTAGTGCGTTTTAATGTTTGCCACGCATCATCAGGAATGCCGCAAGTGAAACCTTGTCGATAAATTTTTTCGCCGATTTCAATGACTTCAGGTTCAATCAAAGCATTGGCGGCAGATAAAATCGCAAGTGTTGCCTGCATAATTTCAGGGCCAATGCCATCGCCGTATGCGATTGTGATAGGAGTTTTAATTGCCATTTATTGTACCAATTCTGTAACGACTTTTTCCATGTGCATGGAACGTGATCCCTTAATTAAAATTGTCGTTTGATTATATAAAAACGGTTTGAGTGCATTAATTAATTTGTCTTGTTCATTAAAATGATAAGCGCCTTCACCAAAAGCGTGCGCCGTATTTTCACTTAAATCGCCAAAAGTAAAAAGAAAATCAATGCCAGCTTGGCGGATGGATTCGCCAGCAGAATAATGCAAGGCTTTTGCTTCTTCACCTAATTCTCTCATGTCACCTAAGACTAAAATGCGTTTGCCGGTGAATGCGGCGAGTGTGTTGATCGCAGCTTGTAAAGAAAAAGGATTAGCATTATAAGTATCATCAATGATTTTCACACCATTATTTAAGGTGTGTAGTGTTAAGCGGCCAGGTGCAGGTGAGAGTGATTCTAAGCCTATTTTAATTGCTTCGAGGGGCATGTTAAGTGCAATACCCGTTGCTGCTGCAGCGAGTGCATTCATGACATTATGTTTACCAAGTAAATGCAAAGTGATGAGTTGATCGCCTTGTGGTGTCTGTAAAACAATTTGTTGTTCTGTTTCACTACTTTCACCAATGGTTGCGCGAATGTGAGCATCAGGATGAAATCCAAAACTAAGATAGTGTCGTTTTCCGATGATTTCTCGCCAAAAACTAAAGAAAGCATCATCACGATTTAAAATGGCAATACCATCAGCAGCTAAGCCTGCAAAAATTTCAGCTTTAGCGCGAGCAACGCCCTGAATGTTGCCGACACCTTCAAGATGACAAGCGGCGGCATTTGTAATGACGGCAATGTCTGGATGGGTCAGTTGAGTTAAATATTCAATTTCACCAAAATGATTCATACCCATTTCAATATCAGCATAACGATGTTGTGCATTTAATCGTGCGAGTGTTAAAGGTAATCCCCATTGATTATTTAAAGTACCTTGTGTTGATAACACTTGATGAGTGTCACCCTGACAAGCCGCTGTCATGATGGAAGTAATCATGTTTTTGACGGTTGTTTTTCCATTGCTGCCGGTGACTGCGACAAAGGGAATATGAAATTGATGGCGCCATGCGGCGCTTAATTGTCCTAATGCTTGCGTGGTATCTTTGACTTGTAGTTGAGGGATGGTTGTCGTTGTTTGATGAGAAACAAGCGCGGCTGCCGCACCTTTTTGTTTTGCTTCTTCGATGAAATCGTGGCCATCTCTGTTGTCGCCTTTAATTGCGACGAATAGATTACCTGGTTGCAATGTACGCGTGTCGATACTGATACCACGAAAGGTAACAGGGTGAATGATGTGATCAGTCTTTGATCCTAATATATCGGCAGCTTGTCCTAGCGTCATTTCTATCATGATTCATTCCATTTTGATTGTTTGTTAGGCACATGAGAGAGGTACTGAATATTTGTTTTCTCGCTCCAAGCGCGCCATCCATGGCGCATCCGGTTACATCCATGTAATCCAGTCGCAGAAAACAAATATTCAGTACCTTTCTCATGTGCTGAGTTTATGTTGATATACGTGGGCGATAGTGGGATCGAACCACTGACCCCTACCGTGTGAAGGTAGTGCTCTCCCGCTGAGCTAATCGCCCTGATACTGTATGTATATTACATAGAAAAATTGTACTTTTGTTGCAACAATTCAGTCTCGTCGTTGCGAGGAACGTGTTGTCATCCTGAGCGTAGCGAAGGATCACTAAAATGCGTTTATGACTTCTATTCAGTGATCCTTCGCTACGCTCAGGATGACAACACGTTCCTCGCAACGACGAGATCGATTCTTGCAACAAGCAGGCAATTTTATGGGCGTTTCATGCTTTGGTCAATGGGGTGGCCAAATTCTTCTAAGTATAACTGTTTGGTTTGTAAATAAGCGTCGATTAAAGGCCCCGGATTTTCGTTAGGATTTGCTGGTTCGTGATGTAAATAATGCCCAAAAATTTGCAGACAATCTTGATGATAATTTTTTGTGTATAAAATATGATTATGCCAAAACTCGTCGATTTCTTTTGTAGGAACAAAAAAAATCGATGGATGTTTTTTATGTAGCCATAAAAAATTTTTGTATAACATCGCACAATGGGCCGCGTCTGATGTTGTCCATTTTGGTAAAGGGTACTCAGACGAACACATCGCATTGATGATGTAGCTTAAATCAAGTTGCGAAATATATTCTTTTGCAATTTCAATAGAGATGAGTGTTTTTGTCATGGGTAATATTTTTATTTATATTTAGACAGCGCTTTTGCAACTACCGCCTGATGAACAACCGCCGCCACAACGCGCATTCGCCGATACTGATCCCATACAACCAACGACTGGTTCTGCACCGCAACTTGCTTTGGAAGAGACGGCTTGTATGAAGCGATCTGTTTTTATTTCACGAGAGGGCGTTGGTAAAATTTCTGCTAGTAAGTTTTGTTGTGTTGTGTTTGTCACGGAGAGATCTCCTTATTTGTATATCACGTGGTATTAAGCAATTCTTATTTTGAGCACAAGTCTGTCATCCTGAGCGTAGCGAAGGATCACTAAATAAATATCATAATCGCATCTTAGTGATCCTTCGCTTCGCTCAGGATGTCAAGCATATATTATTACCGTCTATCACGTCAATTCAAACGAAATTTTAACTTGATATTCCGCCGAAGTTGAAAGATATTTTCCCACATTTTTAAATGGCACAGCATCATTGACGGCTTGAAGTGCTGCTTCATCTAAACTTTCAGTTCCTGATGCTGTCACAATATGTAAATTTTTAATTGATCCATCAGGAAATAAAGTAAACATCACAGTTGTTTTTCCTTCGCGTTCTAATTGCAGTGCGCTTTCAGGATAATGTTGTTTTTGTTCTATTGCATTATGCAGCATTTCAACTAAGGTTGAGAGAGGAATATTATTACCTGCGGCAGCGTGTGATATTAATGCTGTTTTTTGTTGATGCTGCGTTATGTGTTGAGTCATTGATTGCGTCACGTGTTGAGTGATCGCGTGTGTTTGATGAAGAGCGATTTGTTTAAGTTTTTTAATAGCCGTTGTTAATTTTTTTAATGGTGTGATTGATTTATTGATGGGATGTTCATGGTAAAGATAAGAAAGAATGGTGCGTGGCGCGGCTTTTCCTTCTGGTATAATTTGTGAAGATGTTAATTTCATGCAAAACAAGAGCAAAATAATGCTATGTAAGATGATAGAAGATAATAATGCATTAATTTTTTTCATAAAGCTTAATTATTTTAAATTACATCAAATTAATAAACTTAACGTTATACTCAGGTCTGTCGTCCCGCGGCTTGCCGTTACACTCAGTCTCGTCGTCCCGCGGCTTGCCGTTACACTCAGTCTCGTCGTCCCGCGGCTTGTCCGCGGGATCCAGAGAAATATAAATTTTGTTAGTTATTTCTGGATCCCGCGGACAAGCCGCGGGACGACAGACCTGAGTTCAGTTTAAATATTAATCTTAATCGTTAAAGAAAAATTCCTACCCGCTGCTGGATAATATTCGTTTTGTTTCGAAAACGCATCATAAAAAACATAGCTCGCATAATTCGTGTTCAATACATTACGTACTTCTGCGCTAATAATAAAATATTCTTTAACATATTGCAGTGCAATATCATTTAACCAATACGCGCCAATTCTTTTTCCTGTATTCGCCAGATCTTCAGACGCATATTTGCTCCCTGTATACAACGCATTATATTGCATGTGCCAACGTTCAGTGAAAGCATAATCTAATCCTGCATTACCAGTGATCGCAGGTACAGCAGGAATCGTATCGCCAGCAAAAAGACCAGAAACAAAACGCGCCTTCACATAATTAAATTGTGCATTCACACTTAATCGTTTGTTGACAATATAACGTCCTGAAAGACTTGCCCCATTGCGTCTCGTATCATCTAAATTGGTAAATGCTCCAAAGGGTTCTTCTATTGTTTCAGTCGGATCAAATGCAATTTCATCATGCAAATCTAATCGATATAAACTGAATTGTGTTTGCCATTTTTCTGTTTGCCATTGAATCCCTGTTTCATATGACACACCGGTTTGTACTTGTAACGAAGTCATATTGTTTGGCACCCAAGTATCTTCATTGGCTTTAGGAAAACTAAAATTGCCATCTCGTCTGATAAATAAAGTTAGTGTCGGTGAGAGATGAAGCATCAAACCTTGTTCTGTGACAAAGACTTGATTAGTTGCATGAGTCGATTCTCCAGCAAGTGATACAATATGATTCATTTGCCACGCTTTTCTTGCGCCTAAAATCAAATCTAATTTTTCATTTATTGGAATGGTAATTTCCGTATATAAATTTTCTTGATTCGCTTGCGTGCGAGGATTCACTCTGAGATTGGTTAATTCATATTGACTTAATTGGCCCGTATATCCTGCAATAATTTTATTTTTTTTCCAGGTGCCGATAATACGCGGATGAAAATTCAATTGTGAATCTGACCGATCAAAATGCATAAAAACAAATCCCGTTGCTTTTGTTTCTTGGTAACTTAATCGCGTTTCTAATGTCCAATCATTGTTGATGCTATGTTGATTTAATAATTGAAAAAGCGTTGTTCGATAGCGGCTGTAATTATGAAATTCAGTTGCTTGTTGCGGTTGATCGAGAAATTGTTCGAGAGATAATCCACCTGGAAAATAAATTGTGTCGGCATAGGATTGTAAATTAAAACTCACACGACCACGTGCATATTCTTTACCTATTTGCATGGCAACATTATTCGAATTTTGTCGATTATGATCGCGATAATTATCTGTTTTGCCGACTAAGGCAAATAATTTATAGAATGTGTTATTTGAATTTTTATTGCCGATTAAAATATTATCGTAATAAGTATTATAACTGCCGGCACTTAAAATAGCGTTAGTAAAAAAATGTGAAGGATGTTTTGTGACGATATTGACGACACCGCCAACGGCTTGATCGCCCCATAATGATCCTTGACTGCCTTGAAGAATGTCAATGTGATCAATGTCTGTTAATGGAATAGAATTAAAATTAGGCGCGAGTAAACTGGGATTGGTTAACGGAAATCCATCAATTAAAATCAGAGAATTGGCGGCTGCATTATCGCCAAAACCGCGCAAACTTAATGCGGTTTGTGTATTATCACCAGAATTATTGGTTAATCGAACTACACTTTGTTCTTGTTTTAAAAAATCATTTAAATTGATAACAGGACTTTTTGTTATTTGTTTTGCCGAAAATTGTGTGGTGGAAAGCGGTGTGTCGGGTGATTTCTGTGTGTGTTTGAGATTTAATTTTGCATCGGGAATGATCGTTGTGTCAGCGAGAGAGAGTGGAGAAAAAAATAAAAAAAGAAGAAAAAGATAAATATGATAATTATTCTTATTTTGCATGTTAAATCATCTCGCTCTCAGGGCCATCCTTGAGCAAGTCAGTAGGTAGTTTTCTCGTTGCGAAGGACAGGTTGTCATCCTGAGCGTAGCGAAGGATCATTAAAATGTGCTTATGACATTTGTTAGTGATCCTTCGCTACGCTCAGGATGACAACCTGCCCTTCGCAACGACGAGGCTGTAGTTTCCTCGTAATGCTAGGTCATTTCAATAGTTAATTTTAGGCTGGAGCGTGCCGTAACTCAGCGCGTAAAAAGCGTAATAAAACGACAATCACAGCAGCGGCCGGTAAGGCGGCTAATATACCAAAAAATCCAAATAAAGTACCGCCAGCCATGATGGAAAAAATGACGGCAACAGGATGTAATCCAATGCGATGACCAATCAGATAAGGGGTTAATATGTAGCTTTCAATTGTTTGGCCAACAGCATAGACACATAAAACCCATGCGACGTGTTCCCATGTGCCAAACTGAACATAAGCCGTAATGCTTGCCGTAACGACCACAAAAATAGAACCGACAAAAGGAATGATGCACAATAAGCCGCCGATGACACCAATCACTAAACCGACTTTTAAACCAACTAAGGTTAAACCGATACCGTAAATAAGAGATAAAGTCAGCATGACTATTAGTTGTCCGCGAAAAAACGCACTCAATACTTCATTGCATTCGTTGGCTAGTTGAACAACAGTCGATTTGATTTTGCTCGGTAAATTGTGTTGGATATTATTTAAAATCAGGTGCCAATCACGTAACAGATAAAAAGTGACAACGGGAATAAGCACAATATTCATGATCCAAATAATTAATGTATGACTGGAATGCAGAATGGTGCTAATCACCAAGCCTGATTTGGGCAGCATAGAAGCAAGTGTTGATTTGATCGTGTCGATGGGGATGAGTTCAGTGAGCCAGGGAATGAATGTTTCTTGCATCCAATTGATAACTTGCGGAATGACATCAATTAATGCGCGGAGTTGGTTACCAATGAGGGGAGACAATAATAAACAGAGGATGGAAAGTAAGGCGAATAAGCCGAGAAATATGAGTGAAACACTTAAAAGATGCGGTAAATGTTTATCTAAATGTGTGACTAAAGGATTGGCAAGATAAGCAAGTAATGCGCCAAAAACGAAAGGCGTCAGAATGGGGGAAAGGGAATATAAGAGGTAAATGACAACAACAGCAAGAAAAACGAATAGGAATTGATTGCTCAGTTGTTTCATGTGTGTTCCTCGGTAAATGTGTATAATATCGCTCATTTTAAGCAGAGGATCAACAAATGGTTCGCACACGATTCGCACCCAGTCCGACCGGGTATCTTCATATTGGTGGTGCACGTACAGCATTATATTGCTGGCTCTATTCTCGCAAAACAAACGGCCGTTTTATTTTACGCATCGAAGACACCGATTTAGAACGCTCAACAAAAGAATCTGTGCAAGCCATATTAGATGCCATGGCATGGTTAAAATTAGATTATGATGAGGGGCCGTTTTATCAAACGCATCATTTTGATCGTTATCGTGAAGTGATTGATGAAATGTTAAAACAAGGCACGGCTTATCGTTGTTATTGTTCCAAAGAAAGATTAGAAGCTTTGCGCGAACAGCAAATCGCGAATAAAGAAAAGCCGCGTTACGATGGGCATTGTCGTCATCTTACGCAAACACAAGAAGGTCCTTTTGTGGTGCGTTTTAAAAATCCAGAAGAAGGTGTTGTTGAGTTTGATGATTTAATTCGCGGCAAATTAGTTTTTGCTAATCAAGAATTAGATGATTTAATTATTGCGCGTAGTGACGGAACGCCTACGTATAATTTTACTGTTGTTGTTGATGATATGGATATGCAAATTACGCACGTGATGCGAGGTGATGATCATATTAATAATACGCCGCGACAAATTAATATTTTTCGTGCGCTAAATAAAACACCGCCGCATTATGCGCATATTCCTATGATTTTAGGCAGTGATGGCAAGCGATTATCAAAGCGTCATGGAGCAGTGGGTGTAATGCAATATCGCGAAGATGGTTTTTTGCCGCAAGCGTTATTAAATTATTTGGTTCGTTTAGGTTGGTCGCATGGCGATCAAGAAATTTTTTCCATGGATGAATTAATTCAATATTTTGATTTGAGTAGCGTGAATCGTGCGGCTGCTGCCATTAATCCTGAAAAATTATTGTGGTTAAATCAGCATTATATTAAGCATGGTGATGTGGCAGAGACCATGAAAGAATTAGCGTGGCAGTTGGAAAAATTAGGCATTAATACAAATGATGGGCCGCCATTAACTGAGATTATTAAGGCGCAAGGTGAGCGTACAAAAACATTGAAAGAAATGGCAGAACGCAGCCGTTATTTTTTTGAAGAGGTAACGATGAGTGATGAAATGAAATTGCATTTTACCTCTGAAATTAAACCTGCATTAAAAATATTGCGAGAAAAATTGAGTGAATTATCTTCGTGGTCGAAAGAAGCTATTCATGAAGTTTTACAAGCGACGGCAGAATCGCAAGGATTAAAATTGGGAAAATTGGCACAGCCGGTGCGTGTTGCGGTGACGGGAGGGACGATTTCACCGCCGCTTGATGTCACGATGGTGTTGATTGGACGTGATCGTGTGCTGGAGCGGTTGGATTTAGTGTGAACTTATTGTTGACAAAGCGGGGTATGCTTCTTAGAATCGCGTCTCTCTCAGAAATAAAGGGGCTATAGCTCAGCTGGGAGAGCGCTTGCATGGCATGCAAGAGGTCGCCGGTTCGATCCCGGCTAGCTCCAATGACGTAGCTTTGCAGTTTTTTGTTTGTTTATAAGAGAGTGTTACGTCCCCATCGTCTAGAGGCCTAGGACATTGCCCTTTCACGGCAGTAACAGGGGTTCGAATCCCCTTGGGGACGCTTGATTAATCAATAGGTTGCAATTTAGCGTATACAAAACAAGATTAACTTCCTTCTTTTTTCCTTACTACCTCGTTTTTTGAAACTAATATTAATCCCAAGTCGCTGTTGTTCGTTTTCATGATTTCGTTTATACTATTAATAACACGGCCTGCTCCTCTACATTGCAAAATGCACGAGCGGGTTTTCTTTTTTATGGATAAGAAAAAGCAATGTCGACTTATAACAAGCCCTATTGTACTTATGAACAGCAATTGGAATTATTAAAATCTCGAGGTTTAGAAATAACAAATGATAAAGTGGCATTAGAGTATCTACGTCGCTTAGGCTATTATCGTTTGAGTGGATATTGGTATCCATGTCGACAATTAATTACTCTGTCATCACCCCAATCAAAACCCATCAGGCCACAACGTAAAGATGAATTTATGACGGGGTCTAGGTTTCAAGATGCGATTGAATTGTATGTTTTCGATAAAAAATTACGCTTATTAATATTGGATTCGATTGAAAGAATTGAAGTTGCGTGCCGAGGTGATATTGCTTACTTGTTAGGGAAAAAAGATCGATTTGCTTACAACAATCCATCTTTGTTGCATGGTAATTTCACTAAAAAGGTAGAAATCAAAACAGGTAAAACAAAATATCAAGAATGGATAAAAAAGCATGACCAGTTAATACAGCGATCAAAAGAAGATTTTGTTGAACATTATAAAACGAAGTATGGGTTACCATTGCCAATATGGGTTGCAATTGAATTGTGGGATTTTGGTTTATTATCGACTTTTTATAAGGGAATGGCAGTCCAAGATAAAGCTGACATTGCTACTAAATATGGAGTTTCTGATTTTCAAGTTATGGAAAGTTGGTTACGATGTTTGAATTATGTGCGTAATGTTGTAGCGCATCATAGTCGATTATGGAATAAAAATTTAATTGATCAGCCAAAGCTTGCAAGAAAAGGTGAAATGAAAGCATTTGACTCATTTATAGGTAATGTTTCTGTTACATCGCGTGTTTATATTGTATTCTGTATATTAGCGCATTTTATGCGATATGTTTGTCCGCGTTCATCTTGGAAAATACGATTAATTGATTTAATGCGATCCTTTCCTAAAGCCACGCATGTCGGTTTGCAAGATATGGGGTTTCCTGAGGGTTGGGAGCAACATGAATTTTGGATTTAATGATTTTGGTAAATTATCCGGATAAATTTTTTAAATTAGTGACATTTATTTATTTTTTTAACACTAATCTTGCATTTTTTGTAAAAATATTCTAATTTGCATAAATCGTCCCAAGAGGGTTCGCCTTTTTGGACCCGGTTAGCTAGTGCTGCCGGGTTTTTTATTTTTATGCAAATGGTTTTTAAATAAAATGAAAAAAATAGGTATAATCTCAATTTGAATGCAGTTTACGTTATGGGTTTAATGATATATTCTCATGTTGAGTTAAGTGGCTAACTTCGTCATTTTCTTGTTCTTGAGGTACTTTTTTGGTGTATGCGAAAAAAGTGATGCCTGCACAGGTTAGACCAGCCACGCCCAAACCAAAGAAACTAAGAATCAAATTTGTGTGAGGTTCCTTTTGAGTAAAAAAAACAACTGATGCTAATATGGGCGCAACTATTCCAATAGTTCCACTAAATGTTGCAAAACCATGTGCTTTTTCACTGGTGTAAACTCGACCAGGGCATATACAAACCCCAGGAAGTCCTTGTTCTTCGTAATTGAGTGTTGTACTTCGCATATTTAATCCTCGTTTTTATTTATTAACATAATAATAACATAAAAAGGGGAAAATCGAAATCGAAATCAGGCTTGCACCAGGTATTCCCGCTAAGAAGCGCGGGAATACCTTTCCTATTTATATGCTACGCAAAAGCAAAGCTTTTGCTGCGCACGAATTTTTTTATTTAAATATCAATAGACAGTTTTACTTTGTGATTAGATTTGTTATATTGCCGCCTACAATCATGTAGAAAGAAACGAGCGCAGTGGAAACGAGAAACTTCAAGAGTGAGATGAGAAAATTATCCGGACTAGTGCGCGAAAATCCGCGGCAGTCTCATTCCTTCCGTCTTGGTGAAGGAGACAGCAGTTGGACAATATTTTATTGCCATCGAACTAATCATCATTATGTGATGAACATGGCAAGTGGTGAGTGCATTCAGTCGAGTATCAGTAGTATCTATCCAGCATATCGCATTGATCCAAACACAGGGAATGCTGTCACTTCTGCTGCTGAAAATAAGCCTCATTTATTTGCAGTGAAAGTATTTGTCGGTAACAAAATTCAAAATAAGGAAATGGCAATAAATGAAACTGAAGCATTGAGAGAGAATCAATTTGCAGAATTAACTTATTCTGCGAAAGGCCAGCCTATGATCATTATGGATTATCATCCAGGTGGGCCGCTTTGTGCAGCTAATGGGGAGCCTAATCACGCTCTTCTAAAATCTTTGTCGTTAGCGCAGAGATTCACTCTTATTTTTCAAATTGCAGATCAATATCATGATATACATAAAAGAAACCGCCTTCATGTTGATGTGAAAGGCGCGAACATAGTCGTTCATGTCCCACAAAATGGGTGTGTTAACTCTAGAGTGATTGATTATGGCAGCTCAAAAAAATTATTCGCAGGACAAGACTCGGTACCAACAGGCTTGATGGGGTTGACCCCTTATGCTATTGCGCCAGAGGCAGTTGAAGAAAACGATAGTGCTTATGTTCCTATTGAGGAAAATATCATCACCGGCTTTCTCAATAGCAAGAGTGATGTTTATGGATTAGGTGCTGTTTTCGCTGCCATCTTAGGCGCTACTAATCCTTATCGATATAGGCAAGATCGATTAATTGCACTAAATAATTTTTTTGATATGCAACTTCTTCAAAAGCAAATCGAAGCTGGATTTGATTTCACAGACTTGCTAAACAATAATATAAAAAAGTTAGCTTTTGGAATTCGTGTCGGCTCGCGAGACTGTGGTTTTAGAAATTTTTCAACACAAGAAGCGC
>JABDCN010000018.1:0-34733 GCA_013288125.1 Gammaproteobacteria bacterium
AGTGGATGAAGAAATACATGGCACAGATCATCCGACCTTGTGGATGCAGTTTGCAGAAGGTATGGGGGCGAGTCGTGATGCTGTGTTATCAGAAATGGCGCTTCCAGAAACGGATGCCATGGTTAATCAATACTATGCACTAGCAGATGATTGGAAAGATGGCTTATGTGCATTATATGCCTATGAGTCACAAGTCCCTGCAGTTTCAGCTTCAAAAATTGAAGGACTAAAACAGTTTTACAATATTCATGATGATAAAACCTTAGCATTTTTTACCGCTCATCAAGTTTATGATGTTGAACATGCTGCGCAAGTTGCTGCTTTAATTGAACGTTATGTTGAACCAGAACGCGCAGAAAAGGCAACGAGTCAAGCAGCGCAAGCTCTATGGGGATTTTTGGATGGCATGTGCCGAGTTCATGATATTCATTGTTCAGAGGTTTGTTAACAGGCTATTACACAACTTATCCCCAGAAACTGGGGATAAGTTTTCTTTGAGTTATGTTTTAATTAGGTAGATTATGTATAAAGTGAATGTTACTGAATTACGTACCCATTTACATAAGTATCTTGAAATGGCTCAACAAGGTGTTGTAGTCTTGATTACATGTCATGGTAAAGTTGTTGCGCGTATTGTCCCGCCTAGAGATAGAAAAAAAGCAGCATTAAGTTTGTTAAAGAAATTGCGAAAGCATTGCAAGATGACAGATATTCTCTCCCCAATCGAAGATAAATAAGAAAAGTCATCATTGAAAGATTGATGTCTTTAACTTGACTATTGTATTATATACACCTTATTATACACATAAGGAGGTGTATATATGAGAACAAATATTGTATTAGATGAAAAGCTTGTTAAAGAAGCCTTTCGATATACGCAAGTCTCTACTAAAAAAGAATTAATTGATTTGGCTTTGCGTGAATTTGTAGAAAATCATAGGCGAAAAGACATTCGTGATTTAAAAGGCAAGATCAAAATTGATGATAAGTATGATTATAAATCTTTAAGAACACGTAAGGGTGATGATGAAAGGAGTTAAGCGTGTATTTAATTGATACTTCGGTATGGATTGACTATTTTCGTGATGTTGAAAATGCATCAACAAAAAAATTTATTTCTATATTAGATAGAAAATACGCATTTGGTCTTACTGGGGTTATTTATCAAGAAATTTTGCAAGGAGCAGTATCGGAGCAAGATTTTAATCAATTAAAAGATTATTTGACAACACAACGTTTTTTTCATCCACGAGATGAAATTGATACATATGAATGTGCTGCAAAATTATTTTATCTCTGTAGACGTAAAGGGATTACAATTCGAAGTACAATAGATTGCTTGATTGCACAAATTGCGATAGAACATAACCTTATTATTTTACATAATGATCACGATTATAATCGTATTCAATCTGTTGTGCCTGAGTTATTATGTGAGTAATTATAGTGTGAATGTCTTCGGAAAAAATGGAAGGTTTGCATGACACTATTAACAGACCACTCCAAAAAATGGCTCGCCTTTATCGGCATCGCACTACTTTCATTTGGATGCTATCTCGATTATACCGTCGTAAATATCGCGCTTCCCACCATACAACAAGATTTACAAACTGATTTACTTTCTCTTCAATGGATCATGAATATTTATTTTTTAGCTTTATGTGTTTTCGCTGCCATCATGGGACAATTAGGCGATTTATTCGGACGCAGGCGTTGTTTTTATCTTGGTATCAGTATTTTTGGGATCGCTTCTCTCATTGCGGGTTTTGCTTTTCAAATCGAGTGGCTTATTTTCGGACGTTTATTACAGGGACTAGGCGCAGCAATTGTGTTACCCCTCGGGCCTTCACTCTTACCACAATCCTTTCCTGAAAATGAACGCGCAAAATCGATTGCATGGTTAGGATCAGTCGGTGGGATGGCATTAGCACTCGGTCCCGTGTTAGGCGGTATTATCGTGACTTACTGGGGTTGGCGATGGATTTTTTTTATTAATATTCCGATTATTATTGTAGGATATTTATTTTGTTTGAATTCAGTTAAAGAGTCTCCGATCAGTCATGAAACTGTCAAACTTGACTGGTTTGGGATGTTATTCTTGGCATTAACGATGGGTGGAATTGTTCTCAGTTTAATTCACAGTCAAACCTATGGTTGGAACAATAGGATGACTTTGATTTATCTTATTGTTGGGATCGCTTCTTTTTTTATTTTATTTAAAATTGAAAATAAACTAGAAAGTCCACTTATTGATTTTAAGGATTTTACTCAATTATTATTTTTTGGTGGGGCGATATTATGTTTCTTATCGGGCGTATTAAGTGCCGTTGCTTTGTTTTTTGATCCTTTATATTTGCAAATCATTCGCTCTTTTTCTCCAGAAACAGCAGGATATATTTTATTTGCTATTCCTATTGCTGTTGTCTTAGTTGCATTTCTTGTCGGTCAATTGATTTTTCTTTTTGGAATTATTAATACGATTGTGATTGGCTTGTTTCTAGGTGTCATTTCCGCTTTATTACACGCATTTTTTATAGTGGCTTCCCCTTTGTGGTATGTCGTTATTGCTTTTCTTTGTCTTGGCAGCACATGGGCGATGGGAAATACCGTTTCATTGATTGCAGGACAAACCGCAGCGGGATCACATCGTGCCAGTGTGGCAACAGGAACTATCGTTACAATGTTTAATATAGGCGGTTCAATTGGATTAGCGATTTCAGTTGTCGTATATCAATGGGCAACTTCTACATCATTACAACATATTTTTATGAAGAGGTCAGGATTGACAGATCATCATCAATTTGATTATTTAACAAAATTAATTGCTAATCCTTCTCATTCATTAACAGAATCAATGAATTCCTCATTACGTCATTTATTTAATGAGATTTTTATGCAAGGATTTTCTAGCGTGATGTGGTTTTTGTTTATCATCACCATCATTTCTTTGGTGAGTGTATTAGTTTGGAAAATCTACGATCACTTTATCTCTAACCCATTGTGGTAATTTCACTTCTAAATTAAATGTCGACTCAACAGCAAGTGTAATGGTTAGTGCATCGGCTAAAGTTTGATGTTCTTGTAAGGCTTGTAAAAAGGTAAATTCACCTGCCGTTAAAGTTTCAAAAATAATATGATCTTGTTGCCGCATTAATAATAAATATGTTTCAGTTTGTAAATGAGGTGATTCTAAATCAAGATGATCTAATTTGCCTTTGCAAATTTCAATGATCTCGATAATAGGATAATGAAACATTGCAATTTGACAAGCGGGATGTAAGGTAAAAAATAATTGATCAAATGTTTCAGCAGTCACTGCATGTAAAGTTTGTATATTTAGTGGTGGATGTTCAGCTGCAAAATATAATTGATGACAAATCCATTCATACGTTGCTACTTCTGGTAAATAAGCTAAATGATTCGTTGGTGCAAAATCGATTAAAAAATCACTGAAATACTCACCATAATCAGATAAATTCCCACTGCGTGAAGGATAACGTTCGATATAAATTTTAGCGGCTGAATGAAAACATTCTTCGCCGAGTAAAGAAGCAATTAAAGGATAATAATCTCGCAAAGCACGCCTGAGTGCGGTCATCATATTATTTTTATATATTTCAATATGACATGCAGGAATAATAAGATCGCTCTGTTGATCTGAATATAATAATTCAGCAAAGTCAGCTTGCAGATTTTGCAGTTGCATAGGTTTCTCTCATGATTTGTTCTGCGCGGTAGGCTTCTAAACATAATGTTTCGAGAGAGGGTAAATCAGTGTCCCACTCTATAATTGTTGGTTTACTGCGATATTTTGTAATCGCAGCCCGATATAAATCAAATACAGCGGGAACAATAGGTTTGTTATGTGTATCAATTAAAATTTCTTTTTCATTGATAACACAAGAACTAAATCCAGCTAAATGTATTTCTTGAATAAAATGCCCAGGAATTGCATTTAAATAATCATAAGGATTTTCATCGAAATTGGTTGCAGTAACATAAATATTATTGATGTCTAACAAAATGCCGCAACCGGATTGCTCTGCTGTTTCTCGTAAAAAATCTTGTTCAGATAAGGTGGAATCTGGATATCTGACATAACTCGAAATATTTTCAATGAGAAGTTGCCGGCCAAGATAATCTTGCACTTGTTTGATGCGATTGACGAGATGACTTAGTGATTCTTCTGTGTAAGGTAAGGGTAGTAAATCATGAAAATATTGTCCATCAATAGAAGACCAAGATAAATGATCAGACACAAGACAGGGTTGAATACGATTTTGTAAATCACGTAATTTTTTTAAATGCTGCCAATTTAATTCATCAGCAGAGCCGAGTGACAAACCAACACTATGTAAGCTAATGGGGTAATCTTGGCGTAACGTTTCTAAAAGTGTTAATGGTCTTCCTCCATCAACAAAATAATTTTCACTATGGATTTCTATCCAGGCAACACGCGGGCGCTTTTGCAAAAAGTCATTATAATGCGGCGCTCTTAAACCAATGCCTGTTAACTGCAAAGTAGAGTTCATAATTTCCTTACTTCATATCAAAATGTTCATGCAGTATTTGTCTTGAAACAATAAGACGCATGATTTCATTCGTGCCTTCTAAAATTTGATGTACACGTAAATCGCGTACATATTTTTCTATGCCATATTCACGAATATACCCATAACCACCATGTAATTGTAATGCCTGATTACAGACATTAAAACATAAATCTGTCGCAAATCGTTTTGCCATAGCGCAATGTAAAATGGTTTGAGGATCTTGTTGATCAAGGGAAGTTGCAGCGCGATAGACCATTAATCGAGATGCTTCTAGATCGGTCATCATATCAGCAAGACGAAATTGTAAGGCTTCAAATTCGGCGAGTTTATGCTTAAATTGGCTGCGTTCTAGCATATATTTCCGTGTTAAAAGAAGACATTGTTTCGCGCCACCGACAGAGCAAGCAGCGATATTAATACGTCCGCCATTTAAAGCTGATAAAGCAATTTTAAATCCTTGTCCTTCACTGCCAATTAGATGATTCACAGGAACACGACAATTTTCAAAAAAAACCATTGTCGTTGGTAAATTACGCCAACCCATTTTATCTTCTTTTTTGCCGAAGCTAATTCCGGGTGTATTTTTTTCAACAAGAATACAACTGATTCCCTGTGGTCCTTCTTCACCTGTTCTTACCATGCAGGCGTATAAATCACTTGTGCCGCCACCGCAAATAAAAGCTTTAGAGCCATTTAATACATAATGATCACCATCGCGTATCGCTGTTGTTTTGAGAGAAGCCGCATCTGAACCGGCACTCGGTTCAGTTAAACAATAACTACTTAAATATTCCATGCTGGCTAATTTAGGTAACCAATGTTGACGAATGAGGTCATTACCATAAGTATCTATCAACCAACACACCATATTATGAATAGAAAGATAAGCCGCTGTTGTAGGACAAGCTGCGGCTAATTCTTCAAAGATAATGACAGCATCTTGTCGAGAGAGTTCTGAACCGCCAACATCACTTTTGACATAAATCGCTGCCAAACCTAAGGCGGCTGCTTTACGTAAGGTATCAATAGGAAAAGTGTGTTGTTCGTCCCATTGATTGGCAAAAGGGGCGATTTCTTTTTCAGCGAATTGACGGGCCATTTCTCGAATGGCTAGTTGATCTGGGGATAGATTGAAGTCCATAGTCACTCCGGGTTAACAGGCTTAAATTAAATTTCCTTCATTTTCCAATACTTAATGCAATTTTACTAGGGGAGGGGCATCTCAATGGTAAAATAAAAGAATAAAACCGATAAGGAGCTGCGCAATGCACAAGCGTATACGTGTGATGCCTTATTTGATGTCGGTTAAATTTAATTTGTTATTGTTATTTTCAACAGGGATTATCTTGTTAACCTTGATGTCACCTGTCTACGCAGAATATTATTTTGTAACACCAACACCACCCCGTGTAATTAATTTAAATGGTTATCCTTGTCATCATAGATATTACAGACATTATAAACACGTCGTTAAAAAGAAAGTGCGACATTATCACCATCCTTGTGCTTATGCTGAACGTTATCATCGTGTACATCGTGTAAGACCGGTTGTTGTTTATTATGCAGCACCAGCGCCTTGCTGTGGTTGCCAAGAAGTATTTGTGCAAGGAAGATGGGATTGTTATAGCGGTGGCTGCGGTGGTAGTTATGTCACCTATGATGGTTATGTGTATGAAACCTATGCGCAAGGTTCGCCTATCTATGTGAGAGATGAAATCACTTACAATCCTGATTTAACAACAGGTGATGATGATACGTGGGTGAATCCTGACATGGATATTGATGAGTGAATTAGTGTGCAGGCTTCGTTCTTGCCCGCAGACAGACGGTTGTGGTGTCATGAGTGCAGTGTGAACGGTTACGTGATTTAATTTATCTTGGTTGTCACTTCTGACTTGAGTTGTCACGGCGTGACGGATTGTAGTACGCGCTCCAATGCAAATAAGTCTGTGATCGTCTCGCGTTTGCGAATCAAATGTGCTTCATCACCATGCACTAAAATTTCAGCGGCACGACAGCGTGAATTATAATTCGAACTCATCGAAAATCCATAGGCGCCTGCTGAATCAACAGCAAGTAAATCACCAACCTGTAAAACAAGCTCACGATTTTTTCCTATCACATCAGCCGATTCGCAAATGGGTCCTGCAATTTCATAATGTTTTTTATCACCACGATGTAATTCGACTGGTAAAATATTTTGCCAAGCATCATACAGCGCAGGTCGAATAATATCATTCATGCCCGCATCAACAATGGCAAAATTTTTATGTTGTGTATGCTTTAAATATTCGACTCGAGTTAATAATACACCAGCATTGCCGACAATCGCTCGGCCGGGTTCGAGAATAATTTCGATAGGATAACCGCTGATTTTTTCTTTTAATGCATCAGCATATTCGGTGATAGCAGGTGGTTTTTCATTGTGATACGTAATACCAAGACCACCACCAATATCAATATGTTTTAACTTAATATTCAAATGCGACAATTGTTGGTAAATATTTAACAAGCAATCAATTGTTTTTAAAAAGGGCCCCATGTCAGTAATTTGTGAGCCAATATGCGCTGCAATACCAATTAATTTAATAGAAGAAAGTGTTGTTACTTTATGGGCAAGCGGAACAACTTCATCAATATCAATTCCAAATTTATTGTCTTTCGTGCCTGTTGAAATATGGGAATGTGTTTGTGCATTAATGTTAGGATTGATACGAAAAGCGATTTGCACGGTTTTATTTAATTGTTTAGCGATGTCATTGATGCGATCCAATTCTCCCTCAGATTCAATATTAAAACAATAAATCCCTGCTTGAATGGCACGTTCAATTTCAGTTTGTTTTTTTCCTACACCAGAAAAAATAATTTTATTTGGATTGCCGCCCGCTTTGATGACACGTTCTAATTCACCCACTGAGACAATATCAAATCCTGCATTTAATGTTGCGAGTAAATGAAGAATAGCAATATTACTATTTGCTTTTACGGCATAACAAATTCGATGTGGAATGCTTGCAAAGGCATGATTAAAAGTATGCCAATTATTTTCTAGTGCAGCATAAGAATAGATATAAGAAGGTGTATCATATTCAGTCGCAATTGTTTTTAAGCTGACATTTTCAATATATAAATTGTTATTTTCATAATGTAATAAAGGCATGATGATATCCTAAGTAGTTGTGACCGTTTCTTTTGTCAGTTTTTCATTATAATCCGCAATATTATCAAGAGTTGTATCTAATAAAGTTTGCGTGGAATGCGCTAAATGTTCATTCATGACTTTAATCAGTTTAACTTGCGCTAAAATAACATCGCTTAAGTTATTTGCCTGTGACAAATTTTTTAAATGACTGATGCTGAGCAACATGAAATTATTTAATAATTCTGCATTTTGTTGAGCATAGACATGAATTAAGGCTTGACGTGCTTCATCACCACTTTGCTCTATACATTGATGCAATAATTTAATTAACTGATCGTAATTGTTTTCTAATTCCTGATATAACATGACTTCCTCCTTGAAGCGCTCATCTCTCTCTATCATAATGCTGGTAAACAACTTGAGCAATCATTTGATTTGAAGCTAAAGCAGCTTGAAATCCTGTCTGTGTGTTGACAGGCATAAGCGACCAGGCTTGATTTTCTATCAAAATGGTCTCATTGATCGCTAACGTTGAAACAGAAAATGGCGGATATTGAAAAATGCCTTTTCCCATTGCTTTAATGATTGCTTCCCGACGTGACCAAGTTCGATAAAAAGCAATATTTGCTTCTAATGGTTCATAACCAAGTAATTCATTATTTTCTGAAGCAGTAAAATAACGTTTTGCGACGAGGGTGGAGTATGAGGGTTTTATTTTTTCTACATCGATGCCAATCTCATGGTTTAAGGTAAAAGCATAAAGGACTAAATTATCTGAATGGGAAAGATTAAAACGCAGTTGAGTATCAGGCAAAAAAGGCTTTTGATAGTGATTATAAGAAAAATTTATTTGTATGGGGTCTGACGATAAATATCCAGCTAATAATTGCCTTAGTCTGGCGCGGGCAGCAATAAACCGCTCGCGATGCAGCATAGTATGAAATTGTAACGCACGCGTTTGTTCATCTTTGCTGAGTATCGCTAAGTATTGTTTTGTCTGATCTTGTGTCAGGGCCAGTGAGGATGACCAGATGTGGACTTCATGGGGTTCAATTTTCATGGGCTTATGATATGCTGTGTCAGGTGTCGTGTATAGAGTATGGGATATTTTTAATTAACAAGGGAGTTGTTATGAAAGACTTAGATCTCTATGGTTGGATTGCATACATTATTGTCTTAGTTGGCGGGATTAATTGGGGCTTATTTGGCTTATTTAATGTCAATATTGTTTCAGCTATTTTTGGAAACATGCTAGGACGACTTATTTTTATTGTTGTTGGCGCAGCGGCAGGATATCTTTGTTATCTGATTTATCAAGATAAAATGAAAAAGTCATCGGCTGCTTAGTTGTAATTGTTTTATTCATATTATCATCTATCAGGCGCCGTTGTTGTGAGCAAACAACGGCGCTTTAGTTTATATTAAACTACTTTTTTATCGTGGCCCTTTTTTGATTTTTGAAAGTAAATTTCCTTCCTGTAATTTTTTAGCCAATGCTTTATCATCAATAGCAGATGACTGTTCTTTCGACTTAAAAAAAGAAGTTTCGCAAAAATGACTTATATTCAATCTTGGATCCTGATGATCTCTTATAGTATGCATAAAAGCTGTTGCCGTTTTAATATTTTCATTAAGACGATTAAGATCATCACGAGTTGTTGAAAGATATTTGATGTAAATATCATTGGATTTAGACTTGATTTCAGCGGAAAGATCGTCACAATATTTTTGCAATGAATTAATCATATAATATTTTAAAAATGTAATGAGATTTTCATCTTTCATTAATTCATTACGCAATTGATCTGTATCTAACTTTTTTAACGATTTAGGTAATCTGCGATCGCCCTTTAAGCCCTCAGGCGTTAACTCATCCTGATTTATTTTTAAATAATATGAGTATAAATAAGCGCAATAATGTAATCGATAATCGCGACTTAATATCATCGCTTTTTTTGTATGGAGATCAATGCCGTATCTTTTTGGCAGTTCTCTTAATGGCTTTCTATGTTCACGACTTAATATCATGGACATTTTTGTATTAGATTCAATCCCATATTTTTTCGAAAATTCTTTTATTTGATATATGCGGTCAAGAATATTTTTTCCTGCATCTTGACTTGCCAAATATTGTTTGGCGTTTAGGCCGGTGCTCGCATAAGGTGTTTCAAGTCTTTTAAAATCAATGGGTATATCTTTATGTAAAAATCGTTTGAAAAAAGGGAGACGTTTAGCGCTAGATGATGTCCAAAATAAAATACTCGTTGAATCGATTGTACGAATTGCGTTGATAACATTATCGTGGGGATATTTGTGATGTTTGAATAAAAACTCAACGACAGGAATATAATCATTGTCACTTAAAAACCAAAACCAAGGCGCAGTATTATCAATGGATGAAAGTAAATTTAAGGCATTATCATTTGGAAGAACACCAGCGTTAAATAAGTTAAGACATCTTGATGCATTTTCTTTTCCGCGCATTCCTGACAACCAAAACCATGCCGTTGTGTTATCTGACGTAACTTGATTCATTTCTTCTTCCGAGGGAACGATATGAGAAGATAATAATTCATCATAGACATCAAATAATTCATGTTGAAATAAAAGGCACCATATCTCAGCAAGATATGTTGCATTTTCAATGGCTGTTTGGATGTCTTGTTCAAGGTGAGATTGACGTAAATATGTTTTGACCAATTCTAGTTTTAGTTCTGTCCCTGTTAAATGATTAATACTGCGCATGAAAAAGTCCTATTTTAAAAAGTTATACCAATAAATCTACCAATTATAAAAGTAACACTGCCTGTGATCGCGCCGATAAGTAACATGCGCATTCCTGAAACAAGTGGATGACGATTCGTAAATAAACTTAAAATACCACCAATCACGAATAATGATACTGCTGTGATCACAATGCTAATGATCAAATTGGATGATGAATGAGAAATAATAAAAGGGAGTAAAGGTATAAAGGCGCCTAGTCCAAAAGAAAAAAATGAGGCAATCGCTGCACCTGTTGGTGAAACTAAATCATCAGGATTTAAGCCTAATTCTTCACGCGCTAAGGTGTTTAATCCTGTTTCAGGATTATCAATTAATAATTTGGCTAATTGATCTGCCTCTTCTTTTTTTAGACCGCGTGCTTCATAAATCAAACTTAATTCTTTTTTTTCTTCTTCGGGATATTCTTCTAATTCTTGTTTTTCAAGCGCAATTTGATATTCAAACACTTCACGTTGTGATAGGACGGAAACGTATTCGCCGCCACCCATTGAAAACGCACCCGCTAATAAACCGCTTACACCCGCTAAAACAATGGTATGTGGATTAGAACTTGCACCTGCAACGCCTAAAATTAATCCTAAATTAGAAATCAATCCATCGTTAATACCAAAGACTGCGGCCCGTAAATTGCTGGCAGAATTAACACCTGTGTGTCTATGCTCAGAATGATATTGTGTAAAAACAGACATACCGCGTATTTTCATGGCGGATAACATGTAATGCAAATTTTCAGTCCCTAACCAAGAAATTAATAAGACGACTAAACGCGTGCGTAAATCAGGTTGATAAATAAAATTAAAATTTGGATTATTGATTTTGTTTTCCCAGGTTTTTGCTTGGTTTTCTGCAGCATCTTTTAAATCAAGAAACAATTTTTTATGGAGAATATTTTTTTCATGGTCTGCCATGATTTGATAAAGATAGGCTGATCGTTTTTCTTCTTGCCAGTTGTTGTATATCTCCATAACGCACCCGCCTAGTGATACTGTTGTTGTTTCTTTTCAATAAAATAATTAATTAATTTTCCAGCAATACTAATATTAGACGATGGTCTACCTGGTAGATTATCATAACGATACCAGCCTGCCTCTTCAATTTCATTATTATCGATCATCAACTCCCCACTCGCATATTCTGCCGTAAATCCTATCATTAAAGAATCAGGGAAGGGCCAAGGCTGTGAGCCAAAATAATGCAAATTCTGTATGTTGATATTCACTTCTTCGCGGACTTCTCGATGAATGGCTTCTTCAATACTTTCACCTGCTTCAACAAATCCTGCGATTAAACCATAAACCCCTTTTGTAAAATGCGGGCTGCGTGCCATGAGTAATTCATCCCCTTTTTGAATCAATACAATGACAGAAGGCGAAATACGAGGATAAACAGCCAATCCACAATGTTCACAAAGACGTTCAAAAATATGGGATTGATGACTTGTGATATGACCACATCGTCCGCAATACTGATGATTTTTATCCCAATTAATGACGGAATAAGCCTTAACAACAAGGGAGTACCAAATGGGTTCTAATAGCTCAAATGATTTTCTAAGCGGGATGAGTTCATATTGAACGGGAAGAGAAGCATCACTAGCAATTTCAGCACAATAGCACAATTGATCATTAAAC
The DNA here is from genome assembly GCA_013288125.1 of Gammaproteobacteria bacterium. Classification (GTDB taxonomy): domain Bacteria; phylum Pseudomonadota; class Gammaproteobacteria; order DSM-16500; family DSM-16500; genus Aquicella. The sequence continues at coordinate 12,114 of JABDCN010000018.1, forward strand.
ATCCCTAATTGAATCTCTCTTAAAAAAGTAGGCATATTGTTTTGTGTGGTCGGTAAAGTAAAATGTGTTTTATGCTTGATGAAAAGAAGATGATCATTTTGGAAGACGAGCCAACAAGTTGTCGGAAAAGAAGTTTGCATTATGACCTCACTGTGAAATATCCTCTTAAAAATAAACCGTAATCCTTACTTATACAAGGATGAAATGATGACCATCAAAACAGCAAGTCTACCTGATTTTATTCTAAACATTGTTACGAATAAAGGAACAGAACATCCTTTTACGGGTGAATACAATGATTTTGAAGAGAATGGGACTTATTTATGTCGCCAATGTGGTTTACCTTTGTTTTATTCTCAAAGTAAATTTCATTCAGGTTGTGGATGGCCAAGTTTTGATGATGAAATGAAACAAGCTATTTTGCGTGAAAAAGATGCAGATGGACATCGTACAGAAATTTTATGCAAGCGTTGTCATGCACATTTAGGACATGTTTTTACAGGAGAAGGATTTACACCAAACAACTTAAGACATTGTGTTAATTCATTGAGTTTAGATTTTGTTTCAGCTTCGAATGTTCAAGATACGGAAGAAGCGATTTTGGCCGCAGGGTGTTTTTGGGGCGTGGAGCATTATTTTAAAAAATTACCTGGCGTATTAAAAACAGAAGTAGGTTATACCGGTGGTCATTTGGCGCATCCCTCTTATCGTGATGTTTGTGATGGTACAACAGGACATTATGAAGCGATTCGCGTGTTATATGATTCATCAAAACTAAGTTATACAGATATCATTAAATATTTTTTTGAAATTCACGATCCCACACAACGGAATGGCCAAGGGCCTGATTTGGGATTGCAATATCAAAGCGCCATTTTTTATTATGACGATGTACAGCATCAAACGGCTTTACAAGTGATAGCTGAATTAGAAAAAAAAGGATATCGCGTTGCAACGAAAGTGTTACCAGTCAGTCCCTTTTGGCAAGCGGAGAAAGATCATCAAGATTATTATACAAAAACGGGGAAGGCGCCTTATTGTCATCGGTATGAGAAGAAATTTTAGAGCTTGGGGTCAGGCTTGCGTCATTGCATCTTTTAAAAAAAGATGCAATGACGCAAGCCTGACCCCAAGCTATATTCTTGCATTTTTCTGGATCCCGCGGACAAGCCGCGGGACGACGAGTCTGAGTGTAATGCTATCTTACAAATTTAGATCATTTAAAAAAATTTGAATAATCTGCATCAACAAGTAATTCTCCACTTTGAACAATTGCCTTCGCCTGAGCAATATCATCTGAAAAAAATCGGTCATGCTCGTAATACGATACTTTTTCTCTAACTAACTCATATACTTTTTCTAATGATGCAGAAGTCTTCAAGGGTCGTATCAAATCCAATGCCTGACAAGCCGCTAATAATTCAATACCAATTACCGCAGCTGCATTTTCTGTCATTGATAATAAACGTCTTGCCGCATAAGTTGCCATACTGACATGATCTTCTTGGCCTAGCGATGTCGGGATATTATCAACACTTGCAGGATGAGCAAGAGATTTATTTTCGCTAACTAATGCAGCAGCAGTGACTTGTGCAATCATAAAACCTGAATTAATGCCTGGATTGTTAACTAAAAAAGCGGGTAGTTGACTAAAATGCGGATCAATCATTAAAGCAATTCTTCGTTCAGATAATGATGCAATTTCAGCAATACAAACCGCTAAAGCATCTGCGGCTAAAGCAATAGGTTCAGCATGAAAATTACCACCTGATAATACTTCCTCTTCTTCTGAAAAAATTAAGGGATTATCAGTGACACCATTCGCTTCTGCTAACAAAATAGATTGGGTATATAAGAGATGTGAAAGACAAGCGCCCATCACTTGAGGTTGACAGCGTAAAGAATAAGGATCTTGTACTTTATCACAATCACGATGTGCTTGAGGGATTTCACTTCCCTTTAATAATAAACGAAATAATCGTGCCACTTCAATTTGTCCTGCTTGACCGCGAATGGCATGAATACGTTCATCAAAAGGCGTGTGACTTGCACGCATGGCATCAACTGATAATGCGCCTGTGATAATAGCATTGTGAAAAGTCGTTTCTATTTTAAACCAAGCATCAATAGCAATGGCAGTTGAAACTTGTGTTCCATTTAATAAAGCCAATCCTTCTTTTGGTCCTAAGCCCAATGGTTTTAATTCTGCTATTTCTAAAGCTTTTTCTGCGGAGATGATTTTATCATGATGACGTGCTTGACCTTGGCCGATGAGTAAAGCACTTAAATAAGCTAAAGGAGCGAGATCACCCGAAGCACCAACAGATCCTTGACAAGGAATGCAAGGGTAAATTTTTTTATTATAAAGACGAATTAATGCGTCAATGGTTTTCATACTGACACCAGAATAACCGCGTGCAAGACTATTAATTTTTAATGCTAGTATGAGTCTCACAATATCATCATTCAAATATTCGCCTGTGCCTGCTGCATGCGACAAAATAAGATTATGCTGTAATTGATTGAGATCTTGTGCTGAGATGCGTGAGTGCGCTAATGCACCAAATCCTGTGTTAATACCGTAAACGGGTTTGTTTTTTTGAATGAGGGAAATAATTAATTTTTCTGACGCGTGAATTGCTGAGTGACAAGCATCATTTAATTTCAATGTTGTTTTTTTGTTTAATAGTTCACGTAAATCTGAAAAAGTTAATTGCCCTGGATTAAGAGAAAACATAGTTATTCCTTAAAATTTACAGAGAGTATAGCTAAAACCGTTCCCTCCCCTCCCACAAAAAACGTGGGAGGAGAGGGAATAGGGTTTTAATTATGTTCCATTGGTATTTTTAACCCGTGTTCTTTCGCACACGCCACAGCTATTTCATACCCTGCATCAGCATGTCGCATTACCCCTAATGCGGGATCATTTGTTAAAACACGTTCCAATCGTTTTGCTGCGGCATCACTGCCATCAGCTACAATCACCATGCCTGCATGTTGTGAATATCCCATGCCTACACCACCACCATGATGAAAGCTCACCCAGGTTGCACCGCTTGCACAATTCACTAAAGCATTTAATAAAGGCCAATCTGAAACGGCATCTGAACCGTCTCGCATATTTTCTGTTTCACGATTCGGACTTGCAACAGAACCTGAATCTAAGTGATCACGGCCAATAACAATTGGCGCTTTTAATTCGCCTTTTCTCACCATTTCATTAAAGGCCAATCCTAATCGTGCACGATCACCTAATCCTACCCAACAAATACGCGCGGGCAATCCTTGAAAATGAATATGTTGTCTTGCCATATTTAACCACTGAATTAAATGTGCATCATGCGACATCAATTCTTTTACTTTTTCATCTGTTCGATAAATATCTTCAGGATCACCTGATAAAGCAACCCAACGAAAAGGCCCAATGCCTTTACAAAATAGCGGACGAATATAAGCAGGGACAAAACCTGGAAAATCAAACGCATTTTCTACGCCCATTTCTTTTGCCATTTGACGAATGTTATTACCATAATCAAAAACAGGAATACCTTGTTGATGAAAAGCAAGCATCGCTTTTACTTGAATGGCCATGGATTCTTTTGCCGCTTGAATAATTCTTTGCGGATCAGATAAGCGACAAGCAGCGGCTTCCGCTAAAGTAAATCCCAGCGGTAAATAACCATTTAAAGGATCATGGGCACTGGTTTGATCTGTTACTAAATCCGGTTTAATGCCTCGTTTAACGAGTTCAGGATAAATATCAGCCGCGTTACCCAATAATCCCACTGAAATGGCTTTACCTGCCTTACAGTGCGTTTCAATTAATGATAAGGCTTCATCTAAACTGTTTGCTTCACGATTTAAATAATGGCTTTCTAAGCGGCGTTTAATGCGTTCGGGATCACATTCTACTGCCAACATAGAAGCACCAGCCATGACGCTAGCCAAAGGTTGTGCGCCGCCCATGCCGCCTAATCCAGCGGTTAAAATCCATTTGCCTTTTGCATCGCCATTAAAATGTTGTCTTATCGCTTCGACAAATGTTTCATACGTGCCTTGTACAATGCCTTGACTACCAATGTATATCCAAGAGCCTGCTGTCATTTGTCCAAACATCATTAATCCTTTTTTATCTAATTCATTAAAATGTTCCCATGTTGCCCAATGCGGAACTAAATTAGAATTGGCGATTAAGACGCGCGGCGCCTCTTTATGTGTTTTGACAATACCAACGGGTTTACCGGATTGAATCAGTAAGGTTTCATCATCATTTAAATTGGTAAGCGCAGTTACTATGGCATCATAACAGGGCCAATTACGTGCAGCGCGGCCCATACCGCCATACACAATTAATTCACTGGGATTTTCTGCGACTTTTGCGTCTAAGTTATTCATTAACATTCTGAGTGGCGCTTCTGTTAACCAACTTTTTGCTGTTAATTGTGTTCCATGCGGTGCGCGAATATGACGTGATGTATCATGACGTGTTGGCATAATCAGTTATCCATGTTGATGATGATGAATAATGTCAGAGATTAAATGAGCTGCTAATTTGGCCGTGCGATGATCGATATCATAAGGCGGCGATAATTCAGCTAAATCATAACTGATAACTTGTCCCGATTGAGCAAGCAGACGAAGAGAAGGAATCACTTGCCAAGGCGTAATCCCTAATATTTGTGGTGCACTGACACCTGGTGCATAAGCAGTTGAAAATACATCAAGACAAATACTGGTATAAATCGAATTTTTTGTTTGAAGAATATTTTTTATAAAATGATTTATTTTTTTTGTGTCAAACATTTCTTCTGCTAATAATAATTTGACATCGTGTTGGCGTGCCGTTTCAAATAATAAAGGAATATTACTTGCCGATTGAATCCCTAAGCAATGATAATCAAAAGGTTGATGATGTTTTTTTTGTGCTTGTGCGATTTGCAAAAACGGTGTGCCAGAACTCCCTTTATTGTCAGGCAATAAGGGACGCATATCAAAATGTGCATCGAAATTGACAATACTGAGTGGTTGTGTAGGAAATGTTTTTGCTATTCCTTGATAATGACCATAAGCTAACTCGTGACCGCCGCCTAGCACAATAGGCGTGATATTTTGTTGTAATAATATATTGGTAACATGCGCTAATGCTTGTTGAGAAGATTCTAAATCTTGATCAATACAGGTAATATCACCCGCATCGTAGCAATGAATAGGAATACGTAAACTGAGTTTTGCTAAAGCATCGCGAATAGCAGCAGGCCCTTGACTTGCACCAGTACGTCCGACATTGCGGCGTATGCCCTCATCGCAAGCAAAACCGATGAGACCAAAGGCGGGCAGTGTGATAGTGGGAGAATGATGCCGTAAGTCATATAATTTAATGGCTTGAAAGAAACAGGATGAATCAGGGATATCGTGACGTCCCTGCCAGGCTTGCGAGCTAGGTGATATATAACGATCCATCCACGTCATAAAGATTCTCTGTTAATAAACATTAAGATACTACTGTATACATGACAAAAATTCTATATAGACGATTGACGAATTCCGACCTGTCGTCCCGCGGCTTGACCGCGGGATCCAGAGAAAAATATATGCATTTAGTTTATTATTTCTGGATCCCGCGGACAAGCCGCGGGACGACGTGCTTAAGTGTAGGGTAAGGAGTTATAAATGAATAAAAAATGGGACGCACTATGGGTCAATGGCTCAATAGCCACTTGCGATCAAGGCTTAGGATTCATTAAAGAAGGTGCGATTGCAGTTAAAGAAGGCAAAATTGCATGGGTCGGTGCTTATCAAGATTTATCTTCATCGCCAGAAACCTTAGCAGAAGATGTGTATGATATGGAACATACTTGTTTAACACCGGGTTTAATTGATTGTCATACGCATGCTGTTTATGCCGGTAATCGTGTTCATGAATTTGAATTACGTTTGCAAGGCGCGAGTTATGAAGATATTGCGCGCCAAGGCGGCGGTATCAAATCGACAGTTTCTGCGACAAGAAAAGCAGAAGAGAATATTTTATTTCAACAAAGTTATCCGCGATTGCGCACTTTTTTAAATCATGGTGTGACAACAGTAGAAATAAAATCGGGTTATGGTTTAGATTGGCCAACCGAATTAAAAATGTTGAGTGTGATGAATACACTCGCCACTTATTTACCTATGACAATTTGTAAAACTTTTTTAGGCGCGCATACCATTCCATTAGAATATAAAAATAATCCAGATGTTTATGTTGATTTACTTTGTCATGAAATGATTCCGATTATTGCACAAGAAAAACTTGCGAATGCTGTCGATGTATTTTGTGAAAATATTGCTTTTAATTTAGCGCAAACAGAACGTATATTTCAGGTAGCTCAAAAAAATGGTTTGCAAATTAAATGTCATGCAGAACAATTATCTTCTTCTGATAGTGCAGTTTTAGCTGCAAAATATAAAGCATTATCTGTTGATCATTTAGAATATATTTCATTAGAAGGAATTAAAGCGATTGCAAAATCAGGCACAATCGCTGTTGTATTGCCCGGCGCTTTTTATTATTTACGCGAAAAAAAAATGCCGCCAATTTCATTACTGCGTGAACATCATATTCCGATGGCGATTGCAACGGATTGTAATCCTGGTACGTCTCCTATTTTATCTTTGCCGCTCATTATGAATATGGCATGTGTTTTATTTGGCATGACATTAGAAGAAGTGTGGTTAGGTGTGACGCAACATGCAGCAAAAGCTTTAGGATTATGGGAGACACAGGGTAGTTTAACAGTGGGTAAAATAGCTGATTTTGCTGTATGGGAAGTGAGTCATCCTTATGAATTGGTTTATTACATGGGACATGAAGCCTTGCGCGAAGTGATTAAAGAAGGGGAGGGGTTATAGTGTTTAGGTGATGATAAATTTAAAATTCTTTATGAAAAAAGCGAGCGTCTCGTTTGTAGGCTAGTATATTTATTTTGTTCTTCGTTTTGTGGCGTTCCTCTGGTAGACCAAAAAGGGGCTAGCAGCATGTTTGATGAAGTTGGAGGAATATAGAGAATATTCGATTTTGAGGGATTATTTCTATTATACTCATCATACATGCGTGATCGCATGTCTTGAAGTTTTTTCTGAAAAACAAATTCTTTTTGTTTTTCTGCAATATCAATGATGCATTGAATAATATCTTCATTTGGAGTGAGGTGGGGATTTGTTTTGATTGTAATATAGCTTACAAAATCTTTGACGCAGCCTGTTAGTATTTCATTAGTCAATTCTTCTCTGGGATCAAGCTTATATTTTACTTTTATCAATGCAGAATAAAAACATCGAATAACATCCATATAAAATCTTGGATTATTTTCTGGTTCGAATCGACGATACATTTGAAGTAAATCATGATAACAATCTTTTCTTGAGTCTAATAAAACAAAATAATTTTCTTCTAATAATTGTAAAGCTTGGCAATAAGAAACGAGATCTTTGCGATTTGATTTAAAGGTAACGTTAAATGTTTCTTTTGGAAGTAACGGGTATATTTTTGATAATAGCTTGGCAAGTATATAGCCATAATAATCATGATTTTCATTGATAGGAAAAAAAAGAATACCTTTTCCTTTGCAAGTATCAATGATTGTTTGCTTGTATTCGTCCGGCATTATTATTTTAAAATGATAATCACCTATTTGTTGAATGATGTCGTCATCTTTGATTTGTTCAGTTGTCACACAAATAGCGCTGCCCATATGAATGGGTGAAACAGGTTCAGAATAATGTTGTTTTCGTAGTGTTACATCATATTTAATTTTGTTATCTTCAGATTTAGTTAGTTTGGTGTATGAATAATTATCTTCTTCGCAGTTAAATCCTAGTCCGCTAAGAAATTGAAAATATTTTTCATTAAAAGGACTACTTAAGTCCCAATCGTCAGTTGGAATATTTTTTATGATTGAGGTGGGGTCGGGGTGGTAAGAGAGAACCCATAATCGAATTTTCATCATCCCATAGGTGTCTAAGACTAAGTTATTTTCTATCGCCTCATTGTTTAAAGTATAAATAAAGCCTATATCATCCGGTGAAAATGGCGTGCCGCTTAATAAATAAACTTGGTTATCATAATTAATTAAATTCTGTTGATCTTGTAATTTTGATTGATTAGATGAATTTTTTGTTTGATTTGTCAGAATAATATTATTGTTTTCTTGAAGATTGCACAAACTACGATTTTTTGTTTCTTTATCTTTTAAAGAGGCCAGCATGGCTTCTTCTTTTTGAGCACGATTTTCCTCTAATTTTTTTCGAATTAATTTTGTTTTATTTTCAGTTTTAATTTGATGAGTATTATTTCTATTTAATTTTCTTGATTGTTTAATATTAGATTGATCACTGATTATTTGAGAATCAGGTTCAGTTATAACATCTTGTTTATTTGCTTCAGGTAATATTTTAATACTCTCTTTTTTAGTATTTGAGTCAAAGAGCCTAATGCTGCTTCTATTTGTTTGGGTACTTGCTTTCGTTAAGGAAGCGATATTGATAGTGTCTAAAACTAATTTTCTAATAAAATGATCTTCACAAGTTGATAAATAAGATTTTTCAAATTCAAATTCATTATTAGCTATTAGTGGGTTTAACATTGACCTGATGGCAGCGACTTCTATACCCAATGCCATAGCAGAAAGAACCATTCCACTCGGTGTTATGATGATATTTTGACTATAAAGTAGTATGGCCGTAACAGGAAGCGCAATCGTTGATACTAAGGCGGTATAAGGTAATGTGTAATAAGTTATTTGTAATAGAGATGAGACAAATGCGGAAAACTTAGTTGTTTTATATTGTGTAAAATCAATTTTTTCTGCATATTTTTGAGTAATATTATTCAATATATTAAATTGTTTTTCTTTAATGTGTTTTTCTTTATTTATTTTCCTTTGAAGCGTTATGTCTTTATCTTTGATGGAATTAAATCCAATTTCGATACCTCGATCACACCTTTCAATCATGAAATTAATCATTTTATTTATCGTTTCATTTGGTCTGAACGTTTCACTATTTATAGTTTTTATGATTTTTTTATGTTGCTCCCACCAATATATTAATATCTCTTGATATATTTTTTGGTTTTGATCGTAATCGGATAATCGGCCAATAAAGCTTTTAACTGCTTTTTCAAGGTTGAAAGGATGAATATTTGGAACAAGTTTTTTTAATTCTTCTGTAAGAGGATAAATTAAGTGTATCGCATATATTTTATCAGCATCTTCTTTTTCTAACTGCCACGTTAAAATAATATAATCTCTAAAAATAATAATAATGGTATTAAGAATTTTTTTACTGAGTTCATCATCGCGTAGAATTAATTCGTCAATCAGAGATTCTGTATTGTCATCTTGTTTTTTAATGCTTTGGGTTATAATTTCTTTAGGGGTAGGGTTATCCCGTTCTCTAAGTTTTTCAATAAGGCTTGCGCGCGTTTTTTTCGATCTAGGGTTCATTTTAATTTACTTTTATTTCACTCGCTATGCCAATGGACTTAATCAATGGATAATACATGGAAGTGGCATAAACTGGTGGTATTGTAAACGTCCCTTGGTTTGTTGCCTTGATATGGTAGACAATATCAATTGAGGTTGGCGATAAATCCGTATAAAAGATGACGCGATCTTCACGAGCATCTATGTTAGGCGAATCGATAGATGAATCGGATGATTGATTTTTTACGACTTCAAAACCACCGGGTAATAAATCGACAATGACAATTTGATTATGTGTTTTATTATCAATGGTTCGTGCGCGTAAATGAACAGTGAGTTCATCACCCAATGCGGCACTTGTAACGATTTTATCATTACTATCTCGATATTCGCGATAAACTTCAATCCCTTGACTAACTAATTTTGTCGGTAAGGTTTGATCAAAGCCCGCTTCCGTTAATTGGTAAAAATAGCCCAAGTTTTGAGTATTTTGAATCATTAAACTTTTTGCTTGATCATCAAGCATTGCTTGTTGATAAGGCGTATTACCACTAGCTAATTTGATTTCTTTGTCATCCGATAATATTTCACTGATGCTGCGCATTACATTTTCTTGTGAAGTCACAAAAGAATTATCTGCAGACAAACCTAATATAGTGTAGCTCGCTAATAAAGTATTCATTTCATCGCTATTCAATGATTTGACTAACGATAAAACTAATTGTTGATTTAATTGCTGCATACGTTCAGGAAAATGCCGTGAAATTAAATAAAGGTAAACAGCATCACCAATGGATTGATTATAAAAATTGCCTGGTTCAATCTCAGTTTTACCCGGAACATAGAATTGTATCATGCGGCTGCCTTCTTCGTTTTCATGTAGCAATTGATAAGACGAAGCAAGGTATGCGCTGGTAATATCTTGTTTCCATTTCCATTCAGGATGTTGTGATAAAATATTTTGTAAATGTGAAATGGCATTAGTTGTAATGATTTCATTTCTTGTCAAAATATAAATAGCATAAGCTTGTACACGTGCTTCTTCTAATGTTGTGCTATTGTGCGTGACAAATTCTCTTAGAAAAGCAACACCTGTGTTATATAAATGAGAAGGAATAGCATAGCCATCTTCTTTGGCTTCGGTCAGAAAATGCATTGCATAAACAGAAGGAAAGGGATCGTATTGCATGATGCCTACTTCTGGCCAGTAATTAAAACTCCCATCGGCTATTTGCCGCTGCATCAAGATTTCGATGGATTTTTGAATCGTGTCATTCATTTTTTTAACGTCTTGACTTAACCAGGGTTGATTCACTAATCCTAATAAAGGAAAAGCTTGACTCACGATTTGTTCTGTACAGCCAAAAGGATAAGCCTCTAAAAATTGTTTAATGCCCGCTGCTAAAATAATAGGAGAAGAAGAGACAGCAACAGAGACTTGTCGATAGGCTGGATATAAAACACGATTTATTTTTAATGATAAGGTTGAGTCATTCGTATAACCGCTAGTGATTTGTGTACGATAAGTTGTTGCTGGACGTACACTTAAGGTAGAAGTTAATTTCGTGGAAAAATGATCGTACGATGCAATGAATTGTAAAGAAGCATTGCCCAGTTGAGAAGTTGCGCGTACTTTAAAATGTACACTACGTGCTTGTCCTTCAGGTATGCTAATTGTTTGTGTTGCATTACCAATGATCTTTAATGCAGCATTGGTTTGTAACGCAATATTAACTTTTGCATCAGTCCCAGATTTTTCAATATTATTTGCTACACTTGCATTGACATCAAATTCGTCTCCAGGGGCTGCAAAAGTAGGAACATTAGGATTAATGACAAAATGTCCTCGAACCGTTGTTGATTGATTGGCGCTTCCAACGGCATTCGCTGCAACAGCGACAGCAAAAATATGTAAGCTTCCATTGAAATAATCTGGCACATGATAGCTAAATGTTTTTTGTGTGCTATCAGCGTCCAGGATAGGCGACCAAAACACAACAGGTGCTTCGGTGATGCGTTTAAAAGGATTTAATTGTCGTTGTTGAAACATAGTTGAAGCATAAGGACCAGCATCACCGCCAACAGAAGAAAGTTCACGCGAAGCAATAAACTTCGGTAAAATTTGATCGACAATTTGTAAGGTATTAACTTCTAATGCACGTTTTGCAAAAAAGAATTTAAGTGGATCAGGTGCTTGATATTGCGTAATTTGTAAAATCCCTTCATCAACACCAAATAAAAGTATTTGGGAAGGTTGATCAGTTTTGTAACTCACATTAATTGTGTCACCAGGTAAAGCAAGGGTAGGTACACTCAAATCAACTTTGATCGTATGAGCTTGATGAGAAACAGAAAATGGAATGACGCTATAACTTAGCGGATTGATGAATATTTCAGGTGAATTCAAATCTCGTACCAAGGCGACATTGATATAACCATTACCTTGAAAATCAGCAGGCAAATGAATTTTTTGTACCGAAGTATTGGTGTCTGCTTTAAACCATTTATAAGCATAAACTTTATTACGCTCAATCGTAATTAATCCCGCGCCTGCATAAGGTGCAGTGATTTGCATTTCAATATCATCACCAGGTTGATATTCTGTTTTATTTAATTTAACAGATAAGGTTGCATTTTTAGGTAAAGGTTGCTCGCTTGCACCGACGACACCAAAATTAAATTTTAATAATTCGGTTTGATGTTGATCGGTAATTTTGATTAAGTAATCGCCGATGTCATTTGTTGGTAAGTTATAATTATTTCCACCGGCCTCTAATGAAAAAGCTTGTGTGTTGATTTTTGTTTCTTGCGTAATCGATTTATATTGATATGTTCCATCTTCTTTTTTAATTAATGTGCTGACAGGATGTAATTTGTATAGCGTTAAGGTTAATCCATTTAAATTAATTTTTTTCAATTGCGGATTGATGGCAATCAGATTAACGCTGCGCGCAGCATGTTGTTTTACATAATTGATATTGCCATCTGACTTATATCCTAGAAAATAAGGCAGCGGGCTCACTAACGCGTTTGTTTTTGTTGTTACACTACGACCACCCTCTAATTCAAATCCTTGGATATATAAGGTCAATTGATAAGTTGCTTTTGTAAAACGATTGAGATTTAAATCTAAATTCGCTTGTCCTTCTGTATTTGTTTTGATGTCGTTTAAAGATTCTTTAAATGATTTGGATGTTGTACTGAGTAAGGGATCATAAAAAATGTAATCAGGAAAGGCATCAAATTTAATTTGTTGTGGCGTTAATAACATTGTTGTTTTAATCAGATGATTAGCAGCGGGTGCACCATATAAATTCCATAATCCTATGTGTGCAGTAAGATTATTGGGAGACAACCATGCGAGCGATGTGTCTTTTGTTAATTCAGCATTAATTTTTAGACGATCAGGCAAGAATGCGCCGATCTCAAATGAAGTCGAACCAATTAAGCTATTTCCATTTTTATCATCAACAATGGATATATTGACATAATAAGTCCCTGTTTGCGCACTAGCTGTGATAGGGATATCAATCGTAAAAAATCCATTATTATTTAATGTTATTTTTTGATTTTTGATCGTGGTACCGCGTGGGTCGGTCACTGTTAATAGTAAAGGTAATCCTGCAGGCTGCGGTAGAATATTTGTTTGTTTCACAATCACGCCAACATGGGCCGTATCACCAGGTCGATAAATACCACGATCAGAAAAAAGATAAGCACTTAAAGTGTTTTGACTATCTGAATTATTCGTCATGCCGCCTGTATTAAAACGTGAATAATTTAGCGTGATGTCATAACGATTGTAGGGAATAAAAGAGAGATCATGATCATGTTGAACGAGATAAACAACGGGTTCACGATCATTGATAAAATCTTTTAAGTTAGGAAAACTGGCGTGTCCAACCGCATCAGTTTGTTGAGATATAATTGGTAATCCATTTTTGCCGAGAATATCAACTTTTGCTTTAGCGACAGGCGTACCATGTGTAATGGATTGAACAAAGACATCGTGCGAACCATCTTGATTATCTTTTACAATTAATCCTAAGTCTGTAATTAAAATAAGACGGTTGACTTCAGGATTGAGTACTTGTTTTGTAATGGGGTCCCAACCGGTTGCCTTTAAAAGAAATAATCCCAATTGTTTATTACCGTTAAAATATTTTTTTAAATCGAGCGCAGTATATTGTGCTTGAGCAGCATTTTCTGAATTAAATGTTTGTATGTCTGAAGAAATGGTAGTGATATTATTTTGGTTGAAACTTGAATTGAAAAAATAAGGTTGGCTATAAGTACCGCTTGTTTGCGTAATTAAATGATTAATATCATTAGGTAAAATGCGTCCCATTTCAAATTTAACAGCAGATAATCCGCGCACCATGACGGAAAATTTTTCTTCTGTGCCAAGCGCAAGTAACGCACCTTCATGAAGAAAAGAAATTTCTTTTGGATAAACAGGAACATTTAAAACAGCAGCATATTCATTTGCTAAATCAAAATCACCAGATCCATGCAATCCCTTATCTATCGTAATGTATAAGTAACTGGGTGTATCAAGATAATAACGATAACTGTGTAATGCAGCATTCTCATGATCTGGTGGAATGGCTTCTAAGCTGACAGGTTTAGCAAGTGCTAAAATGGCAGGCGTTATTTCACCTGGTGTTTGCCAAGCATAATCTTTTTTCACCTCTTCCATTTTGTTAGCAGGATAATCTTTTGGTAATGCATAAACATGTAGCGCGTTTGTTAAATTAGCATCACTCACACCTAAAGAAGTTTCAATATTAAGAATTTGTTCGGGTTGATCTTTTAAATTTCTGACAATATTGGTATTGAGATCTCGAATTTTAAAGTAATGACTTGCATCGGGCGCAAAAAAAGTCACATTCGCTTTTTCTTGAGATGCTTTTCCTCGATCAGGTTTAATACCTGGTGATAAAGATAATTCAACGTATCGTCCTGTTTGATAAAAGGGAAGTGCATCTGAAAGTAAATAAACAATTCGATTATTTTTGACATAACGCAAATGATAATTGATGGATGATTTTGGTTTTTGCCAATATAAGTTGAGATGATTTTTTAAACTATCTTCATCAACAGGATGTGTGAATTGTATGGTTGCTGCTGCTTGACGAAATCGATGATTGATTGGATCTTGAGCTAATCTAAAATCTAATAATTGAAATTTAAAAGCAGGTGTTGTGAAAGTATATTGCCATTTTGCCATGTGTGTGCCGGCAGTGAATAAAGATCGTTCAAAAGAAACGGTATAAGTTTGACCGGCTGGCCAGTCAATTGCTGGTGTAAACACAAGTTTGCTATCACCTTGCCAATGCCATTTTCCTGGTATAGTAGGTGTGATATTAATGTTATCGGTAAATGTTTTGCCCATTTGTGAAAGCGGTGCGACAGGGCGGTCAGTTAATTGATCGTTCAATAAAATACCAAATTCAATCCGCAAAACATCTGGTTTTAATATGTTATCAATCGGTGTAATACTTGGAATGGTAATTTGTGCTGTAATACGCTCAGGTTGTGGTTGAAAGAGGTGCCAGCTATATGCTGCGATGATAAAAAGTATTACACCAAAGCCAATTAAACGCTTGCGCGGTGAAATATCATGAGATTTTTTAAATAAATATCGAAACCAAGGTGGCATGTTCCAAGTGCCGAAAAGTGCACCGAGATAAGATAAAATAATAGCGGTAATTTTTTTTATCATGTTTATGATGTTTGTCATGTGTAAGTTCATTATGATTTATGAAAAAATATATTAAACGACTCAGCATAACGTTACTTTTCCTTCTTGTCAGCATGGTTGGCATAATATTTTTTTTACCACCGCCACCTTTGTTGACGGGCATTTCATATTCACAAGCGATTTATGATGATCATGGACGTTTATTGCGCATGACCTTGAGTCAAGATGGAAAATATCGTTTATATACGCCGCTTTCTTCAATTTCTCCCTTGATGATTGAGGCAACACTGTTAAAAGAAGATCAATATTTTTACGAACACGTCGGTGTGAATCCTGTCGCTTTAATTAAAGCAGGTTGGCGGACTTATGTGGTGAAGACAAGACGACAAGGAGCGTCGACAATTACGATGCAAGTCGCGCGCATGCGATTTAATATTCAATCAAAAAATATCACGGGAAAATTATGGCAATTGTTTTATGCATTGCGATTAGAAGCTCATTACAGCAAAAACCAAATTCTTGAGGCGTATTTGAATCTTGCACCTTATGGAAATAATATTGAAGGCGTAGGTGCCGCTTCTTTAATTGATTTTGATTTGCGAGCACAAGATTTAGATTTGGTGCAAGCATTGACGCTTGCAGTGATTCCACAACATCCTGCAAAACGGATTGAAAATGCGAAGGCTTTAACTAACGTTAGGTATGAATTGTATTTACGTTGGGTAAAAGAACATCCTCAAGATTTATCAAAGCAAGCACTTATTCAATTACCTTTACAATTAAGACATGTTGATCGCGTTCCTTTTTATGCGCCGCATTTTGTGAATCAATTGTTAAATCAGCAGAAATTAACGAGCCAACAAATTTACACTACTTTAAATTTGAATTTACAACAAATGATTGAAGGTGTGACAAAAGATTATATTAAAAAACATGCATATCTTAATGTGAATAATGCCGCTGTTTTATTAATTGATTCGAGAAATATGGGAATAAAAGCTTTATTGGGTTCTGCTGATTTTTTTAATGCTAAGATTGAAGGGCAAATTAATGGAACGAATATTAAACGCTCACCCGGTTCAACTTTAAAACCTTTTATTTATGCGTTAGCGATGGAACAAGGATTGATTCATCCGGGCACAGTGTTGAAAGATGTTCCTCGCAGTTTTGGAAGTTATAATCCAGAAAATTTTGATTATGATTTTGTTGGACCGATTACAGCAAAAGATGCATTAGTGATGAGTCGAAATATTCCTGCGATTGACCTTGCGGAGAAGCTTTCACATCCTTCTTTGTATGAATTTTTGGGGGAAGCGGGAGCGGGTGTTCGGGGGTTGAAGAGTGAGGAGTATTATGGGTTGGCGTTGGTGTTGGGTGGGGCGGAAGTCACGATGCAGGAGTTGGCGGGGCTGTATGCGATGTTGGTTAATCGGGGTGTTTGGCGGCCGCTACAATTTGTTGATTCTGCTGTTGCGCCAGAGAATTCGTTGTTGCGAGGAAATAAAGCCCCGTCGTTGCGAGGAAATAAAGCCTCGTCGTTGCGAGGAGCATGCGTAGCATGCGACGAAGCAATCCAGACAACCTCCATTGACTCGAGTCACCCCATTGATTCGAGTCACCCCATTGATATGACGGGGCCCCATCGCTTCGGGTGTCCCACCGTGCTCGCAAGCTGCGCGCGGCGGGAACCCTCCCTTACGCTCAGCCCCATCAAATCAATGGGTCCCGATAGGCGTGAGTGTTCTTCTAGGATGCTCGCTCATTGTGTGCAGCAAGGGTCTTCTTCATTACGTTGTTCCGTTAAATCAATGTATGAACCTTCCTCTGTATTTGGGAAAAAATTATTAAGTCCTGAGGCGAGTTTTTTAACGTTAAATATGCTGCAAAATAACGATGAGAGAGAGAGTATTGTTTCTGCTGTGAAAACAGGGACGTCGTCGGGCTATCGCGATGCATGGACGATAGGGGTGATTGGGCCTTATGTGCTAGCCGTGTGGATTGGGAATTTTAATAATCAAGGTAATCCGGCTTTTATTGGTAAAGAAATTGCGACGCCGCTTTGGAATGAAATTTCACATGCGATGAAAGGAACATTAGAGATACCTACGATTTATAGGGATTATAAAAAATTAAAAATTAAAAAAGTTGAAGTATGTAAGGCATCGGGTATGTTACTGACTCGGTACTGTTCAGATAAAAAATTAGTATGGTTTATACCAGGTAAATCTCCGATTAAAAAAGATAATGTTTATCGCGAAGTCGCTATTGATAGTAAAACAGGTTTGCGAACTTGTCATTTTGATAAAAATACGCGATTTGAAATTGTTGAATTTTGGCCATCTGATTTATTGCAAGTATTTAAACAAGCGGGCATTGAAAGACGATTACCGCCAGCCTACGATGCTTCCTGTGTGAATCAAATTGATGAATATGGATTATCACCGCAAATTACTTCACCAGAAACATATGTGAAATATGTCAAACGGTTACAAGATAAACTGAATAAATTGCCTTTGACGGCGGTTGTAGATGCTGATGTTAGTCATTTATATTGGTTTTTAAATAATACTTATTTAGGGAAAACAAAGCGTGATCAACCTTATTTTTGGCAATTAAAACCAGGCAAATTTGTTGTACGTGTTGTTGATGATCATGGGCGGTCAGATGCGCGAGATATTGAAGTTAAAGGGATGCTTTGAAGCTGGGCTTATTTTTCTTTATGTTTTTTGATATAGTCTAGATTGAATGGAATGAATTAAATTAGTGTCATTAAATGAAGGAGATATTTATGTTAGGATGGGTATTAACATTTTTAGTTGTTGCTATTATTGCAGGCATCTTAGGTTTTACAGGCATCGCTGTTGCTGCTGCACAAATTGCAAAAGTGATATTTTTTATTTTTATTGTTTTATTTATCATTTCGCTTATCGCACATCTTTTTAGAGGTTCTAGACTGTAATTAAATGACAAGGATGTTATCTATGCATGGTCGTCATTTCGAAGGATCGAAAATATTAGCCTCACTCACTTTGATATTACTGGTTTGTTCTTTCATTATGTTATCTCTTCATTGGCAAACTTCACCGGTTCCGCTTATCTCACGAGGAATAATGTTATTTTGGCTTTTTTTAGCGATCATTTTTTGTATCGTCATGTTTAAAGAATTTATTATCGGTTATTTGTTTTGTGTTTTTTGTATGTTGATCGGTTGGCGTATTTCAGCCATGTATGATAATTATTCGATGTATCCATTATTATTTGCATTTATCTTTTTATCAGCTAATTTTATTTATTCTGCTTATCTCAATCTTTCTTATCCTGAAAAATATTTGCATGCTCTTTCTCTTTCTGATTGGCAGTTAGTGTTTATTCGACTTTATCTTGGTTTTGATTTCGTTCCACATTTCACTGAAAAATTATTTGCAGGTGTTGCGCCGCATATGGTAGATGTGAATGCATTTATTCAGTTAGGCGTGCCTTACCCAGATTTTTTTGTTTGGCTTGCAGGATGTTGTGAACTTGGTGCTGCGATTGCGCTGGGATTAGGTTTCATGATGCGTATTGGTGCATTAGGCACGGTAATATATTTGTTTATTGCAACTTATCTCGGGCATCATTTTGATTTAGGATTTATTTGGGCAAACGAAGGTGGTGGTTGGGAATTTGCTACCATGTGGATGATACTTATCTTAAGTTTTGCCTTTACGGGATGGCATGCTTTCAGTATTGACCAATACCTTGAAGATCAATTTAAATTACCACAATTCGTTAAGAAGTTACTTTGATGATAAACAGGCTTCATAACCAGTGACTGAATGATGATAAATGTTGCACCAATAATAAATCCAATTTTTTGGTGTGATGACACCAGGGTTATTTAGCTGATAATATTTAATATAGGCATCCGCGAGTTTTCCTGATTTTTTTACTTGATTCATGCCATCAATTAATCTGCATTGAAAGCAATGCGGTTGATAAATTTGATTGAAATCATATTCCATTTCCCAGTGATTATTTTTATTTAAAATAAAAGTTTGATAATCTTTAAACTGATTAGATATTGTCGAAAATATAATAATTTTATAAGCGGGTGCATTTAAAATGGGACTGCCTGTTGGGACAGAAATAACAGGCGTATGGTTGACGATGTGAAACCAATCATTATGGACATGTCCTGCAATGATCCCAATGATGTTGTTATCATATGTTTTTAACAATGCCTGAAAACGTTTGCTATAGTTATGTTCCCAAAATTTGATGGTTTGGTAAGGTTTTTTTTCAAGAGAACTCGATACCGCAATGAAATCTGGGATATGCATAAGAATAAGTATTTTTTCCTGATTTTTTTGTGCTTGCGATAAAGTTTCTTGCAACCAATCAAGTTGTTCATTTGCGAATTGATCGATACTTTTTCCTTTTGCATGTAATGAAAATATTGTTGAATGAAGACCAACAATAAGCACGTTGTTCATTTCTCGAGGTTTGATCGCGTAATAACCCGCTTTTGTGAATTGATTGAGAAATGAATCGCGAGTGTCTGGATCATAGATCAAATCAGACCAGACATTTCCCAATTCTTCTGAAAATTCATGTAAATCAGATAAATTATTATGTTGATAATAAGTATCATTATTTCCCACAACCGAATAAACACTAATATCTGGCATTGCTTTTTTTACGAGAACAGTGAGATAGCGGAAGGTTTTCAAGGCAAAGGCTTTATAGCTTTCTTCTGTTTTAATACTTGAGTATTGCAAATATTTATCTTTGTAATGATGTCCTAAAAAATCGCCTAGCATAAGGACAAAACCAATATGATTTTTTTTTGCTGAGTAACTCAACTCATTGATCAGTAATTTTAAAATATGATAATTCGAATCATTGCCTTTTGAGGTGGGTGTTTCAGATAGAATCTTGTCCCATTGTTCTATCGGCGATGTTTCTAACTTGTCGATGGTGGGACAAGGCGTGGTATGACACGCTTGAAACGGATCAAAATGTACATCTGAGATGGCTATTATATTGACCGTCGTGTTAGCAAATGCCGTGTGAATGGAAGCGATTAAAATGGTCCCAATAAGAATAAGAATAGAGGTAAATTTTTTCATAAGATCAGTCATTTCCTTGTATAAAAAATAATCTATAATCTTAATGATGCGTTAAGTATTTGATGCGATAATTATTCTTACAAAATGAGTAGTAATACGTAAGTTGTTGTAATATTATTGGCTACTCTAGAGGAACTATATATATAACGTATTAATAAATCAAATAAATTTTTATTGGAGCAGCTATGCCAGTTCAACATCGCAGAGATCATGTCCTTCAACAAGGTCAGCAAGGTCCTTTCTTAGGGTTAGATATGGAAGCCCTTCTAAAGAATCCTGACAGTGTATTCGCAAGAGATTATCAGGCAGCTTGTGAAGAGGCTGCTGTGGATGCCTTTCTTTTAACTGAAGAACAAAGATTAAATTATTTGGCGGCTATTAAACAACGTGCTTCAGAAGATAGAGCGTACCAAGAAGATTTACGTTATGCAGATGAAAAATCCAAAAAATTAATGCAACAATTAGCAGAGGCGAATCGTAAACGATTTGCTGTTGTTAAAGATGAAACGGTTCAAAATCAAAGTCAAGATAACAAAGTTAAACAACAAATTGCTGAACAATTATATCAATTGGCGGTACAAGCAGGATCAGCATTACAAGCTTCACGTGCTAAAGTGGCTGATGCTTATGAAGCAGTTAAAGCAGCTGAGGAAACAGCAAGTGCAGCAGATGTTGCATTTCATGAAGCAGCTGACGCGTGTCGTGATAAAGTGGCATCTAAAACTTATGCGATTACAGCACCAGATGGTAGTGTTCATGCTGTTGCATTGTCAAAAGAAGAATTAGACAAATTAGCAGAAGAATCTGCTACGGCTGCTCCCACAGTGACGCCATTAGGAATCTTGGAAAAATTGCCAGAAGGTCATGCAGCGAAACAATTACATATTGAACAATATCAAGCGGCTAAACAACAAAAACTCGCGGCAGGGATGGATTTGGTTGAAGCTGAAGTCAATGCAAAATCTGATGCGTTAGAAAGTATGTACCCGCAATTTGATATTGCTCAGGTGATGAGACATGTTGTTCCTGTTGCAACCCATATGCATTCTCATATTCAAGCATCAAAAGAAAATCATGATTGGGATGCACTGAGAGAATATAAAAGAGGTCAATTAATTCGTTTCATTGAATTGCAAACGATGCTTGAACGTGAAGCATTGAAACACATGTCGAGAACACGTGATTTTAGTTTTATTCAACAGATGGTTTTGATTGTGAAACTCGAAGAAGCAATAGAAGAAGATATGGTTTACAAACAAAAACATGATGATGCTATTGAAACGTTAGTACGATTTTGTATGCAACCACAAAATCAAAATACGAACGCTTTTAGTTTTGGGAACAAGAAGAATGGCCGACATCATGCATCACTTTTTGGCGGTACGTCAGCGCCACCTGCGATTGAAGATAAGAAAGAAAATCATAGGCAGGTAGTTAAGTTTACTAAATCGTAATAAAAAATGAAGTCATTATTTTATTTACATAACTAACGAGAGATGAGGGGTGGAATATGTTTAGATCAAAGGTAAAAAGTAAAAATAAAGGTAAAGGTAAAGAAAAAGATACGGAGGTAATCGAATTAACACCAGTTGAAGAATCGAAGCAATCGCCACGAGTTGAATCAGCACCAGTTGAAGAATCGAAGCAGTCACCACGAGCTGAATCAGCACCAGAACAAGTGCGAATTTCTCATAAAGGCGGATCTGTGGGATATACTTCTGGTTCAAAATATCGACCACCGGTTGCTGTGTTGGATCGGAATCAATCTAATACAACAACGACAACAACAACTACAAGTACAACAACAACTACAAGTACAACTACAACCCCAATTCCAACTATAATCGTAACACCACCACCACCACCAAATATCGACTTAAAGGAAAAGCAACGATAGTGGCTGTTGTAAGAAGGGCAAATGGGAGCAGCCAGGTTTGAATAAACACTTTTTAACTCCTTTTAGCTTTATGTCCTTATTAAAACCACTCAGGTCGTACTAGTGTTGTAATCAAATAAATAAAAATAAAAATGACGATAATAGATGTTAAATATATCATTAAACTCCCCTGTAGACTGCCTATTATATTTTCTGACAAGCAATCACGAATAGATAACATATTACCATTGAAACAATCCCTAATAAGAACATTGAAGGAAGCCAGATGAAAAGATTCATTTTTATTCCTCTCATTTACTACTTCAGGACAACGTACCATTAATAAAGATTATCATGTTTATCAAAATATGCAAAAAAATGAAGATTAGTGTCATAATACGCGAAATTTCATTAAACAAACCGGAGATAAAATGATCACATTACACACTAATCAAGGCGATATTTCGATTG
>JABDCN010000018.1:34743-34828 GCA_013288125.1 Gammaproteobacteria bacterium
CAAAAAATGGATTTTATGACGGTACGATTTTCCATCGTGTTATTCATAATTTTATGATTCAAGGCGGTGGTTTTGATGCGAAAAT
>JABDCN010000019.1 GCA_013288125.1 Gammaproteobacteria bacterium
AATTAAATGCCACCGGTAAAGAAATTAAGAGCCATTTATTACGATTGGATCCATCTTGTTCGAGTATACCTTATCGATTATTTGATGCACTTGCTAAATTTGATATTAATAATGTTGGTTTAAGTTTTAATGATTTCAAAGAAATTAATGCGGTTTGTCAAATTGTTTATAGTCAAATGGTTTATCCGCATGCACATAGCACTGTAGCCTGCGTGCTTAAAAGATAGCAAGGATAGGTTGGGTTGAGCAAGCGTAGGTTGGGCTGAGTGTTTTTTACGAAGCCCAACAATAAAAAAATAAAAGCGTATCAGGTAGCAAGCGTAGGTTGGGCTGAGCGCTTTTTGCGAAGCCCAACAATAAGAAAATGAAAGCGCATCAGGTAGTAATGTTGGGCTTCGTAAAAAACACTCAGCCCAACCTACGCTTGCTACGCTTGCTTAAAAGATAGGGATATGTTGCTTTGCGCAACAACGTCATATTAATTTCTAACAAATCATTTTGACTCAAAATGATTTGTGGTTGTAGTAGTTGTATTTATATCCGTATTTGTAT
Source organism: Gammaproteobacteria bacterium (assembly GCA_013288125.1). Lineage (GTDB taxonomy): Bacteria > Pseudomonadota > Gammaproteobacteria > DSM-16500 > DSM-16500 > Aquicella. The sequence continues at coordinate 553 of JABDCN010000019.1, forward strand.
TTATATTTGTATTTATATTTGTTGACGTTGTATTCGTCGTGTTATTAACTTGGGCAAATGGATCAAATAAAGTTGATGAACCTTCAAATATAGATCTGTGTGTATCAGATAATAAAGGGATATCATCATATACAGGTTCGAAAACATCATCCTCAGGAAAATCAGATGGTTCCCACGGATACAGAGAAGTTAAAGTCTGTTGTTCCTGTTTTTTTTGCTGCTGCTGTTGTTGTTTTAACTGTTGTATCTCTTGTTGCTGATGCAGACAAAGCATTTGTAACTGCTGCAGCTGTTGTTGCTGTTGAAAACAAAATATCCGCAGTCCTTGCAATTCTTGTTGTTGTAACTGACATAATATATGTTGCTGCTGCGTCTGATAATTCAGTTGCTGCAAAGCATTTAGTTGAATCTCGGAAGTTATCGGAAGAGGTTGCGGCAAAGGAGTATCATTGGTTTTTGATTGTTCTTGTTCTGAATCAGTCACGCGCATGCGTTTTGCGTTATCATCTTCTTGCCCTACATATTTTTTACGTTTATTTTTTTGTTTACCCTCTATTTTATTTCCCTTATGATCAACATAATATGCAGTATATTTTTCGCTATTGAAGCAATCATCCCATTTTACAATACCATCTTTATTACCATGAGTTAATTGATATTGGTAATAAGTTGAATATTTTATTTCTTGAGTTAAACCAGTATAATTATTAGATGCCAAATCATGAGTGCCTGCGATAACTAAAACACATTTTCTTTGATCTTTTTCATAAATAACCTCTTTTCGTTTCATAGGTCGAACTTCAACACCAACAATATCCCCGAGCTCTTGCAATGTCATTTTCTCAATATCAGCACCAACATTATCCGAATTGAGTTCTTCGAGAGTATCCATACGAACTATAACTTCAGCGTCTCCATACTTTTTATTTAAAATAATTTCCTTTTGTTTAGAAGTCTGAGCTTTCGTTATTTCACCCACTACAGGTTGTTGCAATTCATGTTGATCAGGAGGGATAGATACTTGTTGAGTTTTAGCTTTACTTCGCTTTTGTCGTTTTTTAATTGTTGGTGTTATGATGGTTTTTTCACTAGCAGCACCAGCAGGCCCATAGAAATAGGCAACGTAACCTTTGTTAATACAATCTTTCCATTTTATAAGATCGTTTGGGCGTCTACGTTTAAATTCTTTATAATAGAGTTCATATGTTACAACCGTAGTCTCACCCTTACCAATATTATCTCGATCATCTCGCCGAACCGGTTCATTACTACCACTCTTGACTAAAAGATGCCTTGCCATTTTCCTCTGATAGGTTAGTTCCTTCGATGTCAGAGACTGAACATCAACGCCAAGAATCTTCTTGATCTCTTCAAGTGTCATACTATCAATATTAACAGTATCATCCGACTCAACTATCGCGAGCGTATCCATTCGGACGATAACTTTCTCTTCATTACGCTGCATTTTTAATCCTCGTTTTTAAATTTTGATTTACTTGTTTTGAACTATTGTACTAAATATAATCAAAGAAATATTAAGAAAACCTTATATCTTAAAATACAAAGCAAAAATCTCTGCACATACTTAACATTTCCTTAATATTGATAAGTTGTATTATATATAAGACACTTGACCAATATCAGTTTAATGTATATACTACATGTATATACATTACTAAGAGATCCTCCCTCATGAAACTTGCCAAAATATTCAAATCCGGCAACTCTCAAGCCGTCAGACTACCAAAAGAATTTCAAATTCGAAGTAAAGAAGTAGAAATATTTAGACTTGGAAAAGATATTATTTTGCGAGAAAAACCAAAAAATTTAAAACGGGCTTTTGAATTACTAACAAGCATGCCTGATGATTTCTTTTCACATAAACGTGAAGATTCGCTACCACAAGAGAGAGATTTTTAATGCATTTAAAATATTTGCTAGACACAAACATATGCATTTACATCGCAAAACATAAACCTACTTCAGTAATGAATAAATTTGCTAAATTAAAAGTAAGTGAAATAGGCATGTCCATCATTACTTATGGTGAACTTTTATATGGTGCTAATAAAAGTCAGTTTGCTAAAGAAACACACAACAAACTACTCGAATTAACGACATTAATACCTGTTCTTCCATTAGACCAACATGTCGGTGAACACTATGGAGAGATACGAGCCATTTTAGAAAAAATGGGTAAACCAATAGGTAACAATGCTCTATGGATCGCTTCTCATGCTCGCGCTTTAAAAGTTACTTTAGTAACAAATAATATAAAAGAATTTAAACGAGTCGAAAATTTAAAAGTAGAAAATTGGGTGTGAAGCAGTAGCTTAAATGATATAATTACATTAAATAAATCATAAAAAGGCTTGCAAATGAAAAAAATTATATTGTCTTTGCTTGTACTTGTTATTATTCTCATCTGTCTTCCCTTTTTTGATGGTTATTTTTTTAAGAAGGTCTACCTGCAACATATTGCCTATTTTCAACAGGAGTTAATGATGCAGGGAAATCAAAAACTACCTCCTGCAGAATTGACTATCGTCTCATATGATAGAGGCTGGTTTAAATCAACCGCCCATTTGACTCTCACTCAAACCATTTCTTCGACTCTTCATGGCGGCCATCCAACGCCTTTTCTCGTACTGCATATTGATACTGTCATCCATCATGGCCCGCTGGTATTTATCGATCATCAACCAAAATTGGCTTATGCTTTCATGGAAACCCAGCTGAATGCACCTGATTTCATGAAGATGTTCAGTCATCAGAATCCAATAGAACTAATGCAAATCAAAACGCTCGTTTCATTGAATGGTAATACGTGGAAAAACAATTGCGTCATACAACCTATTTCCACAAAGATAGCTCAATGGGATGGTATGTCGGGCGATGTGAACCTTACGATGAATAAGGGAAGTTTCCCTGTCAACATCGATAGCACAATGCTATTTGGCAAAATATATGTCTCCCCACTGATACCCATCCTTCCTGAAATAACTGTGCAACCCATAACGGGTACCGGCAAGATTTCACAAGCCTCTTTCAGCAACTGGAATATGTCGTCCACATTGAAATTACCGCGCGTTTCAGCTAAATGGCAGGATGGTAGTTTGTTTGATATGAAAAATATGAAACTTGATTTCCAGTCTGGCGCACGCAATCAACTCTATCATGATGAAGTGACACTTTCCGTTGCTGATGTGCAACTACCCTTTACCTTACCTGTATCTTCGCTTTCCGCGTTAAATGCGACACTTTCAATCAAAGATATTACATTAACCGACATAGACACCGTTATGATTGGCGAGAATGATGCCTTATTAAAAATATTATCACCTACCGCCAACATGAATATAACATTTAATACAGAGACCAATCTCGGTAGCGCTACAGGCAATGTGAGTGCATCTTTGCTGGCAATGCCACAAACATCAGATCAAATCAAAAACTACCTCAATGTGATATTAACTGCGCGTGTTTCGCAATCACTTATCCATCGTTTACTATCAGACACATTAATTAATCTGCTGCTACAACAAGGTGTCATGTTACAAGATAAAAGTGATTACATTATTTCTTACAATCGAAAAGGCTTGGAAAACAATTTAAATGGCAAGATCCTAAGTGATAATGATTTAATACAATTGAAAACTACTATTCAAAATACAATAAAACCTCCTACCCCGTTCGCTCCAACCATGACTTCAACCTTACAACCAATGCCAACAGCACTACCCAACGGACATTGCTATTGGATGGATAGTCATACAGGAAAAAATATATGGATTTCAACCCCTATTCAAACAAAGGCAGATTGCTTCAGGATGGATAGCTGCAGTGGTGGCCTCAAAGAATCCGGCGGCGGCTGCTACAAGTGGGCAGCTTCACCTGATGGTACGGCTGAGTCCTGGCGATGATCTCCACCTATTATTTACTCTGCACCGCTTTCCAGCTTGGATTATTCCACGGCCCTGTCACAGAATAATAATACGTCGTTGCTTTAGAAACTTGACTGCCTATCACGGTATTCACTGCTAATGCCGCAATACCCGCGATCGGGCCGCCGACTACTGCTGCAGCAATCGGCAAACCGCCAGTCACATAAGCCGTCACCGATAAAGTAAAATCATAATCTTTATTTTTTAAACCAATACGACCATCAATATCAACACGTGCAACAGGGCCTTCAAAATGAAAATTAGTTGTATAAGCATTCCCATTTTGAAAATTAAAATCGCCTTTGACAGCGTCAAAACTATATCCCTTTTGAAAAACATCACTAAAATCTAATGACAATCGACGCGGAATAGATTGCAAACTAAAAATACTCAGCATTCTGCCTATATCCATTTTTGCGCCATTACTCGCGCCAATATCAACAACACGTCCCGGGCCTAAATTTAAAGAGGCATTTCCTTTTAAAGAAGCAAGCGTCGGCGAATAAGGTGCATCATTCCAACTCAAATTAAAATTAAGATTTCCCTGTTTCGCAATAAAATTATGCGCATCAAAACCAAAACTACTAATTAAATCTGTCACATTTGATGACGTTATTTTGCCGCGCAAATGCGTAATTGAAGCGCCATTATTCTCAACCCAATCACCTCTTGATTGCAAATCCATGCGCGGAGAAATGATATGCAAATATTGAATATTTAATCCATTATTTGTTGGTGATGTTTTAAATGCAACTTTACCTAATGGGATATCATCATAGATCACTTGATTGGCAACAAAAGAAATAGACGGCAATGATTTAATATCAATTGAATTATTTTTTTCTTGCGTAGCACTTAAATTCATTTTATCAAAATAAACAGTCATTAATCCCTTACGATTAAAATCGGTTGGTATTTGTAAATGACCCGAAACTTCAGCACTAGATAAATTAATATTCCAACTATTTTGTTTAGGTGTTAATGATAAATCAACCTTAGTTAAACGCTGACCTAACAATTGAACAACATCTGCCTGAATATTAATACCACGTAACGTTAGCGGTAATTTTTCATTTTTTGATTGATTCAAATATTGTTTTACTTGGTCCCAGTCAAGCTCATTAAAATGACCTGTAATCGTTAATCCAGTTGAAGTTGGCCAAGCAACATCCCCTTTACCTAAATTAAGATTAGCGCCAATCAATTTATATCGATTATATTGATGACGCACACTAACTGCTGTTGTTAATAAATCACCATAACTGATTTTTATTTTCGTTGTATCTGATTCATCAGCAAGCAATGTCAATATCGTTTTTCTTATCGTTGCAGCTTGTTTACCATATTGATCTGGTAGTTTGACCGTAATGCCTTGCAAATGAGATTGAAGTCGAATTTCCATTGGTGATTCAGCAGAAAAATCTGCCTCACCTTTCAATGCAGTCGATCCTGTTAATAATGAAGTAACAGGTATTTTCAGCCAACGTTCCACTTCTTTCATGTTAATTTGATTTGAAAATGATGCTCTCACTAAAGATTTATTTTTACCCGTTGCTATCGTTTGCAAACTCAATTGCAATGGATTATTCAACCACACACCCGTTAATGGTTTTGAAGTAACACTGTCTTCAGTAAATTGTATTTCACCTTTTAAATGTGATAATAAAAAACGCCACTCTGACGCATTTAATTGAGCATCATCAAATGAAAGCTTGCCTGCAACTTGTGTTTGACTAGGATTGCCAAGTGGAACAGTTAATCCTAATTGTAATTGTGTATCACCTTGCATTGTGACACCTTTAAACATTTTCCCAATGGATTTATTCAATGGACTTCCACGAATAAAATGTAATGCTTGCGAAAAATTTGTTTGAATATGATCTGCATTAACACTAATAACAGATGGTTCTTTTCCACTTAAATGCGGAATTTCTGCATGCGTCTGTGGAATGAGGATATGATCGATTTCCGCATGGTCCAAATCAATCGTCACTTTATCGCCCATGAATGACAACACACCACTCACATGACGCATGATCGGCCAGTCAGAGGCATAATTTAAATCAATATTATTAACACGAGCTGAAATTGAAAATTGTCCTTGATTATTTGCAAAAGGAAAATCCATTAAATTGCCGTGAAATACTGCTTGTCCTGCTTTAACTTCACCAGTCAAAAATGCTTTACTCAACCATGATCTTAAATCAGCGTCAAACAATTGCATAGGAAGATAAGTCGTAATATGTCTTGCTTGAATCACAGTGAAATTCGCTTTGATATCACTTTGAATTGGACCATTGCCTGGTATTGTTAAATTGCCATTGATGTTGACTGCAATATCATGATTTAACAATTGCATATTAGAGATGGTGAGTGACCAATTATTATTTTTAGTTTGCTGCCATTCGAGCAATCCTGATAATTGATCTAATTGTAATGGTGCAGAAAAAATTGAAGCATACCGAAATTTTGTGCTTTCGCTGCTTAAGCGAATGCTGCCTTGTGTGCCATTCCAATTAATATCACCCGTGATATTTTTAATACCAGGATATTTTTTAATAGCATCAAAACTAATTTTATTAAAATTAGCTTTAAAAATAGTGTGACGCCAGTCTGATAATGTAGTTGAACTATTGACGACAAGATTTTGCAAATCGCCTTTTAATTTTGATGATGTTAATAACTGGCGTTGATCTTGCGATAAAAAAGAGGAAGATAATAAAAATGATTTGATATCTTCGAGGTTGAGGTAACTGATGTCAAGCATGGTTATGGTTGGGCTGGATCCCGCGGACAAGCCGCGGGACGACGTGTTGGGTGCAGCAGATGACGTGTTGGGTTTTGCAGACGACGTGTTAAGTTTTGCAGACGACGTGTTAAGTTTCGCAGACGACGTGTTAAGTTTCGCAGACGACGTGTTAAGTTTCGCAGACGACGTGTTAAGTTTCGCAGACGACGTGTTAGGCGCAGCAGATGACGCGTTAGGTGCAGATGACACGCCAGCTCCAGCACTTGAAAAATAGAAATGTGTAATCGGCCAAACATGCGCCGGTAAATAAAATAAAATATTTTCTCCTGTCACTACTTGATTATTACCGTCACGTATCCATGCAAAATTCCCACTTAAACGATTAATTTTATGTTGTGATTTATCATAATTCGAATATAAATTGGCACGTTCTATCAAAACAGCTGTCTCAATTTTTTGCGGTCTTCCTTGCGCCCATTCTAATTTTATTTTTGCATTAACCAAACCATCTTTCACTTGCCATCCTTGCCAAGTTTCTTCTTTTAACCATTGAGAAATTGAAAAATCCGACACAGCTAAATAAGCTTTACCCGTGATTGAATTTAAATCGGGCTGATTACCCTTCCATTGTATACGAACCTCAGCTGCTGTTGGTGTTGCCTGATTGAGTGTTGCCCGCCCAAACACGCGATGATGATCGCCATTATTTTTAAAAACCAATTTACGCAACGTCACAAAACGTTCTTGGCCTGCCCAACCTTGGTAAGTGACATTGATATCACGCAAAACAAGATAAGGCTGCATTGAAAGCCATCCTACCATCCCTGCAAATTTTGTTTCTCCGGGCAGTGGCTTTTGTTCAAATTGCTTTAACGCTGTAAACCCCCGCACCTTCCATTCACCTGTTGATGCTTGCTCTACATGAAGATTAGTACCAGCAATAATGAAACCATCTGGTACAAGTTTCCAATTCCATAAACTTTTTGGAATAGAAAATAAAATAGTGACTTTTTGGATTACTATAGCGGGTTGATGCGTTATTTTGTTATAAACAGTGACTTGATCTAAACTAATTTCAGGTTGATATTGAAACCAAGAAAGATCAACGTGAGTAATCGTAACAGGCATACCCAACAAATTAGTCGCCCATTTTTCTATGTCACCACGACGTTTATCCACCATAGGTGCGAGCAAATGACCAATCAACATCATGACCGCTATGATGATAAGTAACGAGGCCATCAAAAAACCTAACTTTCTTAAACTACTTTCAACCATAGCCGATAATCACGCATGAGAATGAACAACCAGGGCCAGAGCAACATACTGGTCACTGAAGACAGCCAATACAAATTACTCGCGGGTAATTGACCAATGAATCCTTGTATGCAATACAGAATAAATTGGTACAGTAAAACAAAAAATAAAATACTGACACTTTGTTGCAACAAAGGATACATATGAACACGCATATGAATTCTTGAAACAAGATATACGATAACAGTAAAGGCTAACGCATGTTCACCTAATAAAGTGCCCGTTAACAAATCGACGATAATACCGGTAAACCATGCGGCCCCAACGCTCACGCGATAAGGCATCACAATGGTCCAATACATTAATACCATCAGTACCCATGCCGGCCTTAGCCAAACAGTCCAATCTGGCATAGGCAAAAGCATTAATACCAAAGCAAAAAAAATGGTGATACTAATCGCAAACCAATTATGCATTATGTTGATACCAAACAAGTAAAACCTGACGACTACTATTTAAGTGCGCACTCGGCTGTAAATAAATCGTTGCAAATTCTTGAGTAGGATCTGTATTAATACTCATGATCTTACCAACGGGATAACCTTCGGGATAATGATTACCCAAACCAGAGGTAATAAAAATGTCACCCACTTTAATGTCTGCCGTTTTAGGCACATACAGCAAACGCAAATGCTCTGAATAACTATCTCCTACCGCAACTGCTCTTACGCCATTGCGACCATCCTGAACTGAAATACCACTATGCGGATCATTGATCAATAAAACACGACTGGTGATGGGACCAGCTTGAATGACTTGACCCAATACACCGCTTGCATCTAAAACAGGTTGCCCTACATAAACACCATCACGTATTCCTTTATCTAGCACGACTTGTTTAACAAAAGGTTCTGATGCAATCGCTAATAATTCTGCAATAAGTGTCTTACCTTTAATTTGACGTGATGATTGCAATAATGATTTAAGATAATCATTTTCTGATTCGATTGCGAGCAAACGCTGTAATTGCGCGCGTAATAATAGTTGTTCTGATTTTAGTCTAAGATTTTCATCAACCAGTTTATCATGTGTGCTGATCGCACTCGTTAGGTTATCAATCACATGTGTCGGCCAACTCACAATATATTGAAAAGGCGCAAGTGGTAATGACAATGCTGCACGAATAGTAGCAAAACTTTCTATCCGTTTATCTAAGACCATCAAGGCAATCGCGAAAACCACCAAAAAAAAAGTGTGTATGCCCGATTGTGATCCTCGCGTAAAGATTGAACGGATAATGCACCTCCTAAGCTTAGTTCCCTCCCCTCCAGCGTTTTTTGCTGGAGGGGAGGGGACTAAATGATTACTCTACTCTTTCAACAGAAAATCTAACGACGCTGACGTTCCTATCATCTCTAATGCTCGACCACCGCCTCGTGCCACACAAGTAAGCGGTTCTTCTGCGATAATAACGTGCAAGCCCGTTTCTTCCATAAACAAGCGATCAATATTGCGTAAACAAGCACCACCACCTGTTAACACCATACCGCGCTCTGCAATATCCGCAGCCAATTCTGGTGGTGCTTGTTCTAAAGCAGCACGAACAGCGCCTAAAATCCCCGATAAAGGTTCTTGTAAAGCTTCCAATACTTCATTACTGGTAATCGTAAAACTGCGGGGAATACCTTCTGCTAAATTACGTCCTCTAACTTCCATTTGTAGCATTTGATTAGCAGGATAAGCTAAACCAATTTCGTGTTTAATTCTTTCAGCGGTCGCTTCACCAATTAAAATACCGTAATTACGACGCACATAACTGACAATAGATTCATCAAAACGATCACCCCCAATACGCACGGAGGCTGAATAAACAATACCATTCAAAGAAATAATGGCGACTTCTGTTGTTCCGCCGCCAATATCCACCACCATCGAACCACGCGGCTCTTCAACAGGCATACCAGCACCCATCGCCGCTGCCATCGGTTCTTCCAACAAAAAGACTTCTCGCGCACCCGCACTAATCGCTGATTCACGAATAGCACGACGCTCGACTTGTGTCGATCCGCAAGGCACGGAAACCAACACACGAGGGCTGGGTCGTAAAAATTTATTTTCATGCACTTTATGAATAAAATGCTGCAACATCCTCTCTGTGACGTAAAAATCGGCAATGACGCCATCTTTCATGGGGCGTATGGCACTAATATTACCAGGCGTACGACCCAACATTAATTTCGCTTCGCTGCCTACTGCGACAACGTGCTTTTGACTTTCACCATTACCCTGACGAATAGCAACCACAGAAGGTTCGTTTAAGATAATCCCTTTGCCACGAACATAAATAAGGGTATTCGCGGTCCCCAAATCAATGGATAAGTCGTTTGAGAACATACCACGCAGCTTTTTAAACATAGCCTGATGTTTCCTTTTTAATTAAAAATGTCGTCATTCTGAGCAAAAAAGCTTGTCATATTTTTGCCAATTCATAGATGAGATATTCTAATCAATTTAACAGGAAGACGCTATGAAAAACTAAGATGCCAGCTTACGCTGGCATGGCAGTTAGTTACTAACGATATAACTATTTAGTACCTGGGCGCTTCAACCTAAGTATAGATTTACCTGGTTGACTCAAAATTATTGCTCTTTGTTCCAAAGGAGGATAGAGAGTGTTTATATTGCTGACATTCGATTGTTTTGATGGCGGCAATTGCTTTTGATAAAAGGCTTTAAATTTTACTTTGTCATAGTCACGTAAACAACCCAAATGTCTTTTACGTATTTCATACTCAAAATTTTTCACTCCCAACCATGAGGATTTGTCTTTTTCCTGACAATGAAGATTTTTTTCATGACAATAAAGATTTTCAATGGTACAAACTACACTATTAACTAATTTTGTATGTTTGAGACACTTACCATAAACTGAGATAGGTGTCATATCTCTTGCGAATCCCGATGCAATTAATTGCGCTTTAATCTTTTGCATAAACCAATGACTAGTTTCTGTCGATCCACTACAGTAAAAAACCATAAAAGTTATTTTCGAATTCATTAACTTCATGTTTAATGAACCCCATAGACTTCCAGGAAGTTGCACATTGATCATCCAAGATGTTTCCGGATTTTGCTCTTCATTGTGCTTTTCAAAATTAGCCGTTAATACGTCATTTATTTGTTTTGTTGGTGTCTCAAATTCTGCATAAGGTAAAACAACGACATGCTTAAGAGGCTTCATACGTGCTTCACAAATCATTTGCATTTCATCCGGTGTATATTGGTAATTTTCATTGACAATTAAAGGCTGAGGTGCGGATGTTGTCGTTGTAGTTGTTGTTGTAGTTGGCGTTGTAGTTGTTGTTGTAGTTGTTGTTGTAGTTGGCGTTGTAGTTGTTATTGTAGTTGGCGTTGTAGTTGTTATTGTAGTTGGCGTTGTAGTTGTTGTAGTTGTTGGCGTTGTCATCGTAGTTATCGTCGTTGCGCTAAATGGTAAAGTTGTTGTCGTTGTTGTCGTTGGAACTTCCCAATCACCATCCTCTATAACACTCGCCATGACCACGTCATTCACCATAGGGATAACTGTCGCTATAACAGAATATGCTGCTTGAATTTTCTTTGAATGACCAAATGTTTCTATCACATGAGTATGCCCCAGCTCCTCATGATATTTTATAGCTACACGAATAAATTTTTGTTGTACTCTTCTAATCTCTGTTAAATTTTCACTATCCACATACACTCTATGATTAAATGCATCACTGATTTGCATCACCGCCTCATAATTAGTTTGGAAAGTACACGGACTGATCAAAGCTTCAATCAGTGTTTCCAATTCACCAATAGGCAAATTAATCACCAGAGGATGAAGAAAATTATCAATTGCCAACCAATGACACGGTTTCGGCGAACAAGTACGTAATAACTCTCTAAAATAAGCGGCATTAGAATGTTGTATAAATTCCTTCAGAGCTTCCGCGTCAGTTTTTTTAAAAAAATCACATACACCTTCAGTATCGTAGCTTCTTGGTTTCAACACTCGTCGAGGAAAAATATCACCGGATTTTTTACGTTTTACTGCTGCAGGAGAAGGTACTACATTCGGCTGCGGTGCTCGATTCAGTTGCCGCACTTGATTCGGTTGTCTCGCTTGATTCGATTGCCGCGCTTGATTCGGCTGTCTCGCTTGATTCGGCTGCCGCGCTTGATTCGGTTGTCTCGCTTGATTCGATTGCCGCGCTTGATTCAATTGCCCCGCTTGATTCAATTGCCCCGCTTGATTCGGCTGTTCCGCTGAATTATCTTGTCCTATTGAATCAACCTGCTTCTTGGGATGAATACGACTATCCAGTATTTTGCCCCATGCCGTATCCTGCAATACTTTCAAATTACTATTCAATTGTTCTTGTTTTTCCTCTGTAAAACTCTCTAATGGCGCAGTAATCGCCTTCACTGCCAATTTAAAAGCATCCTCAAAAATATCGGCATAATCCTTATAGAAAACTAAGGCATTAACAATGTCGATAGCCACCTCAGGATGCAAATAACCAAGAGAAAGCGCTATGTTAAGTTGTTCAGCCATTTTGTTTTTATAAGGTAAAGAAGATAAAGAACATTCAGAATGATTTTGAATAATGTCAGTGAGTAAAATAAATCTTTTTCGATAATATGCACACCCTCCTTCCTCATAAGTTTTTCCCATACCCCTAATAAATGAATCTATTTGCCAACTCGTAAATTGAGGGACATGAGTTAATTTTTCTTTTTTTAATAACTTATCAAATGCTTCAAGATAGTGAGTCATTTGAATATTATTCAAAGAAAATCGAGTATTTATGGTTGCTTTAGATGTTTTTGCAAAAAAGTTATGAAGAGGTTGAATATTAATCTTTCCATCTAATTGATCAGCGCTATTCTTTAAAGTTTCCATTATATCGCCAAGATCGCGAAACGGGTTACGACTCGTTATTTTGTCATATGGCACCAATAAACTATTGATGAATTCTGCTTTGATAGATCCCTTAAGACGACCTGAACGAAGTATAATCCCTACTGATTTTATGAAAAAGATTATTTGATCTGGCTCTTTTATTAAATTATCTTTATATTTGTCAAAGATCGTCTCACAAATCAAAAAACTATCAATATTTACCTGTGCATTACTTGGCGCGTAATGCAATAACAACCCGAGACCCATCATAGCTATATTGAGTTTTTTAGTAGCAAAATTGGTAGACACAGACAGGAATTGTTGCAACAAAAAATCAATAAGGCTAATAAATTCCGATGCTTTCAGATTTAGATCAAATTCATATGCGCTTAAATGCCCACAAGTATATAATATACTCGGAATCAAATCAGCTCGAAGGGTATTGGCTACCTCTCCCTCTTCCTCTTCTTCTTTTTGTTCTAAAGGAAGAAAATTCTCTATTAATTTTATCAAACGTTTAAAGGCAAACTGAATTAATGGCTCTACTAAAGCTTTATCTTGTTCAATCAGATTCTTCTCTTTAAGGTTATCAAGACAGATTTTTAAGTGACGAAGTAAACTAGCAATCATATCGAAAGAAAGATAAGGATATGTTTCTAAGGAAGCTTGCAGTTCTTTAAATCGATTTGGATTAGTATTTCTAAACAAAAAAGCCTTTTCTATTTCTAATGCAAATTCTTCAGTCTGAGTCTTAGCGCGCTTCGATGGATAATCATCACCGCTTTCATTCAAATTTTCTGACTCTTCAAAATGACGTTTTCGGGGCTGCATATATAAGACATCCTCGTTAAATTATTTTGTTTTTTTATTGGACATAAAAAATACATAAGCTATTTATTTTAATCAATTAATATACAGTAAACTAAATTATATTGCAAATATTATCCACGAAAAAACCAGCAACAAAAGCCACAAACTACTGAAAAACAGCCACCTTTCGCGTATAATTCCGAGGCTTTTAATTAAGACCAGGAGAAACACCCCATGTCTCTTACACCAGATGCAGTGAAAAAAATTGCACATTTAGCACGATTAAGCTTGTCAGAAGATGATATTGCTTTATATTCGACCCAGCTTTCAAAGATCTTAGATTTCATCGAACAAATGAATCAAGTTGATACTACACAAATTGAACCCCTTGCCCATCCTTTAGATATTTCACAGCGGTTACGTCCCGATGTGATCACTGAACCTAATTTACGCAACAAATATCAAACCATTGCGCCGCAAGTTGAAGCAGGTTTGTATTTAGTCCCTAAAGTCATTGAAGAGGCATCATAATCATGCAGCATAAAACGGTTGCCGAATTATCCCGCGAATTAACTGAAAAAAAAATTTCTAGCGTCGAACTCACGCAATTTTTTTTAGAACGCATCAAACATTTTGATTCCACCCTCAACAGTTTTATTACTGTCTCTGAAGACTATGCGCTAACAGCAGCTAAAGATGCTGATGCAAAACGCGCACAAGGAAAAGCTTCGCCTTTAACAGGTATTCCTATTGCACATAAAGATATTTTTTGTACGGATGGCGTTAAAACCACTTGCGGTTCCAAAATGTTAGATAATTTTATTGCGCCTTACAATGCAACCGTCATTCAAAATTTAAATGACGCAGGCACTGTCATGTTAGGTAAAACTAATATGGATGAATTTGCGATGGGTTCATCAAATGAAACGAGTTATTATGGCCCCGTCAAAAATCCATGGCAGTCAGACTATGTATCAGGCGGTTCCTCAGGCGGTTCTGCAGCTTCTGTTGCAGCCCTTCTCGCGCCAGCTTCAACGGGAACTGACACAGGCGGCTCGATACGACAACCCGCTGCTTTATGCGGCATCACAGGACTTAAACCCACTTACGGCCGCGCTTCTCGCTATGGCATGATCGCCTTTGCTTCAAGCTTAGATCAAGCCGGATTGTTTGCACATACCGCAGAAGATGTTGCCTTATTATTAAATGCAATGGCCGGTTTTGATGAGAAAGATTCAACTAGCGTTAATCATCCCGTACCTGATTACACAGCGGCATTAAATAATAATCTTAAAGGGTTACGCATTGGATTGCCCAAAGAATATTTCAATGCGGGTTTAAATAATGAAGTCGCTCAAACCATACAAACTGCTATTCGCGAATATGAAAAATTAGGCGCTGTGATTGAAGAAATCAGTTTGCCTAACACGGCCTTGTCCGTTCCTGTTTATTATGTTATTGCTCCTGCAGAATGTTCTTCTAATCTTGCACGCTATGACGGCGTACGTTATGGCTATCGCTGCGTAAATCCCGCTGATTTACAAGATTTATATGAGCGTTCACGCAGTGAAGGATTCGGCACAGAAGTGAAACGCCGCATCATGATAGGAACTTATGTTTTATCTGCAGGTTATTACGATGCTTATTATTTAAAAGCACAAAAAATTCGTCGATTAATTTGTAATGATTTTGTTAATGCATTTAAAAAAGTCGATGTGATTTTATCTCCCACGACACCAACACCTGCTTTTAAAATCGGCGAAAAAACCAGTGATCCCATCAGTATGTATCTTTCCGATATTTACACCATCGCTGCAAATCTTGCTGGATTACCTGGTATTTCAATTCCTGTGGGATTCGTCAATCAATTACCGATAGGGATGCAGCTCATCACCAATTTATTTGGCGAAGCAAAATTACTGAATGTTGCACATCAATATCAAACTGTCACGGATTGGCACAAACAATCACCGAGAGGATTTTAATATGGAATGGGAAACAGTCATTGGTCTTGAAGTCCACGCACAATTAGCCACTAAAACTAAAATTTTTTCTGGTGCTTCAACACAGTTTGGTGCGGAACCAAATACACAAGCGTGCGCTATCGATCTTGGTTTGCCAGGTGTGTTGCCTGTGTTAAACAAAGAAGTTGTCGAAATGGCCGTTAAATTTGGATTAGGTGCGAACGCAGAAATTGCACCCAAATCTGTCTTCGCAAGAAAAAATTATTTTTATCCTGATTTACCGAAGGGATATCAAATCAGTCAATATGAATTACCGATTGTGGGCAAAGGTTATCTTGATGTTTTATTAGATAACAATGAAACAAAACGTATCAACATTACGCGTGCGCATTTAGAAGAAGATGCGGGTAAATCTTTACATGAAGATTTTCACGGATTAAGCGGTATTGATTTGAATCGTGCCGGCACACCTCTATTAGAAATTGTTTCTGAACCTGATATGCGTTCCGCAAAAGAAGCCATCGCTTATCTTAAAACCTTGCATGCGCTAGTGCGTTATTTAGAAATATGCGATGGCAATATGCAAGAAGGATCATTTCGTTGCGATGCGAATGTTTCTGTTCGACCAAAAGGCAGTGATAAATATGGCACACGTACAGAATTAAAAAATATTAATTCATTTCGTTTTATTGAACGTGCAATTAATTATGAAGTCGAGAGACAAATTCAAGTATTAGAAAGCGGCGGCAGTATCAAACAAGAAACACGATTATATGATCCTGATAAAAATGAAACACGAACGATGCGCAGCAAAGAAGAAGCAAATGATTATCGCTATTTTCCTGATCCTGATTTATTACCACTGATCATGGATACCAATTGGATCAAACAAATTAAAGAAAAATTACCTGAATTACCGCAGCAAAAACGCGATCGTTTTATTTCGCAATATCAATTAAGTGCTTATGATGCAAATATTTTAGTGAGCAGTAAAGAATTAGCGGCGTATTATGAAAATGTTGTTAAAGCATCAGGAGAACAAGCTAAACTTTCTGCGAATTGGGTCATCAGTGAATTACTCGGTGTCTTAAATAAATCGAATTTAGATATTCTTGAGAGTCCGATTACTTCTCAGCAATTGGGCAAATTAATTTCGCGTATTGCGGATGATACGATTTCAGGCAAGATTGCTAAAACTATTTTTGAAGCCTTATGGAATAAAGAAGGCGAAGTCGATGAGATCATTGAAAAACGCGGATTAAAACAAGTTTCTGATACGGGCGCGATTGAAAAAATGATTGATGAAATCATTGCAGCAAACCCGCAGCAAGTTGCAGATTATCGTGCCGGAAAAGAAAAATTATTTGGATATTTTGTAGGACAAGCGATGAAGGTATCAGGGGGCAAATTAAATCCGCAGCAATTAAATGAGTTATTGAAGAAGAAGTTGCAAGGGTAAAAATTGTAAGCTCTACACCAATCTGTATTACGAGCAGCCTAAAGCTCCGTCGTTGCGAGGAGTACGCGAAGCGTACGACAAAGCAATCGATAAACAAATTTCCTTTTTTCCTGGATTGCTTCGTCGTACGCTTCGCGTACTCCTCGCAACGACGAACTTGATTTGTGCAATAACGCAGGCTTATCCACGGAACAACGTCTAAATATAACGTTAAGCTGTTTGAGTATGTGATTTAAAAATATGATTAATGCGGTTAAAACTTAGTTTTTAATACTAAAGATAATGATTTCTAATTTCATTTGCAGGCTGCTGCGTGGGAACTTGCTCTTTCTCTCTTTGTTTTGCAAAAAAAGTTATTAATTCAGCTTTTCTCAAAAATTTCTTTTGTTCAGCCGCATTAATTTTAACTATTTTCAAAAATCCTTGCTTATTATGAATCAACACCTCGATTGCATCACGATAAGGGTCTAAACTTCTTTTACAAAGCAAACTAAAATAATTTAACGAACTATCCGAACCCTTATTACTAAAGATATCATTAATATTAGAAGCTTGCCATAAAGCATCATTTAATCCGTGCCCAACATGATACTCAGGTGTTCTAAAAGCATCCCCTAACACAACAAAGTAGGTATTACCTTCTTTAACTGCTGCCTTATTTGCTTCAAGCATCCCCGTTTTAAAAGCAACAAATTTTAATTTATCTTTTTGTACACCATGTTTTTGACTTGGTTTAACGATAGAAATAATTAATTCGCCGTTATTTAATTCCTTATCTTTAAATAGATTTGAAATGATTTTTTTTAAATACATAAGCATTACTGATTCAGCAATAATATTATGAGATTTGATTAACTTATAAAGTGGACGAGGTAATTCGCTGATAAAATTGCATTTCACTGATTTCATTTGAGATCGATGATGGCTTGAAGGATTAAACATTAAATAATATAAAACATCTAGCGGTTGGTCGCCATAAACAAGGGATTGAATCCCCATCATATGGCTTTCATCAGGAATATTTAATATTCCTCCATCTTGACGTTTTATCGTAATATAAAAATTACCATGATAACGGTGGCCAGGTGATTTAACCGAAATATATGAAATTGTTTCTTTTGTTGCACATTGATTAAATACATTTGCCGCATGATGTGAAGCGCCATCTGCACCGATAAGAAATTCATATTCAACTTCAATCAATTCTAAATCAGAATCTACTAAATTAATTACCGTTGCTATGCCCTGTTCACAATTAACTACATCAAGTCGAGAATGATAAAGAAATTCAATTAATTGATTTTCTTGATTTAACTCCTCTAATCTTCGCCTCATATACCTTTCAATATCTTTAATCGTAAGCGTCATATTCAAAATAAGTTCACTGATAAATTTATCATCCGCTTGATTTAATATGCTATTCTTGCTGAGCATTCGAAGTAAATATTTCCTGTAAACTACTGCAAGATGAATACGTTGAACTCTTAAGTAAGCATCTTCACGATGAGAAATCATGAGAACAGCTAAACCTAGACACATTGCTTCCCATGCAACAGCAAGTGCCGCCGGGCCATTTCCAGAAATTAAAACATCGACTTTTTTTCGTGCTTGCACGTTCAGTTCCTCGTTTTGTTTTTTAGTTATATCTTTTATGTAATTGATTTTATTTATATATGATTATTTTGAGATTATTTTAATTTTATATAGTACAAAAAATGAAGGTCATATTTATTAAAGGATTCTTAAGTATGAAGCCACAATTTATCTCATCAAATCGTTTTAATACCAGTTTTAATACCCATAGTTGTCACATATGACAACTACTGGTATTATTAAATAACAGGACTTTCAAGTAACTGTTTGTAATTTTTAAATTTTTTACTGCTTTAAAACCAAAGATGCTTATCATTAATCAATTTCAAAAACTGGTTTAATTCACACACTGTCCCATTACATCCTGGAATAAAAACTGGCGAATCATTATAAGTCACTTTCACCGTGTAATAATTCGGGCCGCTTTCATACAAAGAAAAATTAAGATCAGATGCAAAAGGCGGAGATACTTTTAAAATGACTCCAATATAACTGAGTGCGCTGATAATCGTAAGTCAGTGGGGTCACATCTTCACTTTCCACTTTTCAGATAATATTATAAATACTCATTCCTAATCTCATCTGTTGGCTGCTGCGCAGCAATTTGCTCCATCTCTCGGCGATCACTAAAAAAAGTTATTAATTTAGCTTCACTCAACAATTGATTTTTTTCAGCAGCATCAACTTTAGCTATTTCTAAAAATTTTCGTTTATCATGAATCAACAAATCGAATACCTCACGATAGGGGTCTAAACTACCTTTACAAAGCAAATTAAAATTAATTAATGAACTAACCAAACCATTCTTAAAGATGTCAGTAATATGAGAAGCTTGCCATAAAGCATTATTTAATCCATGCCCAACACGATACTCAGGTGTTCTAAAAGCATCCCCTAACACAACAAAATAGGTATTACCTTCTTTAACCACTGCTTTATTTGCTTCAATCATTCCTGCTTTAAAAGCAATCAATTTTAATTTATCTTTTTGCACACCATGTTTTTGACTTGGTTTAACAATAGAAATAATTAATTCACCATTATTTAACTCTTCATTTTCAAACAAATTTGAAATGATTTGTTTTAAATACATGCACGTTACAGCTTCAGAACTATCATCATGAGATTTGATTAACTTATAAAGTGAACGAGGTAGCTCACCGATAAAATTACATTTCACCGATCTCATTAAAGATTGACAATAGCTTGAAGCATTAAACAACAAATAACATAAAGCATCTGCCGGCTGCTCATCGTAAATACGAGGTTGAATCGCCATCATATAGTTTTCATGAGGCATATTTAATACTCCCCCATCTCGACGTTTTATCGTAATATAAAAATTACCATGATAACGATGGCTAGGTGATTCAACTGGCGTATATTCAATTTTTTCATTTTTTGCGCATTGATTAAATACATTTACCGCATGATGTGATGCGCCATCTGCACCAACAAGAAATTTATATTCAATGTATTCATCTTCTAAACCTCTTACCAGCGCCACTCCTTGTTCACAATCAATCGATTCGAGTTGGGATTGATACATAAATTCAATTAATTGATTTTTTTGGTTCAGATCTTCTAATCTGCGCTTCATATATCTTTCAATATCTTTAATCGCAAGCGTCATATTCCCAATAAGTTCACCGATAAATTTTTCATCGGCTTCAGTTAACACGCTATTCTTATCGAGCATTTGAAGTAAATATTTTCTATAAGTTATTACAAGATGAATACGTTGAACTCTTAAATAAGCATCTTCGCGATGAGAAATCATAAGAACAGTTAAACCTAGACACATAGCCTGCCATGCAACTGCGAGTGCTGCCGGACCATTTCCAGAAATTAAAACATCGACTTTTTTTCGTGCTTGCACTTTCAATTCCTCGTTTTATTTTTTAGTTATTTTTATGTAATTAATTTTATTTCTATATGATTATTTTGAGATTATTTTAATTAATTTATCGTTATATAATAATACTAAAGATAGAAGTCACATTTATTAAGGGATTCTTAAGTATGAAGCCACAATTTATCAAATCGTTTTAATACCAGTTTTAATACCAATAGTTGTCACATATGACAACTACTGGCATTATTAAGTAACAGGATTTTCAAGTAACTCTTTGTCATTTTTAAATTTTTTTACTGCTTTAAAACCAAAGATGTTTATCGTTAATCAATTTCAAAAACTGGTTTAATTCACACACTGTCCCATTACATCCTGGAATAAAAACTAGCGAATCATTATAAGTGACCTTCACTGTGTAATAATTCGGGCCGCTTTCATACAAAGAAAAATTAAGATCAGAGGCGAAAGGCGGAGACACTTTTAAAACAACACCAATATAACTCAATGCGCTGATAATCGTATCATCATGCGCAGACAACAACACATATTTAAGTTGAGAAGAATCATCGCTGCCATTCTTAAGATAGTTTCCTATATTCGTCATGATTTGCGTGCTGTAAACAACAGCAACTGGTGTTGGCGTTTGTTCTGCTAAAAAGACCCAGTTACTAGTATCAATAATGGTTTTAATATCTTCATCACTCAATCCCTTAGGCATTGGTGCATGATTGATTTGATAAATATATAAAGTGTCACCAATATCATCCAAATCTTCTAAACTTTTAATATCAATGCCGATCAATCGACTCCAACGTGCGTACTGAGGTTGCAATTCCTTATTTTTTTGCTGCCATTCAGGCGTTGAATAAACATAACGCTGCATTAATTTATCTTCTTCAGCATCGTCAACATACTTTGAAATCACTTCATCATATTTGTAAGGCGCAGAAAAAATAGGAACAGCTTGAAAAGCATAAGGCAGAGCAGCATCAGGCCCAGTGCCAGGCGGATAAAGCCCCATCATACAGGATTGCGCACTCATGAGTGTACGCTCGTAATCTGTGGAACGAACATAGATCGTTCCATGTTGATAATGCTCAGGTAAAAGATGTGTTTCATCCACATATCGCTTACGAAACTTAGCGCCTAATTCATATTCTTGTTTCATGCCTCGGGCAGTTAACTGCTCCAAACCTTCTTTCCATTTATAATCAACCGTAGGCAGTATTTGCCCTGGTGTTCTATCTCCATGACGTATGACATCGACAGCAAAAATAAGTTTGTCAGCAGCGAATAAAACTGCAGGTACAGAAATTAATAATAATAAAAAAAATAATTGCCATTTATTTTTCATAAGAGCCCTACTGTTAAATAAGTCAGATTAAAAAACGTGCAAGATAAAGTACGCTGTA
Source organism: Gammaproteobacteria bacterium (assembly GCA_013288125.1). Taxonomy (GTDB): domain Bacteria; phylum Pseudomonadota; class Gammaproteobacteria; order DSM-16500; family DSM-16500; genus Aquicella. The sequence continues at coordinate 22,526 of JABDCN010000019.1, forward strand.
AAAAATAAAAATTCAACATCAAATTGGGGTCAGGCTTGCGTCATTGCATCTTGCATCAAGATGCAATGACGCAAGCCTGACCCCAATTCATTTTCATGATAAAATACCTTCATGATCACCAACCCAGATCTACAATTAAAAGGCTTCACTTTTGCCGAATTATTCTACGCGGAAGGTCTAGAGCGTTTAGATGGCAATTTTTTATCCTCATTAGCTAAAGAACATCCTGATTGGCATGCTAATTTATTGACCTATCGCCTTGGCACGAGCACATTGTCCCCTATCGAAACCAGTGAATTATTAATCAATTGCGCTGTTTTTCTAGAGCAATTTCTGGCTTCTTTTTTTACCATTGAAGAGGCCCTTGCCATCAGTCAAGTAAAAACAACCTCACTCAATCCACTCTCTGTTTTCAAAAAATATTTTGTTTTGCGACGAGCCAAAAAAGAAATCAACAAAATCGACAAAATGCCTCCCTTTTCTGAGCTGCAAATCTGGCTTAAAGATGCACTCAACAACATGGGCTTACAAACTGATGATCCTGAATTGGCAGTCGCCCTGCTTGGTGTGTCTTATCTTGAACAACCCGATCTTCATACGACTGAAATTGAAAAATTAGTGGCATGGTGCACACGCGCATTAACATCTGACGAAGGAAAAAAATTAACAGCTGATTGGCCGAGCTTCCTCATCCCTGAGCGTTTAGATTATTTAAATTTAGTGCCGACGCATCCGCTTCCAGAAGATAAATACGATCGTCTCATTACACCAGCCTCAAACTTTCGTCAACGCGATGGCTTTAAACTCACTGATCCGCGCATGTCTGCACGTCAGGTGCAAGATCAAATCAATTACTGCATTTACTGTCACGATCATGAAGGTGATTTTTGTTCTAAAGGATTTCCCGTTAAAAAAAGCGATCCTGCGCAAGGTTTTAAAAAAAATCCGCTTGATACCACGCTAACAGGTTGCCCGCTTGAAGAAAAAATTTCAGAAATGAATTTTTTAAAAAAAGAAGGTTACACCTTAGCTTCACTCGCCATGGTCATGATTGATAATCCCATGTGTCCTGCAACCGGTCATCGTATTTGTAATGATTGTATGAAAGCATGTATTTATCAAAAACAAGATCCTGTCAATATTCCACAAATCGAAACACGCGTGTTAACAGACGTACTGGATTTACCGTGGGGTGTTGAAATTTATGATTTGCTCACACGCTGGAACCCGCTGCGTCAAACACAATGGACCACCAAATCTTATAATGGATTAAAAGTGATGATTGCAGGCATGGGCCCTGCTGGTTTTACACTTGCACATCATTTATTACTAGAAGGTTTTGCTGTTGTTGGATTTGATGGATTAAAAATCGAACCTTTGCCCGATCATTTATTAACTCAACCCATTTATCACTATCATGATTTAGTCGAATCATTAGACGAACGTTTAATGGCTGGATTTGGCGGCGTTGCTGAATATGGCATTACTGTTCGTTGGGATAAAAATTTTCTTAAATTAATTTATCTCAGCTTAAAACGCAGACCTTATTTTCAAGTATTTGGCAGTGTACGTTTTGGCGGCACGATTACTGTAAATGATGCTTGGGAAATGGGATTTGATCATTTTGTTGTGGCTGTTGGCGCTGGCTTACCAAAAGCTTTATCCTTACCTGGCAGTCTTGCGCCAGGTATGCGTCAAGCCAATGATTTTTTAATGGCGTTGCAATTAGGTAATGCTGCAAAATCAAGTAGCCTCACCAATTTACAAATACGTTTACCTGCTGTCGTCATTGGCGGCGGATTAACAGGCGTGGATACTGCAACAGAAGTACAAGCATATTACATCACACTGGTTGAAAAAGTATTAACACGTTATGAAATATTAACTGCGATACATGGCGAAGAAAAAATTCAACAACAGTTAGATTCCACTTCTCGCGAAATTTTAAATGAATACTTACAACATGGACGCGCTGTCAGAAAAGAACGTGATCGCGCACAACAACATCATACCGTTCCTGATTTTATTTCTCTGATACACAGTTTCGGTGGTGTCACGATTGCTTATCGACGCAGCATGCAAGAATCACCTGCTTATATCAATAATCATGAAGAATTAAAAAAAGCGTTAGAAGAAGGGGTTTATTATGCGGAAGGATTAGAACCCATTCGTGTTGAATTAAATGAATATGGTCATGCTGAAATATTAGTTTGTCATCAACGGTTACGTGATGAAAAAAATGAATGGCGTGCAACAACCGATGAAGTGAAATTACCTGCGCGTTCTATTTTAGTCGCAACAGGTACACAACCAAATACTGCTTATGAGTTTGAACATCGCGGTACGTTTAATCGACTCAATTTACAATATCAACATTATGAAATATTAAATGATGAATTAACCATTGCGCATGGTGTTTCACATTGCAAAGAAGATCAATTCGGTCCTTTTACTTCTTATCATCAACATGATAAACGCGTCAGTTTAATTGGTGATACACATCCTGTTTTTCACGGCAGTGTCGTGAAAGCCATTGCTTCTGGATTAAAAACGTATCCTAAAATTGTCGATTTATTAAAAAATAAAATGACGGAAGGTGACAAGGAAGCTTATCGTCAATTTGCAGAGAAAATGAATGATTTATTTACTGCGCGCGTAAAAACAATAACGCGCCGAACGAATCATATTGTAGAATTAATAATTCATGCTCCGTTAGCCGCAAAACATTTTAAACCCGGCGAATTTTATCGTTTACAAAATTTTGAAACATTTGCACCGCATATCAATCACACATTATTGCAAATGGAACCGTTAGCATTAGTCACAGCTGAATGTGATCATGCGAATGGCACGCTGACTTTTATTGTCGATGAAAATACAACATCAGCAAAATTATGTAAAACATTGCAAGTCGGCGAACCTGTTTCACTCATGGGACCAACGGGTGTACGTGCAAAAATTCCGAGCGCACATGAAACGATTTTAATTATTGGCCAAGCTTCTCATTTTGCTTTTGTACGAAGTTATGGTGCTCACGTGAAAGCGCAAGGTAATCATGTGATTTATCTTTGTCAAAGCAAAAATGCGGATGAAATATATTGTCAATCACAACTAGAAGATGCCGTTAATAAAGTCATATGGCTTACACAAACTGGACAAATGAATACACATCGTAAAGAAGATATTGCCTTGCAAGGAAATGATATTGAAGTTGCGTTACAAGCGTATCATCAACATCAATCTGACATACCATTAGAAAATGTGGACCGTATTTTTGTGATAGGCAATACTGATTTATTGCGTCAAGTACAATCTTCACGTAAAAAATGGGTGCAAATTTATTTTCCTAAAGACCCTAAAATAATTGGGTCTGTTTATGGTAATATGCAATGTATGTTAAAAGGGGTTTGCGCACAATGTCTTCAATGGCAAATTGACCCTGAAACGGGATTGCGCACAAAAGCTGTTTTTGCTTGTTCATGGCAAGATCAGCCGATTGAATTGATCGATATTTCACACATCGATGAAAGGCAAAAGCAAAATCAATTGCTTGATCATTTGAGCAGCTTGTGGGTAGATTATATTTTTGAGGGTGATAATGTATTTCCTGAAATGACTATCTTTGAGGGGTAACTAAATGATTCTTATTCTACTGTTGATTGTTCTCGCCATCATTGGGTTTATCATTCTGACGTATAACCGATTGATCGCGCAAATTGAAACCATCCGTAATAATCAAAAACAAATTGATATCCAATTAGACCGACGGTTTAAAGTCTTTGAATCATTAATTAATGTTGTCAGAAAATATATGGATTATGAAAAAACCACGCTCAAAGATGTTGTCGCTTTACGTAATCGTGCACAAGAGGCAAAATCCAGTGGTAATGAAGAAGCCCGCATTGCTGCTGAAAGTCAAATTTCAACAATTGCGTCTGGCTTGAATGTTGTCTTCGAACAATATCCTGATTTAAAAGCCAATCAGAATGTCATGCAATTACAAGAAGAGATTGTGAGTACAGAAAATAAACTGGCTTATGCAAAACAATCTTATAACGATAGTATTGAAATGTATAATGCGAATAAAAAATCTTTTCCTGCTAATGTTGTTGTCTCTGCTTTTTCTGCCAAATTAAATCTTGATTTTCCTTATTGGCAATTGACTGCAGATAAAGTCGCAGAGAATGAGTCATATACCGTGCAGTTGTAGTGTCTATGCCAAACGACCTAGATCAACAATACACCATCGGCTCCAGTAACTGGCGCAAAACCTTGCGCCAGAATTATACTCGAACGTACATCATCATTACTTTATTTTTTCTTATTTATTGCGGCATTGGACTCTTGGTTGATATGTTTTTACAATCAGCTCATTATCCTCAAGCAAGCATCCCGCAATTATTTACTGCGTTAATTACCTTTCGATTATTTCCTATTGCGACACTCATTATGCTCGCCATCGCCAGCATTTCATTATTCATTAGTTATGCGTTATACGACAAACTCATGCTGCTCGGTACGGAATATCATGAAATTACGCCAGAAACAGCACAAAATACTGCGGAACAACAGCTTTATAATGTCGTTGAAGAAATGAAAATTGCTGCCGGCCTACGATACATGCCCAAAGTATTTATTATCGATGCTGATTATATGAATGCATTTGCGAGTGGTTACAGTGAAAAATCTGCGATGGTTGCGATCACGCGTGGATTAATGGAGAAATTAAATCGAGATGAATTACAAGCTGTCATGGCGCATGAATTAAGTCACATACGCCACATGGATATCAAACTAACCTTAACTGCATCGTTATTATCTAACTTAAGCATTATTGCGATTGATATTTTATTTCGCGGCGTATTATTTTCATCTCGTGACGAAGAAAATAAATCGAGAAATTCACTCGCCGCTATTATTTTAATTTTAAGATTTATTTTACCTGTCATCAGTGTCTTTATGCTGCTTTATCTCAGCCGCAAACGTGAATTAATGGCAGATGCTGGCTGTGTCGAATTGATGCGCGCCAATCAACCACTCGCTTCCGCCTTATTAAAAATTCAAGACGACCATGTACAAAATCAAAATCAATATGCCCGACTTTATCAACAAACACCGCATGAAAATGTGAGACGCGAGGCTTATATTTTCGATCCTGATGAAACAGGTATTCAATCTTTCACTTCAGTCAATCATCTTTTATCAACGCATCCTTCGATGGAAGAACGTTTAAATGCGTTGGGCTTTAAAAAACGGTCTTAAAATTGTAAAATGACATATCCCACTATTTTTAAGGATAATTTGCATGAAATTAATATGGTTTGTCACTATCTTAAGTTGTTTAATGCTTGCTGGTTGTGAAAATACCGTTCAAGGATTCGGAAAAGACATGCAGCAAAATGGAAAAGAAATTCAAAAGTCAATCAACTCATAGTTATGCAGTATCTCACCAACATCAAATGACATAACAACCTTGCAGTCATGGGGGTCGGGAGAGTTATTTTGGCAAGTCAGCGCAGCGAGCCGGAGGCTCGCGAGCCATTGCCAAAATAACTGCTCCCGACTTCCATGACTATAAAAAACTACGTGAATATTTTAAACCGTCTGACGATGCCCGTGTGGTTTCCACGCGGGCGCAATCACATTCGGCATTTTTGATCGGTATAACAAAGGCGCTGGTGCAATCGTAAATTCCCCATAGCGCTTGTTAATTTCATCTAATGTTTTATAAAGTAACACACGTTTATGATCTGGTTTTTCAAAAAAATCGATTTGCATTCCCTCTGCATTAGGATCAAGTGCTGTCACTTGTATTTGACTCACAGGTTCACCACGCCAATGTTGATGAATTAAAAACAACGCTAATTGAAAAATAGCCTTGCTATCATTAGTTGATTGAATCGTTTGTCCTTTTGATCCTAGCCATCCCAAATCATAATTTAATATCCCAGCAAAAAAATGCTGCGCATGAAGCTGATGTTGTCTTAATCTCGCCCCTAATTTTTCGCACATATGCATCAAAAAAGATTCGATTACGATTTCGCTGGTCGTATTAGGCGGCATCACTTTCCCATGTCCCATTGATTTTGGATTTGCCACTATCGTATGAACAGGATCAGGATCAGCGCCTTGACACATATACCAAATACGTCTACCTAAATTACCAAATCGTTTAGCTAAAACACTGATTGGTATATTTTCCACTTCGCCACATGTTATTGCCCCATGTTTTTTTAAAAATCCACCTATGCCTGATTTAATACCGCTTAATTGTGTCACTTCAACATAACGCAATCTTTCTTTTGCTTCCCATGGAGGAACCACAAGCAATCCATTGGGTTTTCCCTGTTTCGCTGCAAATTTTGCTGTTGTTTTATCACCGCTGACACCAACAGAACAATTTAATCCTGATACATTGAAAATTAATTCTTTCGCCATTCGTCCCATTTTTTCTGGCGATCCATGCAATAATTGACAGCGCGTGACATCAAGAAAAGCTTCGTCCACTGAAAATATTTCCATATCAGGCGTAATGGCAATGAGTGCTTCCATGATAGAGCGCGATACGGCTGCGTAACGTTTTGGTCTCGCTGGTACTTGAATTAAAGATCGACACAATTGTTTTGCTTCTTTCATTCGCATGCCTGTTTTAATGCCATACAAACGTGCTTCGTAAGAACTGGTGATGATACAAGTGCCTTGTTCACCATTAGTCACTGCGATCGGTTTGCCGCGCCATGCTGGATGATCTAATTGTTCGATAGAAGCGAAAAACGCATCCATATCGATGAGAATAATTGCGCGGTCCCACCGTGCGCTACACATGCGTACGAACTAGACCAATATAAACACCTTGTACACTGACTCTTTCTGGCACATACACACGAGGTTTTAATTCAAGGTTCGCCGGAATTAACGTAATCATGTCTTTTATTTTGTATGAAATACGCTTTAAAGTTGCATGATGCTGATCAATTAACACAACAACAATCTGACCTTCTTTTGCTATTTCAGATTTTTTATAAATAATCATGTCGCCATCTAAAATACCTTCATCAATCATCGATGCTCCTTTGACTGTCAATGCACATCGATCTTCGCCTGAAAACAATTGGTTGATATCGATAAATTGACGATCTTCTATCGCTTCAATCGGCGATCCAGCAGAAATACGGCCTAGCAATTGTAATTGTTTATTAGAAATTTTAATTAACAACCGCCGCCCTTTTTTTTCTAAAATGAGCTTCCCTTCTTTTTCTAGTGTTCTTAAACTCCGCGTAATGAAGCTTTTAGAGCGTGGACTAATCCCCATGGCTTCTGTGATTTCACGAAACGATGGTGACATACCATATGCATTAATATGGTCTGATAGAAACTGATATAAGTTATCTCGAAATCCTGTCGTCATGATTGTTCACCTCTTCGTTCTCTTCATAACTAGCATATGTAAATAATTGGTGAACGATCAAGCATTTTCTTTTAGTGCCTGGCACCCTATTTGTATTTTTCTCTGGATCCCGCGGACAAGCCGCGGGACGACAGGCCCGCTAAAACCTTCCAACAAATCAAATAAAAAAGTTTAAATATAAGTCCAAATATGATAAATTAGCCGAAAATTTACCTAAATGACAGCGACAAGATGAAAATTTACACAAAAATACTGCGTATTTGCATTTATTTCATCAGTTTTTTTTGCATTGGACTGATGCTTTGCATCGATAAATTTTTTGGCAAAGTGACCATTGAGCAAGTGTTATCAACTTTTTATTTTAACTTGCAAGGTGCCTTCACAGCAGACTCTATTTTCATCAAACGATTATTTGAGTGGTCTCTTTTTTGGCCCGCTGTCTTAACCCTGATCGTAATCAATCTACCCATTCTCTTTTTTTATTTTTCTCAACCGATCAAAAAAATATTTGCTTCCAAAATAATTCGACATTTTTTCGCTGCCTATTTTCATTTTATTTTATTATTAATTTGCACAGTTATCGTTGTTAAACAATTTGATGTCATTAATTACATCAAACAACAATCGCAAACTTCTGATGATTATTTTGCAAAACATTACATTGCTGCCGATCAAGTTAATATCAAAAGCAATAAAACAAAAAATTTATTACTGATTTATGTAGAAAGTTTAGAAACATCTTATTCGAATATCGATTTATTTCGAGGCGATCTTTTACAACAACTCACAAAAATAAATACACCTCATATTAGTTTTAATCGATATGAACAAATGCCTGGTACAGGATGGAGTATTGCAGGCTTTGTTTCCACACAATGTGCTACGCCGCTTAAATTATTAACGATTTTTAATGGAAATCGCACAGGCGAAGAAACAAAACACTTCCTAGGCCATGCAACCTGTTTAAGCGATATTCTCGCTAAAAAAGGATATCAAAATATTTTTATGAATGGACCTAGCTTAACGTTTGCAGGCGTCAATCATTTTTTAAAAGATCATCATTATCATGAAATGATAGGTAAAGAAGAATGGATACAAAAAGGAATTTTAAATTCACAAACAACTACGAATTGGGGATTACCTGATGATATGTTATTTCAACAAGCAAAAATAAAACTTGCCGAACTCGTCAAAGCAGGAAAACCATTTAATCTCACCCTATTTACCGTTGACACACATGGCGTGTCGGGTCAATTAAGTAAAACATGCGCTCGTCAAGGTTACAATAATTTTCAAGGCATTGTTGAATGCACTGCTAATATGTTGGCAGATTTAATTCATTATTGCGAAAAAATGGGATGGTTAAATAATATGGATATTGTTATTGTAGGTGATCATTTAGCGATGACCAATACTGTTTCTCATCAATTAAATCAATTAAACAAACGCTATATTTTTAATATGATCATCAGTCAAAATAAATTAATAAAAAATACGGACCATGTTGTGCATTTTGATTTTTTACCGACTATTTTGACAACGTTAGGATTTCAAATTGAAGGCAATCGTCTTGGTCTGGGTTATACGGCGATAGAACCTGCGCAATATAGCAAAAATAAAAATCGATTTACTGAAATGAAAAAGGAAATTCCTTACAGAAGTACGGTGTACGAAAAATTGTGGTGATGAACCTCCCTCCTCTCCCTAACCCTCTCCTCCCATTTATGGGAGGAGAGGGAACAGTTTTAATTTTGCTCCTCGCAACAACAGCAACGTTTTTAGTTTTGCTCCTCACAACGACGAAACTAAAATGCCTGGCACCGTGACTACACAAACCAGGCGTGATAACCTAATTAACTACCGCTTTCACGGAAGATGGCTTAATGACAGTACGGTTACGTATAACACCCGTTTTGCTCATGCTCATACCACCCCTTGCCATTGCAAGTAACATACCGCATTACGGCGCACAATTTTCTTATGTTGCTGCCGGCAAAGAACCACCCACCTTACATGGCTTTCAATTAATGCTAAATTACGATCCCAATCGCTACCAATGGCGTCAATTTGATGTCTATTTTGATGGTGGATTTTCTCATTTTTGGGTCAATAATACGCCTTACTACACCACGGTGAATATCTATTCAATCGCTCCCGTGATACGTTATACCTTCAAAAGACGCGGACCATTTTTACCCTATTTAGACTTAAGCATTGGTCTTGCTTACCTCAATCACACCCGCCTTGATAGTCGTAATTTAGGCATGCATTTTTCTTTTCAAGATAGGTTTGGCATAGGCGCTTTATTAGGCAATAAAAAAGTATCCATTGGAATACATGCCGTTCATTATTCAAATGCACATTTATCTGGCCATAACTCTGGCATTACAGCGCCATTGGTTTTGGATATTGGTTATCGGTTTTCATAAATCTATCATGCTGGGCTTCAACCTGCTTTCGCAGGCCTCAGCCCAACCTACCTATGGCTGGTTTTGGATATTGGTTATCGGTTTTCGTGAGTAAATATGTAATAATCTCAACATGCGAACCAGAATCCCAATCAAAAATC
>JABDCN010000020.1 GCA_013288125.1 Gammaproteobacteria bacterium
CCATCCCATGCTCATGTAACCGTGAAAATTAAAACTGATTAACCAAATGCCGAATAAAATCGTGAGAATAGCACCGGGTGTGGTGATGTAATAATATAATTTTTTTTCCATGATTTTAAAACGTTGTAAACTGATGGTGTCAGTGGCAGAAGCGTGATAAACAAATAATCGCGGCAAATAAAATAATCCTGCGAACCATGTCACCATGAAAATAATGTGGAAGGCTTTGACCCATAGCATAAAAAATCTCCTAAATTGGATTGCTTCGTCGCATGCTACGCATGCTCCTCGCAACGACGGAATTTTATTTCATCGCAAACGACGATCCTTCTTAACCTGATGTTACTTGTAATATAATAAAAAGCTAGAATGAGTTATTATTAGCATTTAACAATCAGTTTGCATTGTAAAATAATTATGCTAATAAATATATGCTAATAAACAAATGAGGTGCCCATGTCAGAACCTACACTAACGATCAACTTGGCCAAATCTGCGCCATCGATCGACCTCGTTGACGCCAAACCTCCTATCAATTTCACTGACAGGGCCGCGACAAAAGTTTGGGAACTCATTCAAGAAGAAGGTCGTCCTGAATTAAAATTACGCGCTTATGTAACAGGTGGCGGTTGTTCAGGTTTTCAATATGGATTTACTTTCGATGAAATCATTCAACCTGATGACACCGTTATCACCAAAATCATTCCGCCTGGAACCGTGCAACTTTTAGTCGATGCGTTAAGCTTTCAATATTTGGCTGGCGCAGAAATTGATTACCAAGAAGATATCGAAGGCGAACAATTTATTATTCGTAATCCCAATGCAAAAACAACGTGTGGGTGTGGATCTTCGTTTACGGTAAATGACGAAGAGAAGCAACCTAGCGAATTATAAGAGAAGGTACGCTCACGGCTCGCCATCCTACAAAGAGCGCCATTACCGACCCTAAGAATTATTTTACTTCAATTTTGGTCTGCTTGATTTTTCACCGACTTGTTTATTGCCAACTTTATTGCTTAAATCCAAAGAAACTGTCTCAATCGCTGTTTTTAACGAAATATTTTTATTTAGTCCATATTTTCCATCCCCATTTGCCGCGGAAGATAATAATTCTAAGCCGCCGATAAATGCTTCCCGAGGTTGAAGTTGTTCAATATCCTCCACCTTTTGATTCTTTTTAACAGCCATATAAAACTTATATCCTGCATAAACTTCTGCTGGTGTATGAAATGCAGCTCGCAAATAAGTTGCCGCAAATAAAGCGCCGGTTAATTTTTTATAATCCTCATCTGTTTGCAAGACAGCATCCACCTTATCACCACCATCAGATAATAATCGTTCAATTAATGAAAATACCGTAGGCTGAGTACCAGAGACATGCCCTATCACAGGAATGTTACTTTCGAGCGATGCGCCTGGAAATGTCAATTTTCCCTGTTCTGTTTCAATCCGAAAGGATCTTCCATCAAGTTTTTCTGATGAAAGCTTTGGCACATCTTCACCTGATGCTTCTGAGATATCGGGAAATAGAATATTTTCAACAACTGTTGACGAATCAAATTCTGAAGTATCTTCATTACGATCAACATAAGCTGTTGAAATATGCGGTATGACATCAGGTAATAAATCCATAACAAGTACTTTTATTTTATATTGTGGTTCATCTTCTGTTATAGACTTCATCGTAATTCTACAATAGCTAATACAAGTTAAAAAATTTTCAATGCCAGTAAGAAGACGACTTAGTTGAATATCGGAAGGATTTGCCTCCAAAAAAAGCTTTAATTGCTGTGCATCTTGAAATCCACCTCTTCCGAATTTCTCATGTGATAAAATAAATTCAAGATCTGCATTAGACTGATTCAAAAATATTTTTTTTAATTTGCCATGTATTGCATAAAGCATTTCTAACACTTTGGGATCAGGATCTCTCATCACAGCACGCGCCATGAATTTAACTTCATGATTAATTTCATCCATGACAGAAGATTGTTTTTGACTCATGGTATTTGGTATACGTTCAAGATAATAGGTAAATCGGCGAATAAGATCTTCACCTTTTTCTTTTCCCACGGCATGAATAATATCTAATGCTTCAGTACGACTTAACATACGGTTCATCCCTCGTTTATTTCTTATTATATTTTAATTATATCACAAGAAGAATGATTACTGACGAAGTTGAATTACTGCTTTTGGCTCAGAACATCCTAATTGTTGCAGCATAAATTGACTCCATTGCGTTATTCGCATTTGTGGTGTTGAAGCACCTGGAACCATTGGAATTGCAGCCCAAAGTCCTCCAATAGGATATTGATTTGATGTTTGTTTATTAATCTGAATCATTTCTTGTAAAAAACTTTTAATTTTATCGAGGTTCAAAAAACGTTGTTTCTTATCTAAAACATCCGTTACCTCTTTTAATATGTCCAATATTTTTGCTTCATTACCCTTGACACCATCCATCATGGCAAACATCAAATCTTGCTTCAATAATGAATTATTATTTATTTCATTCATAATAAATTTTATTAATACCAAAGTAGCTTCATCAATATGATGTGTATTTTCTAAAACAAGTTCGGATAAATATTTAATGGCAAGCGATTTACCGACGCTTTGACTACTTGCTGTTTTATACAATACTTCACCCAATCCCACTTTTTGGTATTTACATAAAAGTAACAAAACTTGTTTGTTATATTCAGAAGGCTGCATAGCAAAAGTATCAACGAAGCGCAAAATTGAATTCATAAGAGAATCATTGGCATCACATGCGCCAAGAAAATTTTCTAACATATTTAAATTAATTTGTTGAGAAGAAAAGGTAAGAGTTTCAAGCGCTGTTTTTCCCACAGAATGATCACTATCTTTTATTTCACAAAATAATTTAGTACATATTTCACGTCTATGATTAATAATATATTGAATAAAATTCCAGTTTTGTTTTTTTATCGCAAAATGAAACAATGAACCTGCGCGCGGATGAACATAAAAAGGATCTTGATGTTCCATTAATTCAGCAAAAACAGCTTCTGATTGATGACAAAGAATGGCTAAATATAATGAAGGATAAGTTACATAATGATGTGATTTCTGGGAGTGCGGATGATGGTAGTACCCACTTTTTTGCATTTCAATTAAATTTTTATATATTTCATCTAATTTCTTTTGATCATTATATTTTTTAAATCGAGATATATAATCATTTAAATAGTCGTTCAAAATATTCTTATATTCAAAAGTTAAACCATTAAAAACTTGCTTCTCTTGACATACCAATAATTTGAAAATATTAAAATACTCACCAACATCATCAGACATACTCATGGCATAAGATAATTGCTCACCTCTTAACAACGTAGAATAGTCTGGATTTTTTTTAATTTTTGTATATGAATCTCTAATAAAATTCTCAGAACAAAAATGACTTATCCATTTAAATAAATATGCATTAATTTTTATATCTAATGAGTCAAGTGAAAATTTATTTTGTGTAATTAAATTTTCAAAATGAGCGCCGTCATTTTCTAATAAAATAAAACATAATAATTGAGATGTTTTATTTTGAAAATCCATTCTCAAATTAGAAAGTTGTGAAGCATTTTCTTTATCCCGAGTAACAATATCAAGTTGTCGACAAGTTTGCTCAATAACAATGTCACGTTGCCGAGAAGCTTCATGCCAAAAGTGATGGCGATGATTAGAATAGACATCAGGTTTATATCGAGATAAAGGAATGTGAAATTTTATGGCAAAATCTTGCCATAGTTTTATAAAATCACTTAATTCGGCATGTGTTGATTTTGATACTTGCGCGAGCGAATCGAAATCATTGATGGTCAAATAAGAAAGAATAGAAGGCCAAATCAAATGGTTTGGAAGTTCGCCAAAGAGATCAGATAGGTTGATATTATCCTCAGTTATTTTTTCCTTGCTGTGCGTTTTTCGGCGTTTAGGCGGAGGGGTAGTGGAGGTTGTTAGTGTTGTCGGTGGATTATGTCGGCGTCGCATTTTACTCCCCCTCATATATTGTATTAATTTTGATCTAAATTACCAATATTATACAGAAATATTCATAAATAAGTATTAAGAGCAACCCTCCTCTCCCCCACCCTCTCCTCCCACAAAAAACGTGGGAGGAGAGGGAGCGCTCCTTTTCTTAAGATAAAGTGGGAGGAGAGGGAGCGGGTAAAAACCAATAATAAATCGACATCGAAATCACACCCATCACACCACACGCAAACCACAAACCATGCGCACCGAATCGTTCCATAATTAATGCGCCGCCAAATGGGCCAATTAACATGCCCGTATTAGACGCTGTTGCAAATAATGACATATAAGTGCCGCGTACATTTTCTGGTGCAATTTCAGTGATATAACTACTCGCAGCAGGATATAAAATCATTTCACCGATAGTCCAACTAATCGTGAGTAAAATCACATGCCATTCTTTTGTTGCGAATAATAATCCTGCAAATCCCATCGTAATAAAGAAACTACCGAGCACAAAGTTCGTGCGATAAGTCCAATTAATCGTTGCAACATTCAAGGGTAATTCACAAAAAACAATTAACAAGGTATTGATCGTGAACAATATGCCGTAAAATCCTAATGAAAAACCCAAGTTCTGACTCAGAAAAACAGCGAGCGTTGATTCATGCTGGAAAAAAACAATAGAAACTGGCACCATCCCTAAAACAAAAACGCGCAAAGCCATGTCATATTTAAGCCATTTGAGACTTAATCCTTTTTTCGTTGATTCAACAGTTGAATAAAACCAAGGTGTTTTAAATAAGCCAAAGAAAAATATCGTGACAGCTAATATGTTTGCGATACCATTTGCAAAGAAAATCGCAGAAAAAGAATGATAAGCAAGATAACCGCCAACCGCCGGCCCAATACTCATGCCAAGATTAATCGCTAATCGATAAACAGAAAAAGTAATTTTGTGAAGTCCAGGCAAAGATAAATGTGAAACCAAGGTTTGCGAAGCAGGCCGATATAATCCAAAACAAAAACCCCAACACATACACGCAATCAACACAATGATGTATTGATGTAAAAAAGGAAACGTCATCAACACTAAACCATTTGCAAAGAGAGAACAAACAATGACGCGTGCTGGACCAAAACGATCGATGATGCCGCCGCCAACAATGCCGGAAATTAACATACATGAGCTAAACGTAGCGAAACCAAAAGAAGCGTAACCTAGACTGAATTTTAATGCTTCATGTAAATAAACAATTAAAAAAACCAATGCCATATTGCCTGCTTGGTTCATTAACGTTGCAGCAATCACAACCCAAAAGGTTGTAGGAAATGAGCGTATGTGCGTAGAGATTTCGCGATAAATGTTCATATGTTGTAGATGCAATATATAGAAAAATTATTAAAAATATTTTTTGGGTTTTGAGTAAAAAAGACTCAAAAAGAAGGTTAGATATCACACTAAAGTTTAAATAATTTTAGCAAGATTAGTATACTATTGCTGATAAAAATCACAATAAATTTGTTAGCCTGATAAATTGGTTTTTAAATTAAACTGCATCGTTGCGAGGAACATCACAAAGCTGTTCCCTCCCCTCCAGCGAACGCTGGAGGGGAGGGTTAGGGAGGGGAGGTTGACGTGCTCAAAACCCTCCTCTCCCTAACCCTCTCCTCCCATAAAATGGGAGGAGAGGGAATAGTTTTGCTATGCTCCTCGCAACAACAATCATTTTCGTAGCGACAAACCTTCATTTTCCTCACAATGACACAATCTTCCTCGTACCGACAAACCTTAATTCTCTTCGCAAAAACAAGGCTTTATTAGGTTATTACTGACAAAAATTCAATCTCATGATAATTTATGCCTCACTCAACAAATAAAAACTCAACATTGATGTGACTGAAAAGACGTGACAGAAAAAAACCGATTTTTACATATTGCGATTATTGGTGCGGGTTTTGCAGGGACCGCTCTTGCTGCGGCTTGTCATCGCGCCGCTTCTTCTCCTTTACATATTCATTTGTTCGACAAAACAGGCGAATTTGCGGCAGGCCCTGCGTATCGCACGCCATTTGATTATCACTTATTAAATGTATGCGCAAAAGATATGGGTGCATTTGAAGATGATCCTGCCCATTTTGTTTCTTGGCTACAATCAAAAAAACCGCATCCTTTATTAGAAACCACATTAGATGCCGCATTACCACTTTCAGAGCAATTTATTCCGCGTTGTCTTTATCGAGAATATTTGCAAAGTTTGCTGCAAACAATCAAACAAGATAATACACATCAATTAACATTAGAACCCAGTGAAGTCATCGATCTCATTCCTCATTCAGATCATGTTGTTATTGTCTTAGCAAACCAAAAACAGATTCATGTCGATAAAGTGATATTAGCATTAGGTAATCAAGAACCTATTTCATTTCCTTTTTCTGTTTCATCATCGAATTGCATTTTAAATCCATGGGATTACACCGCACCCAATCACATCCCCCAAGATGATCCTGTTTTAATCGTCGGCACAGGATTAAGTATGATTGACACCGTGTTAACCTTGCATCATCAACAACATCGCGGCCCGATTCATGCCGTTTCACGCCATGGTTTATTGCCGCTCCCTCATCAGCCACATCAAAAAATAGATTCATTTTCCGCTGATATTTTGCCGACGACATTACGCGAACTGATGAAGTTTTTGCGTGATGAAAGTAAGGAATTAAATGATTGGCGTAGTTTAATCAGTGCGATTCGTCAGCATATTCCCGCTTGGTGGATGCGCGCAACTGAAGCAGATAAAAAACGTTTTATTCGTCACGCTTTACCTTATTGGAATGTACACCGTCATCGTGTACATCATGGCATTTCAGATTTGCTTCAACAATTGTGTGATGCAAATCAATTAAATGTGATGGCAGGACGCGTCATCAAAGTTGAAAATCATCAAGCTACAATTCAATTAAGAAACACACATCAATCTATCAAAATAGATGCAAAATGGATAATTAATTGCATGGGACCTGCACTAAATCTCACATCAAATCCATCCCCATTAATTCATTCATTGTTAGAAAAAAACATTGCACATCTAGACACACTAAAATTAGGATTGTTGATTTCTTTACAATCAAGTACACGCATCTACACGTTAGGATCATTAAGACGTGGAACGTTATGGGAAGTCAGTGCTGTACCTGAAATTCGACAACAATGTTATGAGCTATCTCATATCATAACAGGAAAGGAAGAAAGTCATGATGAAAATGGCGTCACTAACATTAACCCAGCGTCAGCTATGTGATTTAGAATTAATTTTAAATGGAGGCTTTTCCCCACTTAATCGCTTCATGAATAAAAAAGATTATGATAATGTACTCCATAAAATGCAATTGCATGATGGAACATGTTGGCCTATTCCCATCACACTAGATATTGATGAATCATTTGCTGATAACTTATCATCAGGTGAAATAATTTCGCTGCACGATGCAGAAGGTTTATTGCTTGCGACATTAAAAATTGATGAGATGTGGAAAGTTGACAAACAGCGTGAAGCACTAGCTGTGTTTAATACGGAAGACGAAACGCATCCTGGCGTGTCTTATCTTTATCATCATGTCAAACAAATTTATATCAGCGGGCCATTATCAAGCGTTACCTTACCACATCATTATGACTTTAATCATTTGCGTTACACGCCTTCAACATTAAAAAAATTATTTCATGAACGTGGATGGGAAAAAATTATTGCCTTTCAAACACGAAATCCCATGCACAGAGCACATCAAGAATTAACTTTACGCGCTATCGAACAAACCGGTGGAAAATTATTAATTCATCCCGTTGTTGGGATGACAAAACCAGGTGATATCGAATATTATTTACGTGTACGTTGCTACGAACATATTTTAAAAACATATGACACACACACAGCTTGTTTAAGTCTATTACCTTTGGCCATGCGCATGGCAGGCCCGAAAGAAGCTTTATGGCACGCCATTATTCGTAAAAATTATGGTTGCACGCATTTTATTGTGGGACGTGATCATGCAGGTCCTGGCAAAGATAAATCAGGCAAAGATTTTTATCCGCCCTATGCCGCGCAAACATTAGCGTTATCACATCAATCACAATTAGGTATCACGATTGTTCCATTTCAAGAAATGGGATATAGCATGCGGCAATCACGTTATTTATCGATCGAATCTTTTTCAACAGATGAAACACCTGCTACGATTTCTGGCACAGAATTACGTCATCGTTTACGAAGTAATCAAGAAATTCCTGAATGGTTTTCTTATCCCGCCGTGATAGAAGAATTACGAAAAGCTCATCCCCCTAAACATCAACAAGGATTTACCGTTTTTTTAACAGGCTTACCCAGTTCAGGGAAATCAACGCTCGCGAATGCTTTATCACTTAAATTAAGAGAAATGACAAATAGACAAGTGACTTTATTAGATGGCGATGTGATTCGCACGCATTTGTCACAAGGTTTGGGATTTAGTCAACAAGATAGAGAAACAAATATTACGCGTGTAGGATTTGTTGCAAAAGAAATTACAAAACATGGCGGCATTGTCATTTGCGCTTTAGTCGCGCCATTTGCCAGCGCGAGAAATAAAGTTAAAGAAATGATTAGTGCAGAAGGGGGATTTATTGAAGTGTATGTCGCAACACCATTAACAATTTGCGAATCACGCGATAGAAAAGGATTATATAAAAAAGCAAGAGAAGGATCCATTCAGCAATTTACTGGTATTAGTGATCCTTATGAAGTACCAAATTCACCGGCCATAGAAATTGATACTTCTTCAGTTACACCTGAATCAGCAATAGAATTTTTAATTAAACAAATTAAATTATTAGGATGGATATTGTGAATACAAACAAAAAAAATATATTTGTAGTATTAGGTATTTCAAGAAGCGGCACGAGCGCTATTGCACGTTCGCTACAGACATTAGGGATTGATTTAGGTGAAAAATTATTACCAGGCAACAAGAAAAATCCAAAAGGATTTTTTGAAGATGCCGATATTCTTTATAAAATTAATCGCGGCGTTTCTCATGCGTTGAATGATCCTTGGATGACAGTTGGCTCGTTAAAACAGGCTAGCATTGATGATCAACCTTTATTAAAAAATTTTAAAACCTATGCTATTCAGTTATTACAAGAACGATTGAAAAAAACAGATTACTGGGGATTTAAAGACCCGCGCACCACAACCATTTTACCTTTTTGGCTAAATGTATTTGATGCTTTGCAAGTTAATGATCATTATGTCATTGCGCTCCGAAATCCCTTAGCGGTAGCTTATTCTAACCAACAATTTGCAAAATTAGATTTAGAAACGGGGATGATATTGTGGCTCATCCATTCATTTGCAGCAATTGAAGGAACGCATCATAAAAAACGTATTGTGGTGAGTTATGAAGCCATGTTAGAAAATGCAGATGCACAATTAATACGTATACACTCTGCGTTCGAATTGCCTTTTGCTTTATCACCAACGGATGTGCTTCACTACCAACAAACATTTTTAGATAAATCATTAAGCCATCATGTCGCAGATTTAAATGCATTAAAAAACCATTCTGCTTTGCGTGTGGTACCGCTTTGTTTACAAGTATATGAATTATTATTATCTCTCGCACAAGATAAATTTACATTTGACAGCGTGGAATTTCAATTTGCATGGCAGCATATTAAAAATGAATTTACTAAAGCGTATCCACTTTATGAGTGGATTCAAGAACAAATGAAACAACGACAAACAGCAGAAAAAAGTTTACAGCGCGTTCAACGCTCTATTTCGTGGAAATTGATTTATCCGTTCCGAATGATGGATGAAGTGATTCGGCGCGCGCGAAAAAAATCGAAGGAGGAAAGGAGGTTGAGGTAGAGGCGTAGCTTAGTTGTCATCCTGAGGCCTGCGAAAGCAGGTCGAAGGATCACTAAAATGCGTCATAATACTTGCAAGTGATCCTTCGACCTGCTTTCGCAGGCCTCAGGATGACAACCATACACCCAAGATGACAACTGCTCAAAGTAATAGAAATACGGTATAATGTCAGCATAGATTAGACGCTTTTTTTTGCGTCTTAATCCATTAAAACAAAACTAAGAAGAACTCACTATGAGCGTTGAAAGTATAGATAAATTATTAGAAATGGGTGTAAAAAGAAATGCCTCTGACTTACACTTACATCCTGGTGTCAGGCCACTATTACGCATAGATGGTGTATTAAAAGAAATCACCGAAATCAAACCTCTTTCTTCCAATGAAATAAAACATTTGTTATTTAATTTCATGACGACAGAACAACAACAACGTTTTAACGAAGAATTAGGTTTAGAAATGGCGCTTTCCATCGCTGAGCTCGGTGATTTTCGTATTAGTATGCTGCATGTGAGAGAGGGTGTTGCAGCGGTGTTTCGTATTTTACCACGACATATTCCGAGTTGTTTAGAATTAGGATTGCCCCCTGTGATCGGTTCTTTACTGGGTTTGTCACATGGTTTAATTCTCGTCACAGGACCTACCGGTTCAGGCAAAACAACAACGCTTGCCTCCATGATCAATCAAATTAATACCTATCAATCCTCTCATATTATTACCATTGAAGATCCTATTGAATATATTCATCACAATAAAAAAAGTGTGATCAAGCAATTACAAGTAGGACGCGAAACGCATAGTTTTGCTGCTGCGTTACGCGCATCATTAAGACAAGATCCGGATGTCGTTTTATTAGGAGAATTACGCGATTTTGAAACCATGCAACTTGCATTGACGGCGGCAGAAACAGGACATTTAGTTTTTGCGACACTACACGCCTCATCTGCCCCGCTTGCTATTAATCGATTTGTCGATATGTGTCCGTTAGAAGAAAATGTTATCGTTCGAAATATGTTATCAGAAACATTACAGGCCGTGATTTGCCAAACGTTAGTTAAAACAATTAACAAAGGTCGCACCGCTGCTTTTGAAGTGATGTTATCGACACCTGCTATTCGTCATTATATTCGCAAAGATATGCCAGGATATATGGAGTCAACGATTCAAACGAGTGGTGATATTGGGATGTGTACCTTGAATCAATCTTTAAATAATTTGATTGAAAATCATGTGATTTCTGCGACAGTCGCAGAGGCAACATTAGCTAATCGCGGTACTTTTAGAGAATTTGAAGATAAGGGTTCGCAAAAGACGAAGAAGTAGAACCTCACACAATGGGATTGATTCGTAGTGCGCAACACGCTATACTTAGGAAATGATAAAATCGTTTAAACATAAGGGCATTAAGCTTTTCTTTGAAAAAGGAAACTGCTCTGGTATCCAAACTAAGCACCGAAAAAAATTAAGAATGCAATTAAGCGCGCTAGATAATGACAATACAACATAATCCACCACATCCAGGAGAGTTTATAAAGGAAACTTATATTGATCCATTAAATATAAGTTTAAGAAAGGCAGCTCTTAATCTAGACGTTGCGCCTTCGACATTTTCACGACTTATCAATGGTGAAGCTGATTTGTCGCCCGAGATGGCATTAAAGCTTTCTAAAGCGTTCGGTAGAACACCAGAAAGTTGGATGCAAATACAAGCAAATTACGAGCTCTGGAAAGCAAAAAAAACAGTTAAATTAAATCGCGTTCATGTCATCTATCATGATCGTGCGAGTTAAATAAAGAAATAATTATCGACGATAAAATTTAGATTCAGTTTGCTGCAATTTTCTTGTAAATTCTTCGCTCTTAATTTGTTTTCGTTGTTCTTTTTTGAATAAGCGATATTCTTCATTTTGCAGATGTCTTGCATATTCTTCATCTAATGCAACCAATGTTTCATTAGTCACTTGGAATTTTGCGACTAATTTGTGATTAACTCGCACTTCATAACCTTGATATCCATGATTTGATTGTTCAATTGCTGCTTGAACCAGTGGATTAGTTTCATTCCATTCACCCTTTGTTTCTAATTTGGTATCTTGAAATAAACGGAAAGTTGCTGCTTCTATTTCTGATATTCCTGATGTGGAAATTGGTCTTGATACGACTGGACTTACTGGGTTTGCTGGTATTGTCACAACTGGTTGCGATGTTGTCGTAGTTGTGGTTGTAGTTTCAGTTGCAGTTGTAGCAGCAGTTACTGGTGTTACTTCTGACTTTAACTCCGACTGCAGAATCGTACTATCATAATGACCAACTTGAACATTATGTATCAATTTAATAGCTGGTGCATTTGATTGCCTTGTATCATGATGACAATGATTATTGATAAATAAATTAACTTTTAAGCAACGAGCTAATTGAGACAATTCAGCATCGCCAGCCCATGTCCCTGGCTTTCTCATTTCTCTAAAAAATTGAGAACAACCACCCTCTCTCAGCCACCATCGAGATAATTCACGAATAGCATTTTCTTCATTTACTTTTCCTGTTCCATCTCTATTTTGATTAAATATTACTTCAAATTTTTTATTAATAAAAGCATGACGTTGATATATATCATCAGGACGAAGTATATGAGCAGAAGGATTTTGTTGAAGCGTAACATAATCATCATATGCCGCTTTAAGACTTTCTAAAGCGTCTCTAGGAAACTCAATATCTTTTTCAAGTTCGGAAACAGCCAAGTCACGCATAATAGGCATAAGCTTTCTTTGTAATTCTTTTTTTCCACTCTCGCCTTTTCCTCTAAGAAATTGTATTTTTGCTTTAAGCGCCAACCAATTATTTTCACATTCAAGTGCAGCAGCGGCCACGCTAATCAAAATCTTGAGTTCTTTTTGACGTTCTTTATCCCGTCTCAGCGCTCGTTCAAATGCTTCCAAATTAGATGATTGAGTGAAAGATAAAATAAAAGCATGCAAGGCACAATTGCCATCATCAATTGCCGGTTCTTTTACGCTTTCATCACGACGATCTAAGCTCATTTTTTAGCTACTCTTTCAGTTAGAATATGTAAGTTATTATCCCACAAAAGAATTAATATACTATTAAGTAGTTAAATAAAAATATGTTTTTAATTCAGCTAGTTATCGAGGGGGCGCTGTTGTTCAACACCCTCCTCTCCCTAACCCTCTCCTCCCATTTTATGGGAGGAGAGGGAACAGTTCGACATTTTTCTGTGTAAATTTCGATTTACGTAACAACACCTTTATCAAGGTGTTTTTGATCGACTCTGTTTTTGATCAAGATTTTCATTTTCTTCAATTTTAATATTTTTCGATGGAGAAGGCGAGCTCTTGAAAAAACGCCAGGCTGATGCCACTAATTCATTAACAGCGTCTTGCCCTCGTTTAGTTACTTGTTGTTCTTGTCTTTGAACCACCTGATCTTTTTCTACCTGTTTAGATTTTAATAATTCAATCGCATCGTCAAATGCTTCGCTTTTGCTTTTAACATTAAAGGGTTCTTTCGATAACACCCAACTACCGCCATTTAGAAAAGGAGCTTGTTCTTTTTCACGATTTTCTTTTCCAATATCACTTAACCAAGAAAATTTATTTTGTTTCCACTGTTCATACGTTTGATCAAGGTCAATGTTTTCTCTGGAAGATAATGTCGATAAATAAGCTTCTTTTTCCCCACCTTTATTCCAAGCAAAATCCAATAAAATATTAGTCACTGAAAGCATGGGACGACCATGCACATAGTCATAGCACCAAAAATGAAATGGTTCTGTGCTCATGTCAATTTTGATTAACGCTTCAGCATCACCATTGACATATTTAATATATTGTTCTGGATCCAATAACAATCCTAATTGTTTTTGCTCCAAAAATTGATCCAACAATTTGGCTAATCCTTCTTGGCCAATTGCTGTCGTATACATGTTTGAGAATGTATTGATCGGAGTATTGATCGGCATGCTTACCTCACTGATAAATCCTATTATTTTAGTTTAGACGTTCGAACTTAACATATTATTAATTAATGTCAGTATTACAAATTGCGCATCAAAACAATATCATACTCTATTGTCAAAGGCGCATGATCAGAAAACCTTTGTTGCTTATAGATTTTTGCTGATTTAATTGTAGGCTTTAACCCCGGAGTGATGATTTGATAGTCAATGCGCCATCCTACATTTTTTTCCCATGCGCGTCCACGATGTGACCACCAAGTATATTGATCTGCTTCTTGGTTCACTTCACGAAAAGCATCAATATATTGCATCTCACCTAATAATTTGTCCATCCATGCGCGTTCTTCTGGTAAAAAACCAGAATGTTTTTGATTACCACGCCAATTTTTTAAATCGATTTGTTTGTGCGCGATGTTTAAATCACCGCAAATAATCCATTCATCTTCCAATTGATTTTTTAAATGCTGCTCATATCGATCTAAAAAATCAAATTTGATCGCTTGGCGTAACTCACCCGATGTACCAGATGGCATGTAAAGTGATGCAATCCACAAATTTCCTAATTTAATTGCGATATAACGACCTTCTTGATCTGCTACTTGCCATCCCAATCCCTTTTTAATTTCTTGTGGTTCATATCGTGAATAAATACCAACACCACTATATCCTTTTTGATCTGCGCAATGGAAATAAGCATGATATCCTTCAAGAAATAAATGAGATTGTTGCAAGTCGGCATCTTGCGCCTTTAATTCTTGCATACAAATGACATCGGCATCTTCATGTCTTAGCCAATCAAACAAACCCTTTTTAGCTGCGGAACGAATTCCATTTAAATTAATTGTGATGATACGCACAAACTATCCATTTAATAAATTTTGCAAGAACGTCGCTGTTTTACCAGATAAATGTTCCTTAATTATTTGACGTGCTTTTTCTTTTACCTTATCAATTTCTTGTTTAATAATCATTCCGCGAATATTACTCATATCTAAATTAATACTGGGATGAGTAAGATCACCTTGCACCAAAATAGGCACAGTCCATTCTTTGCCTGCTTGAGCGGGAGTATTATTTTGCAATGGTTTCACATTTAAATTCATATCTATGGTGTTGTTATTGAGATTCAATGAACCATCTGCATTGGCCGTAAAACCAGGTGCAAGTAAAACAAAATGATTAGTTGCAACACCTTGTTTAACAATAGCTGTTCCACTCATTTCATCAAATGCCGTTTGTTGCAGATTATCTGGTGAAGGCAAAGATTGTTTATTGATAACTGCATTCGCTGTTTGAATTAAATAATTAATATTAATCCCATCAATTGCACCTTTGGTTATTTTGATTTCACTAGAACCATTCAAATGATTCATCATGGATGCTCTATCTTTTCCTTGTGTCGACATCGTGAGTTTCAATTGACCAAGGCCTGAAAGTTTCAATTTGCTACCTGGATTTAAATCAGCCAAAACAGGCTGTAATTGGATATTTTCGAAGGTGACATCCCAATCCCATTGCGGCGCGCCATCATCAAAACGTCCGTGCGCAATACCAGCGAGTGTTCCTTGATAAACTGCCGCGTTGATAGGTTGCAATGTCAACACTTTATTTTGCCAATGCAAATCGACGCTCACATGACTAACATTGAGATGTCCTAAATGCACTTGATCAATATACAAATAACCCGTTGGGTTTTTTCCAGCACTTAATAATATCGATAATTTAGCTGCCATTTTAATATTATTTAAATCAATAAAGGGTTGTGTCTGGTTAGGTTCACGCAATGACATATGTTTGATGCTGACACTTAAACGCGGATAAAAGGACCAAGATAAGTCACCATCAACAGTTAATATATAACCCGTTCTTTTCTGTACTTCATCTGCCAAAACAGGTTTTAATTTATTTAAATCGATAAACATGACCAGAGATGCCATCGCAACAATACATATTACGATTAATAAAACGATGATCGCAAAACTGATTCGTAAAAATTTCATAAAAGACCTCCTTTCTCTCTCGAGTCCTTCTTGTTGATTCAGCGGGTGATGGGAATCGAACCCACGTTAAGAGCTTGGGAAGCTCCCGTTCTACCATTGAACTACACCCGCAAAAATTCCGTTGTTAGCTTTACCGCAGCTGCTTAAATTTGGCCAGAAAAATTCTGTTAACAGGGCCCCATCGCTTCGGGTATCCCACCGTGCTCGCAAGCTGCGCGCGGTGGGAGCCCTCCCTTTCGCTCAGCCCCATTAACAGAATTTTTCTGGCCAAATTTAAGCGGCCGCTATATTGCTTTGTTGCGGGCATATTGTATCGCGATTTATTGCGAATAAAAACAGAAAGGAGCCCCGTGTGCAACGGAAACTCCTTCGGTTACTAATGACTCAACTGATAGCTAAAGCTGATAATCAAGCTGCTTAGCAAGCGCTGTAATCAACTTTAACAACATCAAATGCGCTCTTAACATCATCCACGCTATATCCAAGGTCTTTAGCTGCAGAAATCACACCACAAGCACCGCTATCAAATGTTTCATACGGTGTCCAATAGTGGGCATTAGCATGTACCATGACATCAAATGCTTTTTTAGCATCCCAACCTTGGGTTGTGCCCAGCGCATAGAAGAAGTGATTGTAAACGCCACTACTAAAATGCACATCGAGGCCATTGTAGTATTCACTTTCATCATCAATAGAACACCAATCGCCTGGATTGCTGCCATGACAATCTTTACTTGGTTGATCCATGTAACGCAATGCTTCATTTGGGGCTTTGAAAATTTCAGGTCCAATTTGCCAGCTATTTTTGCCGTAAGAATAAAGTTCAGCAGCTTGAGCAGCCATATCTGAGAACGCTTCATTCATACCGCCTGATTGCTCAAAATATTCAAGATTCGAATGTTGTTGAGTGAACCCGTGACTAATTTCGTGAGCACCAACACCTAGTGAGGTAAGAGGATAAAAAATATCCGCGCCATCACCAAATGTCATTCTATGACCATCCCAATAAGCATTATCATATTCACGTTCATGCACAACCATTTCTAGCATCATGTCACTACCATCGCGATTTTTTAATACCGGAATGCCATACCAATCTTGATACATGTTTTTAATAACGATACCTGCTGACAATGCATCATTAGCTGGTGAATAGCCGCCATTTACCTTGTCGAAATCCGCATCCCAATATTCATTGTGTTTTGGATTGACTGCCTTACATTTAAAGCTCATGAGTTGTTCAGTGTTGAAATCGTACACTTGAACGTCATTATTTTGTAAGGTACAAAGACCACCCTTGCTACGCTCCATCGAAAGAGCGGCTAAATCTTTTTGTAATCCATCATAAACTAATTCACCCATTTTCAAATTACCGCCAAATCCACCGCCTTGTACAGTCGGAGCATCTTTAATTGTTTGGATGTTATCCCATTCATGATAAATATGACCTGTGACTGCATCAATAATGTAATTTGGTTTTTCAGGTTTAATGCTAGAACGAGAAGGTTTAGCATAAAAGCTGATGTGATAAGCCCAATGTGCCTTTTTGCCTGCATCAACAAAAACAATTTTTTCAGCTTTAACATCACTAAGCGCAAATCCTGCACCGGATTTGTTCTTAAATGTTGCCAAGGCTAAATCTTGCATCTTTTGTGATTGCGAAGATGAAAGCGCGTGTGCTGAGGTATGAGCTAAATCTTTTTCTATACCTTGATAAAAAATACCATTCATTGTATCAGCAGAACTGCTTCTCGCAATTAATTCATCTACAGATGCATTTTTATCTCCTTGGGGGGCATGCATAATTGCAGCGCCGCCATACACGAGATAACCTTGATACATCTCTTGAATTCTAACATGTAATTTTTTCTTGAAATCTACATCACGTCCTGTTTCTTTAATCGTGACAGCAGGTGCGACAGTATGAAATGATTGTAAAAATTTCAAAGGTTCTTTATTCAAATTTATCGCTTGCGCTGCAAATATTGAACTACAGGCGAGCGGTAAACTGAATAATAAGGCGCTAGATAACGATAATTTTTTCCGATTAAACTGCATATTATAATCTCCTTGAAATATCACTATAAAAATATTTTCGTTTCGATATTTTAAATAATAAAAACCCAAACGATAAAAGTCCGTCTACGTCCATTACGCAAGAAATAAATGAGAAAAACTTAATGATTTAAAATGAACTGTCAATTTAGAATGAATATTAATTTAATGTAAACGCCAAATTTACGAATGTAAATAGTTTTTTTGAAAATATTCTCACAAAATAAGAATTATTTTTAAGGTGGCAAGCAGAGTCGAGTATTTTAATTAACATAAACGGTAGATGGTTGAATCGTCAGCATAGAAATCACTCGCGGCACACTTTTCATTAATTGAATAAGGACAACAATCTTATTTATTTGATCAACACTATCCACTGCACCCGTCAAGTAAACAATACCTTGAGTTGTTAAAACATTAATGGGAATCTGATCGATGTTTATTTTGTCCCCAAAAATTTTTTCACGAATAATCGCGCCTTTAATATCTGCTGTAATCAATAAATCAGATAAATCATCTGGTGCTTGCGGCACGGTTAATTGATCCGTAAAAATATCTTTGACATATTTCACCATTGCAATTGTTTCTACTAATTTTATCGCTTCATTAACAGTTGGCACCGTACCTGCTACTGAAATCACATTATCTTGTGATGAAACAGCCACTGTCACGTTAGAAATATCAGGCGTTTCTTTAATTGCCATGTAAATGTGTGAAACAAGGACAACGTCTGGTATGGTTTGGGCTTGTGTTTGGCCGCCAACTACGGTTGTTTCTGCGTAAAGAGGAGTGGCGAATAAAATGAGGACGGAAGAAAGAAGAGAAGTAAGAAGAGAAGTAGGAATAAGAGAAAATAAAAAAAATAGAAAAGTGATGGAAAAGAATGAATGGTGATATTTCATCATACTGAGATCCTTCACATGAAAGCTAACAATCCATATTGTATTATCTGAAATAATCCTGACCTAATCTGACACCTATCGTATATTAATTATGATTTAATTTCCTTGATCTGTCACCTCGACATAACTTCTATTAACTACCACCATAACTAACACTATGTTTACTATCATAGTCTGTCTGTTCAGACACCAACGACCCCGACTCCTCATTATTATTTCGAGATTTGCACCACATGCAGAACTGACGACCGTACTTAACCCCTAAAACAACGCCTGCCGTGAGTTTTGCAAGGCCCAGCGCTAAAAATAATAAATAAGTAAAATTATGCCAACAATCACGATCGCTAGATGCGCCATTACTATAAAGTGAATTACCCGCATCCTCGAGACAAGCAGTCAAATTAAAAGTCGAGTTCGCGTTACTTGGGGTTGATGTGACATTGTTAGTATCATTGCAGGTTGAAATATTAATACTCTTTTCTTTTTGCCATAAACAAAATTCTACCGTTTTCATCAAAAAAGTCGGGGTAAGGCAAGTCACATTATCTACAATAAAATCGGCGCATTTAGCCGAAGTTTCGATTGCGCTTTGCATCAAGTCTAGTGTTACGGGGTAGTCACTCACCATTTCGATCGTATCAACTGTAACATCCACAACATTTTTCACCAAAAATGTAATTAGCCTTGACGTGCTCATTGACTTTGCTCCAAACAAAAATCTATCCCCGCACTCTACTATCGCCTATTCTTACTGTCTATACTATTCTAGATTTTAATAGAGAAATGTTTGCCATGTTAAAAACGATACGCCAACGAATCATTCATCATTTGTGGGAAAATTACAAACGCCGCTCTGCCCAAATGATGCATTTGGAAAAAATCTTAATTGATAAAGGTATTCATCCATTACCTCTTGATCATTTTGCAATCATTGATTTACCCAGCCCTCATTCTGGTATTCCGCAATTATCTCGTTTATTTTCACTCATTGGTTATGTTGAGCAAGGTCGTGATTATCTTCCAGAAAAACAAAATGGTTTTGTTTGGATGACAGAAATGGATAGTACAGAACAAATCGCGACGAATGTCTTACCTCAAGCAGTCGTTGCTGATTTTTGTTTAGATGATTTACCTCAAGAAATAAAAATCATTATCGAAAAATATGCACGTTTGACACAGGCTTTGCCAGAAAAAGAATTAACCATGTTAGTAGAAAAATCTTCTCGTGGAGATTTAATTGCCGGCAATCAATTATGTCAATTGATTATTCATTATTTATCAGGCAGAGATTGGCCCTTACCTACAATGAATGAATATCGAATCGTACAAGAATGGAATGAATTACTCGCATGGGTATTATTATTCGGTCGAAAACCTAATCATTTTACCTTATCAATACATTTATTAGATGTTTTTTCTGATATTCATCTGTTTCATGACTTTATTGAAAACGAAGCAAAACTGATTTCGAATAAACAAGGCGGCGCAATAAAAGGTAGTATCGAACAAGGTATTTCACAAGGATCAACACAAGGCACAGCAGAAATTTTTACGCTCGCAGATGGATGTGTTTCTATTCCTGGTGATTTTGTTGAATTTGTTTGGCGTTATCCGGTTAACAAAATAAAAACACCTGTCATGTGGCAGGACTATTTTAATGGATTTATTGCAAAACAAGCGACACATGTTATTGAATCGTTGTTTATTCCAACCATCCCATGATATCTTGACACACTGCCTTAACTGACCGCTCATCAGTCATCACAATGTAATCTGCAATATCTTCATACATCGGCTCGCGCTCACGCCATAATGCAATCAATACTTCTTTTGGATTTTCTCCTTGCAACAACGGGCGCTTTTTATCACTCTTCAAACGATTCAATTGTGTTTTCAAAGACACTTGCATATAAACAACAATACCGCGCTCACGCAAATAATCACGAACTTCAGGTGTTTCAACACAACCACCGCCTGTTGATAACACAATATTATTTAAACGACTGAGTTCATCTATCATTTCCATTTCACGCTGTCTGTATCCTTGCATCCCCTCAATGTCATACAACCACGTCAAATTAACACCCGTTTTTGCTTCGATTTCTTGATCAGAATCATAAAAATCTTTATGCAGATGCCGCGCCAAATAACGACCAACACTGGTTTTACCAGCACCCATGGGCCCAATTAAAAAAATATTATGCTGTTTTGTCATATCAATGAAATACCCGGGTTAACGCGATCAATGGGGCGGAGCGAAAGGGAGGGCTCCCACCGCGCGCAGCCTGCGAGCACGGTGGGATACCCGAAGCGACGGGGCCCCATTGAGATCGCGTACATTATAATATCACCTTAGGCGTCACAAAAATAAGTAATTCACGCTTAGTTTCTCTCATTTTATTTTGTTTAAACAATAATCCCAACACGGGCAATTGACTTAAGAACGGCAAACGTTCTTCTCCCTTTTCTGTATCTATTTCATAAATACCGCCCAGCACAATTGTTTGACCATGTTTAACTAGCACTTGAGAAGTAATTTCGCGCGTACTAATCGTGGGCATACCCAATACCATTTTTTGATTAGGACGATCTTGATTAATTTGCAGCTGCAATAAAACTTTTTTACCTGGCAATACTTGCGGCGTGACTCTCAATCCCAATACAGCTTTTTTAAACACAATAGCTGTCCCACCGCTTTCACTTACTTCTTGATAGGGCACTTCTTCACCTGCCTCTATCGAAGCCGCTTGTTGATTTGCTGTAAACAAACTTGGACTTGAAATTAATTTGGCATGCCCCTCATTTTCTAATGCGGCTAATTTAACATCGAGCCATGATTCATCTGCTAATTTAGCAATCGCCAAACTATACTGCCCTTGTTGAACGTTAGCATGGTCGCCAGCAGGTTGTACGCTAAAATGTATCCCCAATTCACGTTCAAAATCAGTATCGATACTCACCAATCTTGCTTCAATAGCAATTTGCGGAACCGGCACATCCAATTTTCGTATGAATTGATTAATTTGCAGGAGTTGTGTTTCATTATCACGCACATAAAGTTGATTCGTTCGCACATCAGCTTGAATTTGACCACGCTTTGAAAGAAAACTTGTTTTGTCATTTTGCAAAAGATGCATGATGTCTTCTGCTTTTGCATAATTAATTCGCCAAACACGTCCCGTTAATTGCGCAGTCTCTTGCAATGCTTCCTGCCATTGTTTATCTTCTTGTTGACGTTTCATTAATTCATCTCGCGGTGCAATCCACCAAATATTTCCCATTTTCCACGCCGCAAGACCATTCGCTGTTAACAGCGCATGAAACGCTTGCATAGGAAATGCATTATTCAAATGCAATGTCACCATACCTTGCACTTGCGGACTAATGATCACTTGCATGTGCAATAAGGCGGCGAGTGATTGAATTGCGTCGGATAAATTTGCATTTTCTAAGTCAAGCGTTAGAGGCAAACGGGCTGCGTAAATGAGATTAATATAAAATAAAAATGTAATGAGGATTATTTTTTTAAGCATAGGGATTATGATCCTAAATTTGTATATCGCAAAACATAGCCTGTCATCCTGAGAGCGGCGAATTAAAAGGTTGTCATCCTGAGGCCTGCGAATTAAAAGGTTGTCATCCTGAGCGTAGCGAAGGATCACTAAAATGCGATGATGAAATTTGTTAGTGATCCTTCGCTACGCTCAGGATGACAACTTTTTTTTGATTAAGTATTCTAATCATTACGGCATCACGCGCTATGGAAATAATTTTTCCTTTTTCTTTTCCAATACTATCTCCCACATTAACAACGATCAAATGCCGATCAGGCAACATTAACAATGCTTGTTTTTTTGTTCCTTGCTGCATAAAACCTACCATTTTTAAACTATAAATCGATTCAGTGCTGACATCTGCAGGTAAAAATAATTTATTTTTTTTGCAATAAAGCGAATGATAGTCAATTGTATTTAATAAAGTGATAGGACGTTTCAACATGTCACGCAACAATAATAAATGCTGCGAAAATATGATTTCATCATGATCTGTTAATTGACTGCTCCATTCTTTGATGGTCAATGGCAATCGATTTGCTTGAATCATCAGCAACCAATTCATCCATTCGGAAAAACTACCTTGTAATGATAATGTTATTTTACTGATATCATTTGATTGTGAACTGATATCCATTGCTTGAATATTCATGCCGCTATGCGCAATCAACATCATTAAAACAGATAATGTTGCAATATGCTGCATTGAGAAAACAGGACGAACTACTTGTGGTGATGATGGCGGATTTTCTTTTAACTGTCGTTTTAATTCAATTTTTTTAATATGTAATTGATGTAAATCGTTCAAAATTT
Organism: Gammaproteobacteria bacterium; assembly: GCA_013288125.1. Lineage (GTDB taxonomy): Bacteria > Pseudomonadota > Gammaproteobacteria > DSM-16500 > DSM-16500 > Aquicella. Next base: position 23,200 of record JABDCN010000020.1, read on the forward strand.
TTTTGATATCGAATAGATAAGCAAAAAATAAAATTAAAATGATAATTAAACCGGTGATGATTAAATGATGATACGATTGGTACTTCATGTCATTTACCTCATTTATTTAATATCAAGCTAAACTGCAACACGCCATTCTTTTGCATTTGCACTTGCTGCAATATCAGTGACGAAGCAGCATGTGATTTACGCCATTGATTCATCATTGATTGAATAATCGTAAAAGAACGTGTCATCCCTGTTATTTTCACTTGTTCTTTAGCATGAACGGCTGCCAAACAACTGCCTTCTGTTACCCATTCATGCAAATCTTTTATTTGTTGTATCACATTCGATTGTTCAGAAATAAACGTTTGTGTTAGCGCACCAGAATCTACTTCCCATTTTGATTTTAATTTCATTTGTTTTTCATGCCATGATTGATTCAATATCATGACTGCTTCAGTCAAATCATTTTTTTTCATGGCGAGGTAATAATGCAAGCATAAACTCACCAACATCGCACTACACACTGATATGATACTGAATTGAATGCGCTGTTTTCGCTGATACCTAGACAAAGATTGACGCCATGGCAATAAATTAAATCTCACCATCTGGGTATGTCCTGCATCACAGCTCCACAACTCATCACAAAAGTGGCTTCATTTTCATCTAAGAATTGCATATCCATCATTGCGCTTATTTTTAATTCATGAAAAAGATAATGGCATTGACAATAATCATGAACAAATGCAGATAATTCTTGTTTTATTGCATCAAAATAAACTGTTGGGCCATAAAACCATAATGTTTGCACCATAGCTTGACGACACAGTGTCATACCCATTTGCATATTGGTACGCCATTGAATTAAAAAATGATCGGGATGAGTTGCGATATAATCTTGATGATAAAATATTTCATTGGAATTAAATAAAATTAATCTCGCTGTTTGAGCCGTCATAAAAATAAGCCCATAACTTTCGCCAGGTTTTAATGAGAGAGACATCGTCTGTATAAAAAATCGAATTAAAGCATAAATATCGATGTCTACTATCTTCACTTTCAATCCTGTCTGATTAATACAATTAATATATTTCAATAAATAATCTTGACGTGTCACCGCAACAATCATCTCTGTTGATTTTAAGATGTGATAATCCATCGCAACTGTTTCATGTATGCCTGGCAAATCGCGTTTAATGTGATGATCAATTTCGGATGCTAATGTTTCATCAGTGACATGAGGACTGAGTTGTATATGCTGTATCCTCACCATGGCAGCAGGCAATAAAATAACAACAGATAATTTTTCCCAATTTAATAGTCGAACCCATTCAGCAATAATGGAAGTAAGACGATGCCAGTCAATGATTTTTCCTTCCGCCACCATGTTTGCTGGCAGTGGTTCTCGCACGACTTGCATGATTGTGTAACGCTTTCGTGTTTTTTTAAGCTGTACGAACCGCACTTCGTGTGAGGTTATTTCTAGTCCGATAACGGAAGGTGTTTTAAAGTGAAATAGGGGCATGGGGAGATCCTTTATTTTAATAAATATTTTAGAGGGGAGGATAGAATGGAAGCCTGCAACAACGGGCCTTTAGTTTCTTTACAACAATGACGACTAAACGACCAAGAATAGCTTTGAGAAAAAAGGGGGTTGAAAAAAGAGGATTACAAAGGAAGAATATGCTAATATACATTAACTTTCACAAAACGCAACTTTTTTCATAACATTATGAATCATTTATTTCGCCTCATCAGAAGACTCATCATACTCAGCCTCGTCTCGTGCGCATTAGTCACGGCCGGTGTTCTTTATTACATGGAATATGAATTACAAGACATTGACGCACTCAATACCGTGCAATTACAAGTCCCATTACAAATCTTCACGCATGATGGCAAACTCATCGCGACCTTCGGTGAAAAACGACGTATTCCTATTTCTTATGACAAAATTCCACAACCCCTCATTCAAGCCATTCTCTCAACAGAAGATCAACGTTACTTTCAACACAATGGCGTTGACTTACAAGGATTAGGCCGCGCCGCCATCCGTCTGGTCAAAACTGGTAGAAAAGGTGAAGGCGGCAGCACAATCACCATGCAAGTCGCGCGTAGTTTTTATTTAACACGACGCAAAACATTCGCACGCAAATTACGCGAAATTTTACTCGCCATTAAAATCGAACATAAACTCACGAAACAAAAAATTCTTGAATTATATTTAAATAAAGTGTTTTTTGGAAATCGTGCTTATGGTGTAGAAGCTGCAGCGCAAATTTATTATGGCAAACATTTAAATGAATTACCGATTGATCAACTCGCGATGATAGCGGGCATTCCACAAGCCCCTTCCACCTTAAATCCTTTAGCCAATCCAGAAGCCGCAACAAAACGCAGAAATCACGTCTTAACACGTATGTATGAAGAAAGATATATTGATGCTGACACTTATAAAAAAGCGATCGCCGCACCGCTTAATGCGAGCTATCATGATTTACCAACTGAAGTGAAAGCGCCATATGCAGCAGAATTAGCACGCACGCAACTCGAACAAATGTATGGCGATATCATTTACACTGATGGATTTAAAGTTTACACGACCATTGATAGCCATATGCAAGACTATGCAAATCATGCAGTGCGTGATCAATTGCTTGCTTATGATCAACGTCATGGTTATCGCGGAGCATTACAAAATTTTGGTTCGCCTGATTTAAATAATATGGAAAATTGGGAAAAACGTTTGCAAAAAATTCCCACGGTTAATGAATTAATACCAGCTGCAGTGGTTGAAATGACAGAGCAAACCATCACTGCATTAAGAGCAGATGGTAAACTTATTATCATTCCTTGGTCTGGTCTTTCATGGGCACGTAAACAACTTAATGCTGATTATTTGGGACGAAAACCTGAACGCAGTAGTCAAATTCTAAAATTAGGTGATGTGATTTATATCAACAAAGTTTCACACGGATATCAACTCGCACAAATTCCAAAAGCAGAAGCGGGCATGGTGGCGATCAATCCAAAAAGTGGCGCTATCATTAGCATGGTGGGTGGATTTGATTATCAAACCAGTAAATTTAATCGCATCACTCATGCATTGCGTCAACCGGGTTCGAGTTTTAAACCTTTTGTTTATTCTGCTGCATTTGATAAGGGCTATACCTTAGCGACTGTCATTAATGACGCGCCAATTGTCATTGAAAATCCTTCTGATAATAGTTTGTGGCGCCCGCAGAATACCAATCATAAATTTTATGGGCCAACGCGTTTACGCACGGCAATCATGCAATCGCGAAATCTTGTTTCTATTCGATTGTTATCTATTATCGGCATGAGTTACACCATCGATTATTTGAAACGATTTGGATTCGCACCATCGCAATTACCGCCTGGATTATCTTTAGCATTAGGGACGGCGCAAGTCACGCCATTACAAATGGCTCAAGGTTTTTCTGTATTTGCCAATAGTGGTTTTAGAATTGTTCCTTATGTCATTGATGCAATTCGTAGCACGCAAGATGAATTGATTTATCAAGCAAAACCATTGATTGCTTGTCTTAATCATTGTGATAAAGATAGCGTTATCGCACCGCATGTCATTTCTGAACAAAATACTTTTTTAGTGACGTCTGCACTGCGAGATGTTATTCAAAATGGAACGGCAACGGCGGCAAAACAATTAAATCGAAAAGATTTGGCGGGTAAAACAGGAACAACACAAAATCAAGTGGATGCTTGGTTTGCTGGATATAATCCTGATATTGTCGCAGTTGCTTGGGTGGGATTTGATTTTCCACAATCCTTACATGAATATGGTTCGCAAGCAGCACTGCCTATTTGGATGCAATTCATGCAATATGCGTTAAAAGGCGCGCCTGAACATTTTGTTGAAGAACCCACTGGGATTGTGAGTGCACGCATTGATCTATACACAGGACGACGTGCATCGAGTGACGATCCTGATGCCATGTTTGAATATTTCATGACACCTTATTTGCCAGAAAATGAAACGGCGCAAGATGACACTTATGGCAATGAAATTGATGGGTCAGATGGATCGGGCGAATCTAATGGGGCGAGTGGGGCTAATGGGTTAGATGGGTCAGACGGACCGGATGATGGTATGGCGAATGATGGACAAGCATCAGTTTATTAATTTTAACGACTTTAACTTATATGGGGCTACTCCATTTATAGTCAACTTAAAAGGATCATATTCCTTTTAAATACGACCTAAACGGAGTTAATTGTTATGTTTTTTATTTACTTTCAAAAAGTTAACTTCTATTTTTATTTAAACCCTAACATCTTCAATACTACTTCATCTTCTTTTTTTAATTCCCCGCCTTTCAACTCAATAAAAGAAAACTCGCTGCGATAATTAAACGGATGACGCATTTCATCAAACAAGCGCCCGTGTTCAGCAACAGGCAAAATTAAATTTTGCATCATGTCTGTAATACTCATGGGATTAAATGCGCTTAGCACAACTTGCCGCCAGTCTAAATTTTTTTCTGTCAACAGTAATTGTTGTGTTGGCATGGAAATAGGAGAAATCGTTTGATGTGGAATAATATTTTTTTCACACGCTGCGCGATAAATCATCTCAACACCGCGAATTTTACTTTGAATGGAATAACCCGCAATATGCGGCGTTGCGATTAAAGTTTTTTCAAGAATAGATAAATTAATATTAGGCTCATGTTCCCATACATCTAAACACCAATGTAAATGTGCGCCAAAGTGTTGCAACGCTTTAGAGTTCACTACCGCACCACGCGCTGCATTAATCAACACACAATCTTTTTTTTGACGTTTAAGAAAATCTTCATTAATAAAATGAAACGTGGGATGTTCGCCTAATTTAACAAGCGGGACATGTAAAGTGACGGCATCAACATCAGCAATTTTTTCAAGTGGTGTAGAAAAAAAATCTGTTTCGTATTGTGCACGCAAAGGATCACACATCACGATGTCATAATTTAATTGCTGCAATCGTTCAACCACTAAACGACCAACATGACCCACGCCAATCACCGCTATTTTTCCTTGTTTTTTTTCTAACAGATGATGTTTTGTTTGTAACGCTGCAATCACACTCACCACATAATCTGCGACTGGCGGTGCATTGAAAGCGGTTGCAACACACCAACTGATTCCTGCTTTATCTAACCAAGTTGTATCTAAATGATCAGCACCTGCTGTCACACTTCCAACAAATTTTACGCGCGAATTTGATAGTAAATTTTCATCGACATGCGTAATAGAACGCACTAATAAAACATCAGCGTCTTTCACATCGTGAGAAGAAATTGCACGTCCTGGCATAAAAACCAATTCACCAGCATGTCCAAAATATTCTTTGAGATAAGGAATGTGTGCGTCTGCAACAATTTTCATTTCAATAATATTCCAATAAAAATAACTAATCCTACCCATTGATTATTTGAAAAAGCACGATAACAATTGGATGCATCACGATCTTTAATCAACCATTGTTGATATAAAAATAAACCGCTGACAAAAAATAATGAAATAAAATAAGCGGTACTCAATTGAAAAGTAAAACCCACCATGATGAGTAAAACAATGAAACAACACTGCAATAAACCAATGATCAATGTGTCATATTGATTAAATAAAATGGCGGTTGATTTCACGCCAATTTTTTTATCATCTTCACGGTCAACCATGGCATACATCGTGTCATAAATGACTGGCCAAATCATGGCCGTGAAAAATAAAATCCAAGCAGAGGTTGGAATCATGCCAGTTTCTGCTGCAAAGGCCATAGGCACCCCCCAACTAAAGGCGGCGCCTAAACCCACTTGAGGTAAATCTGTTATTCGTTTCATAAAGGGATACAGAATGGCCATACCAACACCGATAAAGGCCAAGCCTATTGTCAATTGGTTACACATGAGGACCAGACCAAAAGCGAGTAACAAAAGAAATAAGGTGAGTGTTAAAGCGCCCTTCAAGCTGACATGGCCTTGCGGTAAGGGCCGTTCTACTGTTCGGGTGACGTTTCCATCGATGTGTCTGTCTGCAAGGTCATTGCAAATACAGCCTGCTGAACGCATGATGACGACGCCGAGCAAAAATATGGCTAAAATCGTGGGATCAGGGTGCCCTTCCCCCGCTAACCACAGCGCCCATAACGTTGGCCAAAGTAATAGCAAAATGCCTATGGGTTTGTTGAGGCGCATGAGGTGGATATAGTGTTTTAGGTTTAGCATTAGCATATTACCCTGTGATTTTTGCGGATTTATAACCGCAGCTTAGTACATAACAACAGATCAGCTCCGTCGTTGCGAGGAGTGTTGCGGTATGACATTACACTCAGTCCCGTCGTCCCGCGGCTTGTCCGCGGGATCCAGACATAACAAACAAAATATGCAGGGTTTTTCTGGATCCCGCGGACAAGCCGTGGGACGACGGGACTGAGTGTAATGTCATACCGCAACACTTCTCGCAACAACGAAGCTGATACGATAAAATAAAGAAATATGACCCTTTATTCCGCAACGATCACACTCATTCTTGTCATGGATCCCCTTGGCAATGTACCTCTATTCCTATCCGTTTTAAATCATGTTCCGCCCAAAAAAAGGCGTCGCATCATTTTAAGAGAAACCTTTATCGCCTTTTTAATTCTCATTTTCTTTTTATATTGCGGCCGATACATTTTAAACGGCATGAATATTTCAGAGCCTGCCTTACGCATCGCAGGCGGCATCATTTTATTCCTTATCGCGATACGCATGATTTTTCCGAATCCTGTTGATGATCATATCAAAAATAAACAATTAAATGATCCTTTAATTGTCCCCTTGGCCGTGCCTTTAATCGCAGGCCCCTCAACGATGACAATTGTCATGCTACTTGCCAATCAAGCACCGCATAACATGACACGTTGGTTTATTGCATTAACAATCGCGTGGCTCATCACCGCCATCATTCTTATTTTTGCCGATTTCTTGCGTAAATTACTGGGTGATCGCGGTTTAACTGCAATCGAAAGATTAATGGGAATGATTTTAACAACAATGGCGGTACAAATGTTTTTAAGCGGTATAGAACAATTTCTACATTTATGAATGATTATCTTCTTATTTCAACACCCGATTATTTAGGCCTAAAAAAAGGAAATGAAAAACCATTCTATATCGATTTTGTAAATGGAAAAATGGGATATCGACATCGCCATGCCGCATTCAAAAAAGAATTACTGGCCAAAGCCATTCATCTTAAACCTGCATCACATCCTGTGATTGTTGATGCAACAGCAGGATGGGGCCGCGATAGTTTTATCCTCGCTGCACGCGGATATCACGTCATCATGCTTGAACGTTCTCCTATGGTATATGCCTTATTAAATGATGCCCTCACGCGCGCGCAAGCACACCAAGCCACTGCCGCTATTGCAGCAAAATTACAATTGATCAATGCAGATGCATTGGATTGGCTGCCAGCACATCCGAAACCTGATGTCATTTATCTTGATCCTATGTTTCCTATGCGCAAAAAATCTGCGTTGGTCAAAAAAGAAATGATTTTATTGCAAGATTTATTAGGGGCAGAAGATGACACCGCTCTGCTTGAATTAGCGCTAACTTGTGCGAGTAAACGCGTTGTGGTAAAAAGACCACGCCTCGCTTCTTTTCTAAACGGGCGGAAATCAGATTTTTCTATTACAGGTAAAAATAGTCGATTTGATGTTTATCTCAGTTAGCGGATATCGCTGCCAATGCACATATTACAAATTCTTTTACACATCGATCAGTATTTATTTTCGTTTGTCTCTACTTATGGCGCCTGGACATATACCGTTTTATTCATGATTATTTTTTGTGAAACAGGATTAGTCATCACACCATTTTTGCCTGGCGATTCCTTATTATTTGCGGCAGGCAGTATCGCTGCCACTGCCGGTCAACAGACTTTAAATCATGGATTATTATTTATTTTATTGATCACTGCCTCCATCATCGGCAATCAAATAAATTATTTCATTGGAAGATGGGCCGGCCCGCACCTGCTTTGGATGATCAACAAAAAGCATTTAGCAAAAACACACGCCTTTTATGAGAAACATGGGGGTAAAACGATTTTACTAGGCCGCTTTCTTCCTATCATTCGCACGATTGTTCCTTTTGTTGCCGGCATGAGTGAAATGCGATTAATGACATTTACGATATATAACGTCGTGAGCGCCATTGTTTGGATCGGCAGTTTGTTATATGCAGGCTATTTTTTTGGATCACTCCCTTGGGTAAAGGATAATTTTAGCTTGGTCATTTACGGTATTGTGGTGGTGTCTGTTATGCCTGCGGTGGTGGGGGTTATTTCTGGATCCCGCGGACAAGCCGCGGGACGACGGGACTGAGAGAGAGAAAGAGAGAGAGGTGTCAGGCACCTTTCTCTGCGCGGAGAGAGAGGTGTCAGGCACCTTTCTGAGAAAGAGTAGCAATCTTCGTGCAATTTCTGCTAAAAAGCATTATCTTGTATTGAACTGGACAAAAATGTCAGCATCATGCAAAATGCTTGCCTCTTTAAGAGGAGCTTCATTATGGACATGCGTAAAATCAAGAAATTAATCGAATTGATTCAAAGCACGGGTGTAGCCGAGATTGAAATTCGCGAAGGGGAAGAATCCGTCAGAATTACCCGCGAAACGACCAAACCAATGCCTGTGGTCATGGCAATGCCGCCAGCTGCTATACCAACAACCGCCCCCGCCTCACCCGCTACTCCTCAAGAAACTCCACCCCCTGCCAGTAAATCCGAAAATATCGATAAAGATAAAAATACAGTCAAATCCCCCATGGTGGGAACCGTTTA
>JABDCN010000021.1 GCA_013288125.1 Gammaproteobacteria bacterium
ACTAAGCGGATTATAGTTAATTCCATTATCATACACATCGGCATCTTCTGATCGTTTTAGCCAAAATACAAATAAGGCTGCTGGCCAAACAGCAATAAAAGCATATAACATTTTAAATACATAACCATCTAGCATAAGAAATACAATCTTCGACCAAGGTTCCACACCAGCATATGCAAGTGTTCCACCAAGAACACTAAAAAATAACTCACCTATACCGGTAGAAAATAAACTTCTAAACCAAAAATATTTTCCATACATTAATATTTTCCATTTTGAAATAATATAAATATTCGCAAAGCTGCCGACTAAACTTGCAATGGTAGTTGCAAAATAAGCGCGTAAAATAGGGGAAAAAACAACATCATAATGGTTTTGTTTATGCCAAAATGTAGGGGCAGGCATTGTTGCTACTAGTTTTAATGAGAAACAAAAAACAAATCCAGCAAATAGTGCAGACCAAACGATCTGTCTCGCAATTCTATACCCATATACTTCTGCAATAATGTCAGCAACAGCATAAGATAGAGGAAAAAGAAAAATACAACCAGGTTCTAATATACTTCTTACTTCGACCATTTTATAGATCATAGGATAAGTCGTAGTCCATCCGACCAAATAAATCATTGCAAATAATATTAACCATCGATATTGTGGTTTTTGATTGTTGGTTAAAAAGTTATGCGTATTCATTTTTATTCCTTTTATATTCTTATTGTATCGCGCAACATTTAATTAAATTAAAAGTGAGATTACAACTGCCGTCCGATGCGATCGGGTTAATTTTTAAATATTGTTCTAGTAATTCGTGCATAAAATCTGCCTTCTCATTGGGTAAAGGTAAACAACTCAGATGTGGCGTCATTTGATTCAAGAAATCAAAAAAAATGTCATAATTTTTAAAAATGACAGGGGTGTCATCAATGCGAGAATGAAATTCACGGAAGCCTGCTGTTTGAGCATATATTTCATAATTTGAATCATTGATATAAATCAATGGATCTTCATAATAGCCAAAATATTTTTTCCAACGCGGTGATGAAATGAGTTGTTGGCGAATCATGGGTAAGTATGGATGAGGTAAAGGAACGATCATCAAAAATCGACCTTGTTGTTTGAGGCTTTGATAAATTCGTCTAAAGGTATCTTTTTTGTCCGGTACCCATTGCATGCAAAAAAAACATATGCCCACATCAAACTGGTTTGAAAAATCAATTTGTTGAACATTCATTAATTGAAAGCGTAAATGTGTATATTTGTTATTTTTGTTGGCGATTTCAATCATACTGTTAGAAGCATCTATCCCTAATATTTCGCCATGAGGAATTTTCTTAGCAATTTCTCTCGAGGTTCTACCATCACCACAACCGATATCTAAAATGGTTTCATCTCCGTGAAAAATATATTCATTTAGAAAGGCTTTATTAATATTGAATTGAGGTGAAGAAATACGATGGTAATCCGCGCCATTCCAATGCTGAGCAGGCGATATCTTTTTGCTAGTAAGTGAAATATTCATGGATGTATTCGATTAGTATTTGTTGCTATGGTTAATTCGTTAAAATTTTTAGAGTAAGCTGGCCATTGATATTTGTTAGAAAAAAATGTCATTAACTCATTAATGACGGTAATACCATTGGGAGAGTTAGTCATGATGACCATGCCTTGCCCTGTATGAGGAAACATAATAAATTCGTTATGGTAGGCATTATTATGTCCATTTTTTCTAAAATTCAAATTATTTCCTAATCCATCGATACTCACCCCTAAACCGAACGATGAGTTTGACTGATGAGAAAGCATTTCCTGGACAAGTGTGTAATGAATATTAGTATTGTCAATTCCAAGATAAGCATTCGTAATAGCTAATATAAAATTGGCAATATCAGTTGAGGTCGACCATAAACCACCAGAAGCTGATGTCACAATGTTTTCCCAGCCATTTTTATATATTTCACCATTCGCATTACTCCCTGTTATTGCATCATCTTTTAAAATATCAGGTAATGGACATTGAAATGTGCTATTTAGCATTTTCAAAGGAATCAATATTTCATTTCTCATGTATTCAGTGAAAGATTGCTGAGTAACATCTTCAATTAATTTTTGCAATACCATAAAACCAGCGCCGGAATAATAATATTGAGAACCAGGTTCAAAGCTTAATTTAATGGGTGGATTATGTGCTGGCTTGTTTCCTTGAAGAATGTCGTCTAAAGAAGGAATTATTTCATTTTGCTGATAGCCTGGAAAAGTAGTATTTAATTCACTATAACAAAAACCGGAGGTCATATTTAAGCATTGGCGAATAGTTACCTTATTGGCATATTTACATTCAGGAATTTTCCAAGAATGCAGCTGATCATTAAGTGGCGCATCCAACAAAATACGGTTATCTGCTATTAGTTTAAGAATGGCATAAGCAGTTAATGATTTACTAAATGAACAAGCTTGATAGAGCGAATGTGATGAAACATTCATTGCGGGATCGAGCGAAATATTATTTACAGTGCGTATAGTATTATTTTCGATGATGGCATAACTAATGACAGATACATTATTTTTTTTCATTACCTGTTTTATATAAGAAGAATTTAGAGGATCAGGCGTATTTACTTTTTTCTTTGTTGAATTAGTAGAAAACATTTGAAATACACCTTTAAGAAAAGTCAAAAAACTAGACATATTCTGTTAAACCATGGCATTGAGTTGATATAGAATGATTGTCAACAGTATAAAATTGATATGTATTAAGGTAATCAAAATCATTTTTTAGCTTTTGGTAATCATCGTTCCATAATAATAATCGACCAACATAATCACGCCCATTTGTTGGGTTTGTCATTATATCGCCAATGCGTTTACTCCATTCAATTTCATAATTACTTTGTATGATGGGGGTATGAATTTCATTTAACTTCCCTTTTGCTATGGGAAAGGCTACCCATGCTGAATAAGCGCCATGGTTGACACTTAGTTCATAGTCATCATCAATTTGTAATAATATGTGTGATTCAATGGTACTAATATTAAGAAATTTTTTATACATGGCAGGAATTAATATCCCAGGTGATCGATGTCCAATTTCAATAAAATAAATCTCATTATCGTTTGTTAGTATAGCCTCAAGGTGGGTAACGCCTCCTAGGGGAATTCCGATCGCATCGTGAATTTGAATAGTGTATTCGCAGAGATGTTTATAGATGGGATCATGATGTGGTAAGGAAATAGTGCCTTTTGTTAATCCGCAAATGAAGTCATAGCATGAATTAGAGCAGGCCGACACTTGAGTAAATACAATCTTGCCATTTTTTATATAAGAATCACAATTATAAACTTTTCCTTCAATGAATTCATCGATTTCAAAATTGCTATTGCTCGTTATTGTTTTGCTGCACCACTTGGATAATTCATCTAGTGTGTCTAGCTTTTCAATTTCATTGCAGCCCATCGCGTCAATAGGTTTTGCAATGAGAGGAAAGGTGAGAGTATTAGTAATATGATTAATATAACGTCTAGGGTTGTCATTATATTCTTTTTTGTTAAATACAACATGCTTTGGTGTTAATAAGTCATGTTTGTTTAATAGTTCTTTCATGATTAATTTATCTTTGAATCGATCATAATTTACAGGATCAATATTAAAATAAACACGAAGATTACCGCAAACAATAATAGCTTCTTCAGCATTTGTAACAATTTGAAGCGGTAAGTTTTGGGATGCCTGATTGTTAATGATAATTTCTCGAAGAGAAGCAAAATCGAAATTCTCTGTTAGCCATATTTTATCAAAGTAATGATCTTGTTTTCTTTGCGTTAATTTATCAAGACTAAATTTATTGATTATAATAAATAGAGAGTATTTCTCTGGGGCATACATTTGAGATATGTCCATGTCAAAGCTTAAATTACTATTTTGTAGGATGTAAATATTTTTTTTCATAAAGGGAAGTCGTTTTAATTATTTATGTTTTGATAATAGTATCGCCGCTTTTTCTTTGAGTATTGATTCACAACCTCGCGTATACCCTATATCATAAATGTCACTGAAATCCATATTGCGTAACAGATTAGTATCATTTGTAATTTCATTTGCCGTTCGAATAAAATTAACTTGCTCTTTTGTTTCGATAGTAAAAACGTACTGCTGTATTTTGGCGTCGAATCTTTTTGAAACGATTTTATAAGAAGGAGTTTTTTCAGATCCATTTAAAAATTCAATCAATTTTCCTTGCGCAGCTTTTCGAATCATCTCCGCGTGAAAATCGCTGAATTCATTTAGATCATACCCATTGCTTATAATTTCAGCAGCTGTTAAAGATAGGAAGCAATTTTTATTAATTAATTGAATGGCAAATTTAGATTCACCAGGAGAAGAAGATACTTCCAAAATTTCAACTATCTTAAGGGGTTTGCGGCGGCGAGTAAATTCTATTAACGCTTTGTATTCTTTTGTTACCTTGTTTAACATTAGCATTAAAAAAGTTTCACGTTGGGTGGGGTGACTTAAGTTATTTTTATCCATATTTAATACTCACTATACTTTTCTGTTCGCATATCCACATTTACATAATGTTTTTTTTCAAATGTTTTCTATACTCAGCAACCACGCCTAATAACTTATGCTCGGTTGTAAAAACCGCGATATTATATCCCTGTATGACAGGTTTTAGGTATATTTGTCCTTCATCAAGTAGTAATTGTTTTAAAGTAGGTATTTTTTGACCTTTTTTATAAACAATCACAAAATCTCGGTGTTCGGCTTCTAATGCCGGATCAATCAATAAGGCTGTATTTTTAGCTAAATTTTCCCAGTTATCTTCTTCAACTAATAAGGCGTAAGCATTTTTACTATAAATATGTTCTGTCATTATGACGGGATGGTGATTGTGCTCATTAGATGTAGCAGGCCAAGTAATGGCATTTTGCCAGGAGATCAATGGAACAGCGTTTAGCGTTGCCGGATTAATCTTGTATGAACCCTTTATCCTCGACTTTGGAATGGGTTCATCTCCAACAAGTTGGCTAATACTGAGAGAAAAATATTTAGCTAATGGGGCTAAAGTAGAAAGAGTAGGGTTAGCATCTTTGTTATTGCGAACTTTTTTTATAGTGCTAGCAGGTAAACCAATTCGCCTTGATAGTTCTTCTGCATTTAGATTTGCCTCCTCCATGAGCGCATTTATATTTTTACTTAATTTTTCAGACATGTGTTTCTAATCCGCGTATGTTTTAAAAATTTTATAGAATACTGGGTGCAATGTCTAGTAAATACGCTATTATTATATCGATATTTATATATTAATAGATTGATAAATATAAATAAAATATTTTATTATCATTTTTATAAAAAATACTTGAATCGATATTATAATATCGATATTATTTGTTTTGGTAATTAAATATCAACACTTATGTGATAAATAATTTTTGTGCGGTTTAAAAATAGAAACGGATTTACGAGTCGTATGATGCACTTTTTATAGTTAAATTTTTTAGTTTAATAAATCAGTAATCAAAGATTGAATCAAATTTATTAAAGAGAATAGAAAGCAATCTTTTCTTTCTGATTTATCAAGGAGGAATAAAATGTCCGCTAATGAGCCATTGTCTAATTTATTCGGGATAGACACGAAAAATTTTTCGAAAGAAAAAAATATGTTATTGGAAGTTGAGCTTTTTGCACGAATATGTGATGAGCTTAAAGAAATATTCAGAAAAAAATACAAAAATTTTTTTCAAATAATGAAATATACTTTAATTAAGGAGGATGAAATGTTGGAAAACAATTTGATGCAAATTATTCTTAACGATATTATCTCAACAGAAGAATATACATTAGAGGGTATAGCCACTTACACGGATATACATATAGATATTATTCGTGAATTGGCTTCTGGATTAAATACAAAACCACTAGCAACATGTCTTCGAAAAGTAATTGAATTACACAGGACAGTACGGCGTGACTTATATCAAACTATTAGTAAAAAGATAGTGGCTGGATCTGTAGCAACATTATCTACGGATTGTGGCTGCATTCCTCTCATTCGTTGTTCAGTTCATGATGTATCTCAGAACAAAAAAGTAGGGTCTTTTTCCTATAAATCTTAAGTGGATAATATAATTTAATTTAAATCTATTAAACATGCATATAATCGAAAATAGTCATTAACGCAGAATGAGTTAAGCTAGTATATATGTTAATTATTTAAAATCAATGCCTTGCGATGTTTTAGTTCTTTGAAAAGTGATATAAAACGACTACAATCTGCGGATTTGCTACGTAGGTTTGTTACAATTTTTACTACAGTGAAATATACCCTAGAATCGAATCATCAAAATCTTCTTGGAAATCTTGAAGAATGAAAAATAAATATAAACGGAGTGAGTCACGAAGATGGATACACAATCAAGTCGAATAGTTCATGCTCATGATGCTTTTGTACGAACGGTGATGTCAGATATGCGCATTGCACGTGAATTTTTTACGGTGCATTTACCGGATGATATTAAGTCGCTTATTAATCTTGATCATTTAATTTTACAGCCTCGTTCTTATATTGATGATGTGAGAAAAGAATCAACAGTAGATATGTTGTATAAAACGTTGATGAATGAAGAGGAGGCGTATTTATATCTCATCGTTGAGCATCAAAGTAGCCCCGATGAATTGATGCCATTTCGTATGCTCAAATATACCTGTAATGTGATGGATCATCATATTAAAACTTCAAAGCAGAAAAAACTCCCGTTGGTCTACCCGCTTGTTATTTATCACGCGGAACGAACTTACCCTTATTCAACTGATATCAAAGACAGTGTTGCGGCGCCCAGAGAAATCATTGAGCGTTATTTTCTCAAGCCTTTTCAATTAATTGATTTAGGAAGAATTGATGATCAAGAATTGAAACAACATGCTTGGGTGGGCGTGATGGAATTTGTTTTGAAGCATATTTTCGCTCGAGATATACTACCCTTTTTGCAAGATATTGCTGAAATTCTGCGTAGTATAGCTTGTTCAGGCGGGCGTGATTTTGTTTCAATTGTGTTACAATATGCGCTAGAACGTGGGGAATTGAAAAATAAACCGGCATTTTTTGAACTGATCAATACCCAAATTTCCTCAGAAGTAGGAGAAAAAGTCATGACATTAGCGGAACAATTAAGAGCAGAAGGTGTGCAACAAGGAAAAATAGAAGTGGCTGAACGTTTATTAGCTAAAGGCGAAAAGGCTGCGTATGTTACAGAAATAACGGGGTTATCTTTGGATAAACTTCTTAAGTTTTGCAGCAAGGAATTTATTGAAAATATCGATTAACTCGGTGGTAAATGTCGTGCAACGCTGCATGTGATTTATCGATGTTTTCCGAGATTGAGTGGGATTTTAAAACCATAGAAATAAAAAATAATGAATTGTAAAATGTTCGTCACTATTAGTTGTTGTGAAGCCTATCGATTTTAGACTCCCTAGAAGAGGATGTGATGATTATCGCAATGAATCATATAACACTTGGTGTGATCGATATTGAAAAATCTTTTTCATTTTATCGTGATGTGCTTAAGCTAAAACCACTTGTAAAATGGGACAAGGGCGCTTATTTCTTAGTAGGAATTTCCGATATTGCTTTACCTGGGAGTGGTTTTTGGTTTTGTTTGAACGTCGATGAGAAGCGTCTTCCAAATCCCTGTTATACGCATTATGCGTTCAGTGTTGCAGAAAAAGATTTTGATACCATGACAAAAAAAATTCAGCAAGCAGGTGCACCCATTTTTAAGGATAACACTTCACCTGGTAACTCATTATATTTTCTTGATCCAGATGGTCATAAATTAGAAATTCATATTGGGAATGATAGAGACAGAATTAACGCTAAAAAAATGGATGTAGGTAATTGGAAAAAGGTGGAGTGGTTTGAATGATATCAATAATAATAATATGTGTAAGTTCTTTCAATGATGAATAATTCGCTATAGTCATTAGGTATTTATTACGTATTGTTTCGTGATTACAAAAACAATATTGTTGATCGTTCAAAAATAATTTTAATCTAGGGGTATGATGTGATGTTCGGACAAAAACCTGAAATAAAATTTCTATATTAAATAATTCACAGACGACTGGTGCTTCAATTCAAATAGGTTCGGTGGTAGCTGGATCAGTGCAAGTAAGTCTCGCAAACGGAGAAATAAAAAAGGACAGAGTCCCATTTGGAAGGATAAAAATGTTAAGTGAGTTAGATCGTCAAGTAAAATCACTTCTTACCGATGATCATCCTTTATATGAACGTTACACTTCTATTAAAAGAAAAGGGTGCGCTAGCAGTTTTGAAATATGTGAGAACATGGAGAAAGAATTGAGAGAAATTTTGGTTGAATTAGAGCGAGTAGAATGCCGTAAGGATTATGATGGTCCATAAAAGCGTAAGGCATAATGGTGAGGCGTTAAGGTTGTCTTAGTTTTTAATCAAAGAATAATAAGTTTTACCATAAGCTATAAAATAAAAAAATTATTAAATCACTAGTTTTTTTAAATCTAAGACTGCTTGAATTACAGCAGACGCTGATTCTCGCGGTAAAAAGTGTCCTGCTACTGGAATAACCCTTCTATTGTACGAGCCAGAAAACATATGAGAATCATTTGGCGGTTCATCAGGTGCTTCTACTCCATCGCATGCAGGTTCTAAATCTACTGTGGGTACGGATATTAATGGTTGTTTAAGTAATTTGTTCTCAATATCTTCTAATAAGGGATCGCCAGGAACGATGCCATATCTATGTCTATACGAATGTATGACGACTTCAACAAAATCTGGATTATCAAAGGAAATAGCTGTGCGTTCATATTCATCGTCTTTAAAATGCCAATTTGGTGACCAAAGTTGCCAAAGTAATTTGCAAAATTTTCGTCTATTCTTTTTAAGACCGGCTCGGCCTCTTTCTGTATTGAAGTACCATTGATACCAATATCGATATTCCTGTTCTGGATTAGCGGGTTCTTGGGCAAGAGGAATATTTTGAATATTATATCCTCCTATTGATATTAAACCGATAACACGTTCAGACCACAAAGCAGAAACAATGCAAGCTGCGCGTCCTCCCCAATCGTAACCGACAAGAATACTTTTATCGATTTTGAGACAGTTCATCAATTCAAGTAGATCATTTCCTAACGCAGCTTGTTGACCTGAGCGAAGTGTATTCGAGTTTAGGAACAAGGTTTTTCCATATCCGCGCAGATAAGGAACTATCACCCGATATCCATTGCTCACAAGTGCAGGTACAACACCATCCCAGGTTCTTACATCATCAGGGAATCCATGCATTAAAATAACAGGGCAAGAATCAACATTGCCACTTTCTTCATAACAAATATTTAAAGTGGGAGTGCGTGCATATCGAATGTAAGTTTCAGTCATGTAGATAATCCTTTACGAATTTCTGAGATAAGATAAGTATATTAGTGCTTTTTTGCAACGTCATTAAAAAGCCAATAATTAAATCACGCTTATCGTCTCCGTACAGGTTGTTTGATCTCTTTTGTAGTACAAAGATTAGGTTTACGATTTAAATATTTTTCTTTTGCAGGTGAGTGAGAATGAGAATAATTGTTTTTTTCTGTATTTTTTACTGTGAAAAATTTTAGTTGCTGAGTTGTTTGATTGGCGGCTATTTTTACTGATTTATCTTGAAATGATTTTTTTTGTTGTGGTTGTGTTAGTTGTAACTTTTGTTGATCTGCCTTTATCACAGCTTTTTTATCATTTTTATCATTAAGCACTTTTTTGATAACAAAACTCGAGTTTTGTTTTTCTTTTTTGGCTGCATTTTCATGAGCAAATTTACCATGATTCTGCTTGCATAACTTACTTAACTCGTTGCATAACCGATGGAAATCAATGAGCATTGAATGTTGACTCATGAGAGCGATATGTGCATCCCAATGATAATTATTTCTAGGTGCTATATCTCTGCTTCTTCCATAGAGTCTTGCCATAATATTACTTTCCTTGTTATTTGGTTATTTCAAACGGATCCGTAACTAGTGGATAATACTTGGCTATGGGTGGACTCGAACCACCGACCTCAGCATTATGAGTGCCGCGCTCTAACCAGCTGAGCTACATAGCCAATGAGCCAAATGAAGAAAGTGGCATATTTTCGAAGTTTTGTGCTGGTTTTGTCAAGGAAACTTCATTAAATTTTCACATTATTCCAAATATGTCAGACGAGTGTATATTTTTAAATCGATTGCAATAGCATCATAAAATTTTGTTCGCAATATGTGATGTCGATCACAATATCTCATTGCATATCAACTTTAGGTTAAGTACAATCTGCCCCTCAAAAATACATTTACTCCTTGCTTTCACCCGAATACAGGGAAAGCTGTTTAAACCGAGAGGAGCCTTCTTATGAAGCGCAGCAATACTGATAATATGCGACACTATGAAATCGTGTTTCTTGTCCACCCAGATCAAAGTGAGCAAGTCCCCGCGATGATCGAACGTTATAATACACTTATTTCTCAGCACAAAGGCAAAGTACACCGTATGGAAGATTGGGGTCGTCGTCCTTTAGCTTATCCCATCAATAAAATCATGAAAGCACATTATGTATTGATGAATATTGAATGCGATCAAGCCACCGTTAACGAATTAAGTGATAGCTTTCGTTACAACGATGCTGTGATTCGCAATATGATTTTACATGTGGATCGTGCCATCACAGAACCTTCAGCCGTATCGAAAGAAAGAGATGGCCGTGGTGAAGTGGAAGGTTTTGAAAATGGAGAACGCGGCGGTCGCGGCAAACGATCTGATGAACATGCTGAAATGAATGATGCACGCCAATAAACACGGGAGAGAATACATGTTTCGTCGTAAAAAAGTTTGTTATTTCACAACGAATAGAATTAAAGAAGTTGATTATAAAAACGTGCCTTTGTTAAAAAAATTTATTATGGATAATGGCAAAATTGTTCCTAGTCGTATCACAGGAACAAAAGCTTGTTTCCAACGTATGTTGAAAAAAGCCATCAAACGTGCGCGTTATTTGGCTCTATTGCCATACACTGATAGACACTAAATTGTAATAATAATTTGACTCCCATGTGGCTAAAACGTTTTTCATATTATTTATTAGGGAACCGCTGGCAAGCGTTATTACTGACGTTTGTTGTTTCTTGTATTCCCTTTATTGGTCTGTTGGGTATTTTGATTGCTGCTCTGATGACCTTAGTGAAGGGAATATTTGAAGGTGCACTTTTCACGATTGCAGCAACGTTGGGTTATGTGCTGAGTTTTTATGTATTTAGTCATCACGATGGTAATGTATTAGTCACGTGGACAGCCATTTCAATCGGCGTATTAAGCAATGTCTTGACGTGGTTTTTTGCTGTGATGTTGTTTCGAAAAACAAGCTGGGGTGTTTTATTACAAATTGCAGCATTGTCAGGCGTTTTAATTGTGAGTCTTGTTCATCTTGCTTATCCTGACGTGGCAAATTGGTGGGTGCTCAAGTTGGGAGAATTACAACAAGCAGCTGATGCTTTATCGCAAGGCACGGTTATGTCGGGTGAGCAGCATGATGTGATTAATATTACAAAACAATATGCAACTGGGTTAATAGTCGCTGCCATTTTGTTTAATGCCATGCTGCAATTAGTGGTGGGTCGATGGTGGCAGGCGCTGATTTTTTCGCCTGGTAAATTGCGCAATGAATTGCAAAACATACGATTAACGCCATTGGCCGGCGTATTGTTTGTTGTAAGTATCATACTTTTATATTGGGGCAATAGTGTTGTTTTAGATATGATGCCCGTGCTTTATCTCTTATTTATGATAGCGGGATTAAGTTTGGTTCATTATTTATTTAGATTAGGACATTCTTCTCTTACATGGTTTTGGTTATTACTTTTTTATGTTGTGCTTGTTATTTCCATGCCAGTGGGTGTGATGTTGGTTGCGATGTTTGCTTTGTTAGATATTTGGTTGGATGTAAGAAGACGATTTAAGAGAGTGTGAGTGAATCATATAAATTTATTTTAAGAGGGCTAAGACGGTGGAAGTAATCTTACTTGAAAAAATGCGTAATTTGGGTGCGTTGGGTGAAAAGGTAAAAGTAAAACCCGGATTTGCCCGTAATTACCTCGTTCCAAAAGGTAAAGCAGTGTATGCAACAAAAGATAATTTGGCTAAGGTCGAAGCGCGTCGTGCTGAGTTAGAAAAAATTGCTGCGGAAAAATTACAAGCGACAGAAGTGAGACAGCAAGCAATTAATGCGTTAGAACCTATTGTTATTCCAGCTAAAGCAGGTGAAGAAGGCAAATTATTCGGTTCGATTGGAACGCGTGACATTGTAGCGGCTTTAAGTAAAACAGGCGTAACGATTGAAAAACGTGAAGTTCGTTTACCTGAAGGCGCGCTGCGCATGATTGGTGAATATAACATTGAGATTGAGTTAGAAGGTGACTTGGTCGCGACAATCAAAGTGAATATTATTAACGAAGGTTAATGTTTTTTGTTGTCAAATGAATGTGGCTGAAAGAATATCTCAAATAACGAGCTGTTTAATTGAGAATCCTTCTAATTCCTTCATGTATTCATCCAGTGCTATCATTCCGACACAGGGCATAGCACCGCTTACATGCAATTTGTCCTGAATGATTTTTTTGCTGAGAATAATCGCGGGTACACACGGTATTTGTGGGCCATCATTATTTTTTGCGATAATAAACCATTTAATTTCGATAGGTTTTCCTTCCTTGTTTGTTCCTTTCATTAGTATATGCATGCCTCCGCTTGTTGTGCCAAATGAATCAAAAAGATGACTTAATGATAAAAGAAATTTCGCATGTTTTGGTAAATTCAATGGAAGACCAATACGTACAAGATATGACATCATCCACATTCCCAAATGTAGAACGCTATTTTCCATGCCTGCAGAAAATTGAATATTTTTTATGTTATATCGACGAGGAAATAAATCTAAATCAGGAATATCACAATTTGCCATCCAGCGTTTACCTAATTCAGGATATTTTTGACGATAAATATCCTGCCAGCCAAAATATTTTCGATCAAGATTAGCCCAAGGTTTTAGTGGTTTTCCTAAATACGTTAAAATGGATTCTGTTGTCGCAAGCCCACGTGGCGCTTTTTGTCCTGGACTAATGCCATAAATAAGTGAATCAATATTCGAAAAATTATTTTTATAAAATTCCAATACTGCAGAAGATAAACCAGGTACTGTGCTGGCGCCGCTTACAACAAGTACATTATTTTCTTTTGCTGACGTATCTAGACAAGTGATGCCAGTAACAAAATCACGTGCATCTGCAAGATCAATATAATGAGTATTATGTTGAACACAAGTTTTAGCAATAGAGTAATCTGCTGTTTGAAACGGTCCAATAGTATTGATCACTACGGTTGGTTTTAAAATATTAAGTTGTTTGTCTAATTCTTTGTTCGCATCAAATGTAGCAATAGTAATGTTATTTTTTCCAGTATCTTTTTTTAATTGATGACATAAATTTTCTGCTTTTTGTCGATCACGGCCTGCAATAATAATTGAGATATTATCATTTACAAGTGCAGCAGCAATGCGCGAACCAAAATTACCATAACCGCCGAGAATAAGAACTTGATTCATGTTGGTAAACTTTTAAAAGTAAAATCACCTGAATAACTGTACATGCTGCCAAATAAAGGATGTGATATCGTCATCGTTACTCGATAGGAATTATCATCGATTATTTCTTCTTCGGCGCGACCAATTCCAATAAAAATTGCAAACGGCATAGGTATATTTAATCCAAACACTTTCCAGATATAGCCTTTATGTTGCATCACTATTTTTTTACCGTCATAAAAGTAATGTATTCTCCACCCTATACCAAAAGACATGTATTCTATTACTTCATTATTTTTAAAAACACGCATACATGAATTAAATTCATAAGGTGCTTTACCTGGAAAATAAAATTTTCGATCAAGATAAACAGCATCAGAATGTATTTCATTACGAAAATCGACTTTTACTGGAATATTATTTCCTTGATAAGGAACTAATACATGAAGCCATTTAAAAAATGGCACGAAATAAGACATTATTTTGGAAAAATGAATATCCATTTTTCCTTCTACAGTCGTTATGTCATGAGTATAAGAGCGATTCATATAACGTTTTTGAAATGCAGGCGGCAAATTATTCCATGCAGAACCAAAGATTGATTTAAATGTGTGTTCTTTCTTCATGGATTATCCAAATTATTTATTTTTGAAATACCTTTTATTTTAAGCACGGCAAGTCGAATGCCTCGCATAATAGGATAAATAATTTTTGCTCTCGTTGTTGATTGAAATAGCCATACGTTGGTGCGATTAAACCAATCTTGACGGGTGCCAATCATTGCAAGTACGTGTTGTGCGTTTGCGCCGTGATAAAGTGTATTGTTGATTTTGACTACCATGCCATCATCAATATTTAATCCAGCTTGTTTTAGTTCTACCATAATGGGATGAGGGTTTCTCGCATTTACCAAGATGAGTTCACCAACTGCAGCACGAATTTTAAGTGCGTTCGCCGTCGGTTTGCAGATTGGACATTCACCATCATAGACAAGCCAAATTTTATTTTGATTCATAATGATTCACCGTTTAATTGGTGGCGTTTATCAATATTGTATATCAAAATGGAGTGCATGCTTAAGGAGAATGTTTGATTATGCTCTATCTTTGGCTAAAGTTTATTCATGCCATTAGTTCGACTATTTTGTTTGGGACCGGCATTGGCACAGCTTGTGTGATGCTGTATGGTCATCGTACACGAAAAATTAATATCATTGCTGCAATTACTCAATATGTGGTTTTTGCTGATTGGATTTTCACTGCTCCTT
Organism: Gammaproteobacteria bacterium; assembly: GCA_013288125.1. Taxonomy (GTDB): domain Bacteria; phylum Pseudomonadota; class Gammaproteobacteria; order DSM-16500; family DSM-16500; genus Aquicella. Next base: position 14,903 of record JABDCN010000021.1, read on the forward strand.
CAGCAGTAATTCAGTTAGCGACTGGATTATGGATGGTCCATTTGGCGGGCTATTCTTTTACTTTATTTTGGATTTGGGGTTCAATAGTTGGTTATGTCATTGCGGCAATATGTTGGTTTCCAGTCGTTTATTTGCAAATTAAAATGCGCGATTTTGCGATGCAAGCAGACGAATTAAAGTCTCAGCTTCCTGATCGATATTATACGTATTTTAAATATTGGTTTTGTTTGGGATGGCCGGCCTTCATGAGTTTAGTGATCGTTTTTTATTTGATGACGAATAAGCCGTTTTAAAATTAATGAAGAGTGTGTTAGATATTAAAATGATCAATTTGAGCCGATTTTTTAATCAAATTATAAATAATGGGTAGTAATGATGAAACTTGCTTGGTTAACAGATATTCACCTTAATTTTATTGATGATGTTATTCGTCAAAAATTTTATGAAGAGATTATTAATACGAAATGTGATGGTGTGTTAATTAGTGGTGATATTGCAGAAGCGCCGTGTATAGTAGATTTATTAAATGAAATGGTAGCTTACATTAATAAACCAATTTATTTTGTATTAGGTAATCATGATTATTATAAAGGTAGAATTAAGGAAGTGTATGAGGCAATGATGGCCTTAACTAAAAAGCACGATAAATTATTTTGGCTACCAGCATCGGGAATGCAAAAATTTAATAACAATACATTGTTAATTGGTCAAGATGGCTGGGCGGATGGTCGTTTGGGTGATTATCAAAATAGTCGCGTTGTGCTCAATGATAGTAGAATGATTGCAGATTTATTCCAAGAAAAAATTCTCGGTAAATATCAATTATTAGAAAAAATGCAGCAATTAGCTGATGCTGATGCAATGAAGTTAGCAGATGATTTAAAGCATGCGATTGGTCAAAATCCCAAGAAAATAATTGTGTTGATGCATGTTCCCCCTTTTAAAGAAGTATGTTTGCATAAAGGTAAAATAAATGATGATGATTGGTTACCTTTTTTTAGTTCAAAAATAATGGGTGATGTATTGATTGCTGTTGCAGAACAAAATTCAGCAATTGAATTTTTAGTGTTATGTGGTCATACACATAGTAAAGCAAGTGTTTCGTACGGTAATTTAAGGGTTGAGGTAGGCCGAGCAGAGAATGGCCGACCCGAGATTCAGAAGATTATCCGATTAACTTCTTGAAAAGTAAAAAATAAATCACTTAAGCCTCTCTTAATCTATTTAAGTTAAAATGGATAAAACTTTAACAGATAACATAACAATATTAAGAGAATTATTTATGCAGCACAGACGACGAGTACAAACTAATAAAGCGAAAAAGATTAATAATGAATTTATTGAAAAAATTATAACGGAGTCTAATATCAAACTTAAAGACAAATTAATCGAAGATATTGCGGAAAACGAAGAACTTGTAAATAGGATTAGTGATCTCTGCCAAGTATTTATATATATGTCTTGTTTTCATGAAAAACATCATTTTGATAAATTGTATGATTCGTTTTTTATTAATCTGCTTACCCTTTTATTTAAAAAAATCCATCCAAATGAGGATGAGGATATTTTAAAAAAAGCAGTAAAAAAAATATTCGAAGTGTTTTCAGATCAAGAGTTAATAAATGATTATGCGATATCTTATATAAGAAAAACGATAGAAATTTTTCAAAGCAATACCAATCAAATTTCAACGAGACAAATTTACGGCGTTATTGAAGGAATTGATATACAAGGAAAGGCGGGGTATTCATTTCTTACTAAGTCATGTGGTTTAAGTGAGGATGAGCGTGAGAAACGTGATCGAATAATAAAGAATAAAGTAAAAGAAATTACCAATAGAGATTATGATACTATTTTAAAAGAAGACAGCGATGTGGAGACTGTAAGTGGACGACAAGAAATTACTAAAAAAGGGATTTCTGAATTTTTAAAATATCTCCTTGAAGTAGGTATTGAATATTCTATTCTTTCTTATTTTAGTGATAAAGATGATTATGTTAGTCAAGTGATTTCTTATGCCATCATGGCTAGATCATTTTATTGTCTTTATTCTATAACTATGTTGGGTATACGACAACGAAAAGCGATTGCTCAATATGACGATGAAATCGAACAAAATATAAAATTTCATTCTTCATTAGTTCGTGATTTTGTTTCGCATGAAATGCTTCTTATATTAGAGTTGAGAGAACTTGAAAAATTAGAAAAAAATAATGCAAATAAAGAAAAAGATAAAAACAAGGGTAAAGATAAGGATAAAGATATAAGCAAAGAATATATTCCTAATAATGTACTTAATTATTCATATCAAAAACCTATTACCGGGAGAGCAAAAAATTTACACGAGCAAAAAAAAGCATTTAAAAAATCAGCCAATCAGAATTCCGTAACTACTTCGTCTCATTCTTCAACTATAATTACATGGAACATTATAGGTAACAATCGTGAAAATAAAATTTATAAATATAATTCAAATAAATTAATTTCTAATATCGTACGATTAACTTCGGATAATAGTTACTTACAAGATCGTGCTAAGAATATTTATGTCCATTTTAATGAACAGGCTATTTGGAAGGATTTGCGTGGTAAAAAAGATACAACAGCTTTCAGAAACTATCGGTCATGTTTTTTTAATCATACACTAGTTAGATCAAGCCAAGAAGACGGTTTTACATTCCGGGAAAGTGAAAAAACGGGTGACGTGAAAATTTATTTAAAGGATGCACATACAGCAGGAATGCCAGATGTCCGCTTAAAATTTACAAAAACTGCTACAGCTCAAGATAATCAATCACAATTTTATCAGTATTGCGGATTGAAAAAAGGACATAAAAAGAGATAAATAGAATAAAAGATTATTTAATAAATATTGCTAAATAACACAAATTCTGTTTTTATAAAATCATTTTTATAAGCGACGCAAATCAAAAACTCAAATATTAAATAATTTGTTGGAGAGGAAATAATAATGGAAATTTTGTGCATATCTCATGCCAGTTTTGAAAAGCTGGGTTACATTGAAACATGGGCTAATAAAAAGAATCACATCATCCGGGAAGTGAATCCATATCGCGGAGAAACATTACCAAAAATAGATAACTTCGATTTTATTATTATCATGGGCGGCCCACAATCTACGCTTCGAATAGAAGATGCTCCCTATTTACTAGATGAAATTGAATTTATCAAAGAAGCTTTAAAATTGAATAAACGAATTTTGGGGATATGCTTAGGTGCGCAGTTGATTGCTGAAGCTTTAGGAGCGAAAACTGAACCTAGCCCTCATCAAGAAGTAGGAATGTATTTGGTTGAGTTGCTCGATGATGCAAAAGGTGATCCTATTTTTCGGCATTTTCCTAATACATTTGAAGCGATGCATTGGCATTATGATATGCCAGGCTTGCCAGAAGGAGCTGTTTTATTAGCGAAAAGTGAAGGATGTCCGCGCCAAGTATTTCGTTATAGTGATAGGGTATATGGGTTACAATTTCATTTTGAAATGACAGAAAGTTCGTTAGCAAGCATGGTTGAAAATTGTCTTAGTGATCTTGTTCAAAAAGAAAAATATGTGAGACCAGTAAAAGAAATTCTTGAAACAGATTGTTCAGAAATAAATTTAAAATTGGAAAGTATTTTAGAATATTTATCAAATTTATCAAATTTATCGAATAACACATATATTGCAGAGTTTAAAAAGGAGAAGATTGTGGCTTAAGCTGCTGAGCTAGATTTGCCGGAGGAAATCGTGGGTAAATCGGATAACTCTCAGGATCATTAATTGGGGCGGCGTCAATCACATTGGTTAAGTAACTAATTGATAATAAATAATTAAGTGAATGTGGTTTTTCTGAAAAGCCCCCAAAAACTCCGTATTGACGGGGGAATTGAACCGGCGTCCTGTAGTTTTTCACCATTCGCCGTTCGCGAATTGCGAACGAAATTTATCACTGTATTGCTTATCTTATATGTTCCCTGTTCGCGAACAGCGAACACTTGTGCTATACTCAGTTTATACATACAGGGATACTGAAGATGTTAAAGCCACAAGATTGTATCATTTTAATAAAGCTATTAGCTAATCCTGGGGTGGATTGGTCGCAGCGCCAATTAGCCAAAGCATTATGTATTAGTTTGGCTGAAATTAATGCTGGCATAAAACGCTTAGGCGATGCTGGATTATTGAGAAAAGATAAAGACGACAAGCTTTTTCCTAACATTAATGCTGCAGAAGAATTTCTAGTAAGCGGAGTTAAATTTTTCTTTCCAGTAAAGCTAGGCGAATATACTCGTGGTATGCCAACTGCAATTGCAGCACCTATATTTCACGATAAGATTCCTCTTGGTAATGATCCAATACCTGTGTGGCCAGATGCCATAGGAAAGAAAAGAGGGGTTGCTTTAGCGCCTATTCATCCGTCAATTCCTAAAGCATTACGTGAAAGCCCAGATGAGTCTTTTTACGAGCTATTAGTATTAATTGATGTAATAAGATCGGGACGTCCACGCGAACGTAATTTGGCGGCATCTCTTTTGAAGGAAAAATTAAAATATGCAAAGTAATAATAAATTGGTAATGTTAGCCAACTTAAGAATGTTGGAATTTGTAGCAGCGAAGTTAGGAGAAATTCGCGAGGATGTTGTATTTTTAGGCGGATGTACTACAGGCCTTTTTATCACTGATCCTGAATTTCCAGATGTTCGATATACGGTGGATGTGGACTGCATCGTTGATGTTATTTCCTTGAATCAATATCATCAATTAGAAAAGAAGTTAACTAAGCAGGGATTTAAAAAATCATTATCTGAAGAAGTCATTTGTCGTTGGTTTTATGACGATGTGACTTTAGATGTTATGCCTACTGATGAAAATATTTTGGGATTTGGCAATCGTTGGTATAAAAGAGCTATTGCTGCAGCAATACTCCATCGTCTAACAGATAAAATAGATATAAAAATAGTTACTGCTCCGTATTTTCTTGCAACGAAATTGGAGGCTTTTAAGACTCGCGGTAAATCGGATTATTACGTCAGTCATGACTTTGAAGATATTGTATCGATTTTAGATGGTAGAGTTGAGATAGTTGAAGAAATTCATAAAGCAGATAGCGAGTTGCGAGATCACTTAATTAATTCATTTGCGGAAATTAATAATAGCCCAGCTTTTAAGGGTGCTATTCCTGGGCATTTTGTTCAGTACGGTAGTTATGCTGATGGTCGCATTGACATAGTAGAACAAAAGATTAAAGACATAATAAACAGGTAATTTATGCAATATGCTTGGCTAACAGACATAGGAGATTTATTAACAACCGTTGCTCAACAAAATCCACAAATTGAATTTTTAGTGTTATGTGGCCATACGCATAGTGAAGCAAATGTTTGCTACAGTAATTTAGCTATTGAAGTAGGTCAGGCTGAATATTGTCGACTAGAAATTCAGAAAATTATATTAGTTTAAGATGGAAGCTTTTTATGGAAGAAATTCAGTTAATTGAGAAAAGAATTAAAAAAATTCCTAGGCAAAAAATTTTTTCTGTCGAATCCATTTGCAGAGATTTTTCGATTAAAACTGTTAAAAATGTTTTAAATCGATTAAAGAAAAAGAATGAGATTGGTGTTATATCGCATGATCTATATTATCGACCAGGGAAAAGTCGTTTTTTCCCTGGCCAACCTATACCGCCTGGTGCAGAAATAATTACTGAAGCTGTTTCTAAAAAGACTGGTGAGATAATATCAGTTCATCCTGCGGTAGCTCTAAATCAGATTGGCCTAAGCACGCAAGTTCCTGTGCGCCAAATTTTCTATACGACGGGTCGTTCGCGCCATATAAAGGTAAATGGGGTAAATAGAATTAGGCTGGTGCATGTTAATCCCAAAAAAATTGTTATGCCAAATACAGTAACATGTCATGTGGTTACTGCATTGTGGTACGAGGGTAAGAGGTATTTAAAACCACGAATAGTTAAGAAGCTTCATGGTCGTCTAAAGGATAAATATTTCAATGAGGTTTTAATGCATCTTGATAAGATGCCAGCATGGATGCGGAAAGTGTTTGTTCGTTATCAGAATATGCAACCTGATGATCCTGAATTACAAGAAGATCCTGATGAATACTGGCAGGGTTAAGCGATGATCCAATTATTATTGTGTCTATTGGAGAAATGATGAAAACTATAAAACTGATGAATGTGTGATTTTATTGGATGAAGAATAGTGAAAATATGCTTTATTTACGAGGGTTTTAGATAATTTTGGATCTCTTAAAACTATCATTTGGGGCGGCGTCAATCGCATTCATTGGCTACTTGATTGATTAAATTAGTATTTTTTATACGGGAATTTGTGATGTTACGCTACTTGTTACCCTGTAAAGATGGTACTGGAAGATCAATTGAACCGACGTCCCGGTGATCGTTCGCTGTTCGCGAATCACGAACGACATTATGACATTTGGCTGTTAAATTTCAACTGATGATAAGACGTCACCAGTCTATTTTTTCTTTTTACTGCGATTTTGCTCTAGCATTTCCGCCCACATGTTGTTGCCTTTTTCTATAATTAGTTTTCTACCACTATAGGAAAGTTTGCCTCGATAGCGGCTTTTTAAACGTACTATCATGCGAACAGGTACTTGCGTTGATAAGTCCTGCATTATATGCTTGAGCTGCACTGCCAAGCTCCCATTGCACTCCTAATTTTGTCAAAGCTTCTAGCCACGCTGCATCAGCACCTCCTTTAATAATTGGTTTATTAACGTATTTTGATATGTACGATTTCGCATAAACGCCATGACCAATTTTGACTAATTCTTTAGCATCGATTAAAGCACGTATGCATCGGTTAATTTGGCTAGGGCTGCCCATGTCCTTTATCTCTCGGCGTAAAATAACGTTGCCAGGACTGTTCTGGATGTGCTCCAACACTTCGGTTTGTAACTTGCTAAATTTATTAACCATTTTTCCTTAATTGGTATTTAATCTATTGATTGTTCATAATATTTGAAGTTTACAAATATATAATATATACTTATAAATGTAAACCATAAAGAGGGTGAGCCATGTTAGGTAATAGGATTCAACGGGCAAGAAAAGCATTGGGGTTGTCTTTGCGCGACTTGGGAGAGCAAATTGAGCTTAGTCATGCCGCGATCAAAAAATACGAAGATAATGCGGTGACTCCATCATCGGATGTCCTTATTAAACTTGCGAAAGCATTACACGTTAAAGTGGAATATTTTTTTAGACCAGAACGGTTTACTTTGGAAAACATTCAATATCGCAAGCATGCAGATATGCCCGAACGGCAGTTAGAAGAAATTACCGCAATAATGTTAGATCAAATAGAGCGGCGAGTTGAGCTTGAGAGTTTATTTCCTTCGCCACCTATACAAGAATTTTCTTTAGGTACTAAAAAAATAAGCGGCTACGATGATATTGAAATGGTGGCGAATCAGATTCGTAAACAATGGAAGTTAGGATTTGAGCCATTACCTGATTTAATTGATATATTTGAAGAGCATGGAATTAAGGTATTTGAAGTTGATAATCAGCAATATCCTAAATTTGATGGTTTGTCTGCCAGCATTAACGATATGCCACTTATTGTAATTGGCAATCAGTGGCCGGGCGACCGACAAAGATTTACTTTGGCTCACGAACTCGGACATCTTGTCTTAAACGGTTTTTTTCATCCTTTTTTAGATGAAGAAAAATGTTGCGATCGCTTTGCAGGCGCATTTCTTTTGCCAAAAGAAGCTTTAATTAATCTGCTGGGCGAACATCGTAACTATATTGAACCTCGCGAACTCAGTCTGCTAAAACAAGAATTTGGTATCAGTATGTTGGGTATTTTACATCGTGCGGAAGACGCCGGAATTATTTCAAATAATCTGTATCTTCAATTGCGCGCTGAATTTAATGAGCGAGGTTGGTCTAAGCAAGAACCTGGTGACCAATATCCGAAAGAAAAAACACATATTTTTGAACAAATGATTTTTCGTGCCCTTGCCGAGCAATATCTTGGGGAGTCCAAAGCCGCAGAACTAATGAATATGCCGCTTGAATCATTTAGGTCTTTGCGTGCTATGGAGAGCCAAGATGTTGCTCATCATCAGTGACGCGAGCGTATTAATTGATATTGAATGTGGTGGATTAACAAGCGCAATGTTTAGCTTGCCTTGGAAATTTGCGGTACCAGATATTTTGTTTGAGGAAGAACTAGCAGAGCGGCACGGTCATTTGTTGCAATTTGGTTTGATAAGCAAAACTATGAGTGGCGATTTAGTAAGTGAAGCTTATAGTTTGCGTCAGCAATATGTTAGGACTAGCGTCAATGATTTGTTGGCATTAACTCTTGCTAAACATGAATATTGCCAATTATTGACTGGTGACAAAGCATTGCGAGAAGTAGCCGCAGAATTAAGTGTTGAGGTACATGGCACGATATGGTTGGTTGATGAAATGCTTCAAGGTAAAAAAATTACCGTTGACGTTGCGCGTGTTGCCTTTCAACAGATGAAAGATGCTGGCAGTAGGTTGCCTTGGGGTGAGGTTGAGAAAGTACTAAGCAGGGAGTGATGTATGAGTATTGGAAATAGCGTTGCGCAGGTGTTAATAGACGTGCCTTTAAAGGATTGGTTAACAATAGTTGCCATTATTAGTGCGCCTGTCAGTGCATTATGGATTCAAAGCAAATTAGATGAAAGAAAAGAAGTCCGAAAGCGACGATTGGATATATTCAAAACGTTAATGGCAACGAGAGCGTCGGTTCTTTCCCAAGATCACATTAAAGCATTAAATATGATTGATATAGAATTCTACGGGGATAAAAAATATAAAAAAGTCAGAGAAGCGTGGCGCTCATATTTGCATACCCGTACACAATCTCAAGCTACTACCGAGGCAGAACAGATTCAATTCAATAAGGATTGCGAAGGCACGCTAACTGAGCTATTAGTAGCAATGGGTGAGACGCTTGGATATGATTTTGATTCCACTCACATCAGGCAAAGTGTTTATAAACCTCAAGGACATGTTACTGAAGAAAATTATCAAATGTTTATGAGAACACAACTGGTAAAGCTTTTTTCTGGCGAATTCTGTTTGCCAATGGATGTGAAATCATTACCTATTTCTGTGGATGAGGTGCAAGAACAAAAAAAGCTTCGGGATTTGGCTATTAAATATTTAGAAGGTAAATTAAATAAAAAGAGTGATTAAATACTGACATGCAAAAAAATGAAAACGGGCAATACAAAAAGCAGAGGGGTCAAATCTCCTTTTCCCTCTTCTCGTAAATTAATCCATAGTCTTCATAAAAAATAACTTGCCAACATCCATAAGCAATAATAAATTATTTACTAAGAAGTAAAATTATCCACCTTTCCCTTTCCGCATATAAATACTCTTAAATCCTAAAATAATTATTTCATAACATTGGACTTTCCTATGGCAAGACAGCTGCGTATATATTTTGAAGGTGCCTGGTATCACGTGATGAATCGCGGCGTTAACCGAGAAACTATTTTCTTTAGTGATGATCACCGCTATATGTTTCTTCATTTCTTAAATAAAACAAAAGAAATTTATGGCATTGAAACACATGCCTATTGTTTAATGGATAATCACTATCATCTCATTGTGCATACACCCAGGGGAAATATTAGTGAGGCAATGCAATACTTGCATTCTATTTATGCTCGATATGTGAATATTGACATAAAAAGAGATGGACCTTTATTTAAAGGTAGATTTAAGGCAATTCTTATTAACGCAGATGAATATTTAATCGAATTGAGTCGCTATATTCACTTGAATCCTTTAAAAGCAAAAATGGTTCGTTCTCTGCTTGAATATAAATGGTCAAGTTATCTTGGTTATATTAAAAAAACTAAAAAACATAAATGTTTAAATACCGAAGAAATAATTAAACGTTTTGGCCAAAATAATTTCGTACAATCGTACAAAAAATTTGTTGAATATGGCGTTAATCAAGAAATAAATTTACCCGAAGAAAAAAAGAATCCGTCAATCTTGGGAGGGAAGGATTTTTGCGAAATAATTATTCAGTATGTTAAAGCTCATTCTTTATCCGCTGAAATTGTTGGCGCTGATCGCATTCTGGTAGCGCCTTCTATGCAATCAATTTTAAATATTGTTTCGGACCATTTTGGCATTAATGATAAAAATATATCTCAAAAATCCCGCAAAATTAAAAATGTACCACGCAATATAACCATCTATATTTGCCGCAGACTTGGGGGATGTTCGTTGCAAGAAATCGGAAACATGATGGGTTTAAGCTACAAGGGTGTATCAAGCGCAATTCAACGGGTGCAAGCTGATGCCCATCAATTGAAAATAGCCAACGAGCTGATTTTGCAGATGAATAATAATGCTAAAACGATAGAGGAAAGTCGAAAGTTGAGGGAAGAGGAGATTTGACCCCTCAGTTCTCAGTTATTGGTGGAGGCGGCGGGAATTGAACCCGCGTCCGCGAATCCTCTACTATCGGGTCTACATGCTTATCCAGTTCTTTAATTTAGCCGCTTTTCTTTAACTGGAAAGAGGTTAAAGCAGCGATCCCAGAAGATTTAGCTGTTTGATATTGGGCCTATCAAACCGCGAGCTTATGTAATATGACCACCCGGTTTATTTTCATAAACGTTCCGATCGCGTAAGCACAATCGGTGGATGGAGCTGCGCCGGTGTTTAGGCGGCTTGTGCTAATAAATCTTCGGCACCACCAAAGATGGAGTCGTTGATTTTCTTAGCAACTACAGCTAACTTGCGTTTAGTATTGGCAAGTATAAGATTTGTAATAGTTTTTTACGAGGTTATATTACCGCCTCGGCATGCATCTCAAGCTTTGCAACCCACGTCGAAACCGGGTCGCCCCCATGTGAAAGTATAGCTGATTCACATTACGGAAAGATTAAAACAGGGCAATTTTATCAGGTTACAAAAGAATCGCAAGGTGAACGATTATTTTTTAACTATTCTCATTTCTGCCCTGGTTTAAAGCATGTCGGGGTAAACTGCTGCTCACTCAATTGTTGCAACCTTGCTACATCTCTACAGTAAAATGCTTCGCAAAATAATTTCATCTCTTGATTCAATGATTTTTTGTGAAATGGATGAGAACATCCTGAAGTAATAGACGCTAATACAATTTGTATTGCATAATCAATGGAATCTATTTTTTTTTGTATTTCCGTATCATCATTTGTTAAAAATGAATAAATTTCTCTTTTTAATTTCCAATTGTAACCATCATTAAAATTAAATTGATCGAGACAAGTCTTAGAGACTGAAATGAGTGTATCAAACGAAAACGATATCGTTTTTGCGTTCATTTTTTTTATATAAGTTTTCAGCCCTTCACGTTCTTCAGGCTTAAATTTTGTAAGATAAGTCAATAATAAAATATAAGTTCGTACTTCTGTTGGTAAGAAAAAATGATTAGATGGATCAGAAGATAAACCAAAGTAAAATATTAAATAATAATCTTTAATAAAACCAAGTAATTTTTCCGTTTGTAATTTATTATTTCGTAGCGATATATCATTTATTTTTTTGCTCGATGCTGGCGAGATAAAAGACGTCATATTTTGTGCAGAACCATTCATAATATTACGAAATTTATTTAATTTAAAATGAGTAAGGGTGTAATTATTTTCAAGCCCATCCAAAATAGACTCTAATCCTTTAAAATCCATATAAAATTTAAAAGAATAATCATAAAAATTGTTATCAAGATTAAGCGTAGTGAGGGCGGTTACACCGATCTTAAGTGTCTCACCAATTAGTTTGCAAATATCAATGGTGTCAAGGTAACCAATTTCATTATTCTTAAGATTCAAATTTTCTAATGTAGTATTAGTTTGAAGTGCCTGAAAGAGAGCTATCGCTCCCTCACTGCCAATCTGATTGTCACTAAGGTTTAATTCTTTTAATTGTTTATTATGTGGTAAAAATGTAGCTATAGATGAGGCAAATAATGGACCGAGGCCGCATTTTGATAAACGAATACAAGACAGGGCAGGAATGCTATTTATTAGATCGGTGATCGCATTGGTAAATAACTCAGATGGCCCAAAAAAAACTTTATCACTAAAATCTATTTCCGTTACGGTCGTATTATTTTCAAATGCAGCGGTGAGTGCTTTCAAGTAATCTAAAGTAAGAAAACGACCTGAAAGATCAATGTGCTTTAATTGCCGATCATTTTTTCGAATTCTTTCTAACAAAGATTGATTACCTATGTTTCCCATTGAAGCTAAATCATGCAGTGAAGAAACATCAAATGTTGGTATGACGTATCCGTAATCATCAGTTTGATTGATTGGAATGATGTTGCAAGTACACTCAAAATTATCTTCGAGTAAGTCACTCAAAGACAGATGATCAGTGTAGTCACGAGAAACTAATACAAATATCGGTAAAGCATTATTTTGAGCAATAAAAGAAATTCTTTTTGCCATCTTATCATTGCTTAAAGCGATAGCTAATTTTTTTAATTTTACCCAGGATGATATATAAGGATTTTTGCCATAAATCACTTCGTGATTTTCCAATGAACTGAAATAGTCTCGGTTGCAATCTTTAATTTGTTCGTAAAGCTTGATAGATAACGGATATTGTTCCGATTGCAATATGTCACATAGGATGTTGCAGAATGTTTTATGTAAAGCAAAAAGTTTGTCAGATTGTACTGCTTCGAGCAATATATTGATATCATTTCTCATGTCTTCCGTTAGGATGATATCACCATAAATTAAATCTTTTGCAATACTAATTGCATTTTTAAAAAGAAAAGTTTCACCAATATCACTGAATTGAGCTTCTTCCAGAGATTTTTTTATTGCGTTATTGTTTTCTATGAAATCAAACAAATTGTTTGTAAAGGATAATATAAATTTGATGTCTCTATTATTTCTATAATCAAGAAAATTATTTTCGAAGGCTTGTTCTCTAATATTTTCTATGTCATCGCGAATGCCAAAAAGTTTTATCATTATTTCAATTGATAAAATGAGCATATTGACTAAAATGTCATTTAGCTGATGCTGGTAGGGTGAGTTGATGGCGGCATTAGAATAGAATTCTTGTTTTAGGCAAATTATTTTCTTTTGTTTCTCTAAATCTAAGAGTGTATTGCAGATGTTGGTAATATGGGGACTGTTACTGTATGGGCTGTCGTACACACCATTTTGATTTAAAATGTTTTCATACATTAATATTGTAATATGATTATTCGGTATTTCATCTGTACGTTGCATGACCAACCCTCGTCTTTTTAATAGGCAATATAATAGTTTTTTTTTTAATTTAAAATCAATTTTGCATGGAGAGCAAATTTTAAGCGGTCATATTTTTTTCTTTAATAAATGCTGTTTTTGGCGTTCCCAATCGCGCTCTTTTTCACTCGCACGTTTGTCATGTAATTTTTTACCCTTAGCTAATCCTAATTCTAATTTGACGCGATTATTTTTCCAGTACAGTGATAATGGTATGAGGGTATATCCTTTGCGTTCAACATGACCAATTAATTTGTTGAGTTCTCGCGCATGTAAGAGTAACTTTCGGTTGCGTTGTGGATCAGGATTGATGTGGGTAGAAACGGTTTGTAATGGTGTGATTAAGGCACCAAACAACCAGGCCTCACCATGTTTTAATAAAATATACCCTTGATCAAGTTGGACGCGCCCTGCGCGCAAGCTTTTGACTTCCCATCCTTCAAGCGCGACGCCTGCTTCGAAGCGATCTTCGATGAAATAGTCATGTCGCGCTCTTTTATTTACGACAATAGTTGTATTTGCTTTTTGTGTCTGTTTCATGTGTGGCAGTATAATGTCAAAATGATTATTTGGGAACGTTTATGCATATTTTAAAGCGAAATGCGATTGTACCGCATACTCAACGGCAAATGTTTGAATTGGTCAATGCGATTGAAGACTATCCACGTTTTTTGCCCTGGTGTCATTCTAGCCGAATTATTTCTCGTACGGAGATTGACATCGTTGCCGAATTAATTATTGCGTGGAAGGGCATTCAAAAAAGTTTTACGACACGTAATTGTCTTTATCCTTTCGAACGAACGGATATTAAACTGGTAAATGGTCCGCTTAAACATTTAGACGGTCTTTGGCATTTTTATGCGCTTGATGAAACAGCGTGTAAAATAACGCTGGATCTTGAGTTTGAATTTACGGGCCATTTTATCGATAAAATATTTGAACCGATTTTTCAGCATATTGCGAATACCTTAGTGGATGCGTTTTGTCAACGCGCAAGAGAATTGTATGGTCATGAATAAAATAAAAATTGAAGTGGCTTATGCACTGCCTCAGGACCAAGTTATTTTAGTTGTAGAAGTTGATGAAGGTTCAACGATTGAAATGGTGATTAAAGTATCAGGTATATTGCAGCGTTTTCCTGATATTGATTTGAGTAAGCAAAAAGTAGGCGTTTTTAGCCAGGAGCGAGGATTGAGTGAGTTGGTTCGGGAAGGCGACCGTATTGAAATATACCGGCCGCTCGTTATTGATCCGAAAGAGGCGAGGAGGCAGAGGGGGAGACGGTGATTCGTCGAGCCGTCGTTGCGAGGAGCAGAATGTTGTCATCCTGAGCGTAGCGAAGGATCACTAGCAAATGTTTATGATGTGTATTAGTGATCCTTCGCTACGCTCAGGATGACAACATTCTGCTCCTCGCAACGACGAAACTTTAGTTTGTTCATTTATCTACGGTAAATCTCACTCACTCGCCCATTATTCAACAACAACACAACCCTTTTTTCTTTATGCGTTCTCCCTAACTGATACGTATAAACATATTCCATACGCGATGGCGTGAAAATATTCATGAGCACTGGCGTGCCCATAGTTTCTTTAACTTCTGATTCAGTCATCCCCGTATGCAATTCATTGACCATCTCTGGTGTAATGGTATTGCCTTGTATGATTTCAGTGTGATGTATCCAACTACAACTCGTTAAAGTGGCTAAAATAAGACAGCAAAAAAAATGTTTCAGATTTTTATACATAGATTTGTTCCTTGTACGTATTCGCGCTAGTATAAATCCAACTGACGTATTCACCAACAGGAGATTACTTTGAATAACGATGAATTGAAAAAAGCGGGATTAAAAGTGACGCTGCCGCGATTGAAAATTTTACAAATTTTAGAGGAATCTCAGGAGCATCATTTTAGCGCTGAAGAAATTTATCGTAAATTAATTGACGCAGGTGAAGATATTGGGCTCGCTACTGTTTATCGGGTTTTAACGCAATTTGAAGAAGCGGGTCTTGTCATGCGTCATCATTTTGAAAGCGGGCAATCGGTTTTTGAAATGGATAATGGTAAACATCATGATCATTTGGTTTGTGTGAAATGCGGCCGTGTAGAAGAATTTGTTGATCAGACGATTGAAAAAAGACAAGAAGAAATCGCGAAAAATGCGGGGTATTTGATTACGGACCATAGTTTGAATATTTATGGGATATGTAAACGGTGTCGGTGATCAAATTTTGAGGTGCCAGGCACCTCAAAATTTGATCAGCCAGGCACCCTCTATTGTTGTCGTCTTTGTTGAATTACTGTCATCCTGAGCGCAGTTTGTCACATTGTTAGTGACTTCGAATATCCCACGTCCCTCACCAATGAATTGATTAATTCTTGGATCGCGTTTGAATCCCGCTTGAGAAAAGCTTGGCAAAATAATTTTGTTGTCTCGTTTATTTCTTCAGATGAAGTGAGTAATTTATTAATTTTTTTATCAGCAGATTTTATTATTTCATCCAGAGACTTCATTCCTTTACGATATTCGGTAGCGCAGTTACGATCATGTTCATTATGTTCAAGATCCCACTTAAGGTTACTTAACGGGGAGTTCCATTTGGGATTTATTTGGTCGATTGCACCGATACTTAGTTTTATTAGCAATTTCTTATTCATTTCTGAAAATTGAATGAAATAACCGATAGTTCCAATATAGAGCAGTAGATCTTTATTCAGTGGGCATGAATTATTCTCATCTTTTAAGACATCAAAAAGAAGAATGGCATATTTATAAACGAAATTTTGTTCTAACAAAATGTGTATATTGTTATACATACCAGGAGTTATTCTCGGCCAACTAGGAGGATATGCATCTAATTTGCCATTAGCACTTAAATGATCGAGTGTGAATTCAGTGATGTTGTTGTTAGAAAAAAGCCCTTTTGTAATAAGAAAAAGTCCTTTAATGGGCGGTGTAACGATATGTTCTCCATGATTTTTGTTAGCGATTTCTTCATCATAAAAATTATAATCAAGTTTAAGTGTAACAAGTGCTTTATTAGTGAGAAGCATGTTTTGAATGATCTTACAAATTTTTTCAGATTCTTTTTGTCCGATGTGATTATCTTCTAAGTTTAAACTTTTTAATGTTTTATTTTCTTGAAGTGCTTGAAAAAGAGCGATTGCGCCAGCATTTCCAATATTATTATCGTTAAGATCTAACTCAATTAATGTTTTATTCTTTTTAAGTTCTTCAGATAGAGCAATGACGCAAGCATCATCAATTCCGCATCCTGATAAACGAAGATACTTTAATGTGGGAAGAGTCACCAATGAAACGATGGTAGGTTGGTTTTCAATAAGAGATTGCCATGAGTTTGTTAGTGTAGTTGTTATC
>JABDCN010000022.1 GCA_013288125.1 Gammaproteobacteria bacterium
AATGGCGGGTTCTAATCGATCACCCTGAATAATTGTACGTACGGGACAATCCAATAAAGGCGCTTGATTACCATCGACTAAAGCCAGAGTTGGCTTCATCGATAAATAACTTACTGCACGCTGCATCGCTAAAAGCGAGGCTTGTAAAATATTTATTTCGTCAATTTCCGCGACTGTTGCACGAGCAACAGACCACACTAAAGCGCGTTCACGTATTAATTCGAATAATTGTTCGCGTTTTTTTTCTGATAATAATTTTGAATCGTTTAACCCATGAATTGGTTTTTGAGGATGCAAAATAACTGCGGCTGCAATCACAGGGCCCGCAAGCGGCCCTCGACCAGCTTCATCAATACCAGCAATTAATTCATTCCCTGAATGCGACGACATATCCAGCAATGACCGTTCACTTTACGCGATGGGGTGATCCAAGAGGGGAGAACCGCGATTCTCCCCTCTTGGTGCAAGCAAAAGCTTTGCTTTTGCGCAGCATACAAACAATCAAAGGAGTTCCCGCGTTTTTAGCGGGAACTCCTGTAGATTATCATCCTTTTCCTCTAATACATGACGCACGACAAAACGCGGGCGTTTTCGAACTTCTTGATAAATGCGTCCTACATATTCGCCAACAATGCCTAATCCAAATAAGACAATACCAATCAAGAAAAACATAATGGCAAATAAAGTAAAAACACCTTGTACTTCTGGACCAATAATCAATCTTCGCAAAAATAAAAATATCACAAAAGCAAAACTACAAAGAGAAACTAGCACACCAATCATTGTAAAAACTTGCAAGGGAAAAACAGAAAACCCCGTCACTAAATCAAAATTATATCGAATTAATTGATAAAAATTATAACTAGAAGTCCCCGCAGTTCGTTCTGCATGTTGCACGCCAACTTCTGTTGGATTAGAAGCGTAAGTTAAAGCTAAAGCTGGAATAAAAGTGGTACTCTCTCCCGTTGATGCCATGAGATCAACAATATGACGTCGATAAGCACGCAACATACAACCTTCATCACGCATTTTTAATTTTGGCATCATCCAAGCACGAATATTGTTATGCCATTTCGATACGGCTAAACGCCACCATGAATCTTGTCTCTCTTGTCTGTAAGTATTAACAACATCATGGCCCGCTTCCATTGCTGCCACTAATTTTCCTATTTCTTCAGGCGGATTTTGTAAATCGGCATCCATCGTAATAATAATTTCACCGCGTACACGTTCAAAGCCAGCCATGATTGCCATGTGTTGGCCGAAGTTACCATTAAATTCAATGACGCGAATTTGATTTGGTCGACGCGCATGCAATTGCTGCAAGATAATCGCAGAACGATCTGTGCTGCCATCATTGGTTAAAATAATTTCATATGTTTTACCCAGCTGATCTAGTGAGCTGGTTAAACGTGTGTATAATTCTTCGAGTACTTCCTGTTCATTATGAACAGGAACCACGACACTAATATATGGATGTTGCACAATAATCACCGTAAGTGTTCACGCTTCGTTCTTGGCCGCCTGTCTGCGGGCATCTTTGAACGATTATTTGCGGGAAAAATGCTCACATACTGCCGTGTATGCTGCGCTTTTTCCCACAAATAATCGCCCAAATCTGCCTCGCAGCCAGACGGTTGTGACGTCATGAGGGTGGCATGAACGTTTACTAATCACCCGTTATTTTTTGTAAATTGTTGAGATTATATTATGAACCAAAAAATCATACGAGAAATATTTCTTCGCTTTCGTAAAGCAAATCCTCACCCCACCACCGAGCTTATTTATCACACTGATTTTGAACTATTAATTGCTGTCATATTATCAGCAAGAGCAACAGATAAATCCGTCAATCAAGCCACAAAAAAATTATTTTCTATCGCGAATACGCCTGAAAAAATCTTAAAGCTAGGTGAGCAAAAATTAAAGCAATATATTAATACCATTGGATTATATCCCTCAAAAGCAAAATATATTATTGCGACATGTCGTATTTTAATTAATCAATATCATTCTCACGTGCCTCACGACCGTGAAGCATTAGAATCACTACCCGGTGTAGGACGCAAAACAGCCAATGTCATTTTAAACACGTGTTTTGGCGAGCCCGTTATTGCAGTCGATACGCATATTTTTCGCGTTTCTAATCGTATTGGTCTTGCTCATGGCAAAACACCGATTGAAGTTGAACATCAATTATCAAAATGCATTCCCAATGAATTTAAACATGACGCACACCACTGGCTCATTCTGCATGGACGTTATACTTGTGTGGCCCGAAAGCCACACTGCCCAACTTGCATCATAAAAGATTTATGTGAGTATCGAGATAAAACGGTGTGCTAGAAGTAATAATCAAATTGAGCTGTGACAGCGTTATCCCCTTTACCTGTTGCCGTACAGACAATAGAATTACACGCACCTGGTGTTGTGTCTGCGCCAACTGGACCATTACCCGTATCACTTGCTGGATAATTTCTATCATGACGAAGCTCTAAGCTTTGCAACGTATTTCTCCAGAGAGAAGTATTAAATACGATGAAATAACGTTCTAGAGGTAAACCCAACGCTAATGCTTGATGAGAGACATCATAACCAACGCCGATAGCGCTTGGCTTATTTTCAAGAATCACAAATGAATAAGCGAGCTGCGAATCGAATGCCCATGGTCTTGCACCACTACCATTAAAGCTCATATCATTAACATTAAATGATGTCTTAGCCGCAACATATTCAGCAATAGCGTTGATATGCTCCCCAAGATTTAAAATACCGCGCAAATTATAAGCTGGAACACGATGATGAAGTTGTTCAAAAGCATTAAACCCAGTACCCACTTGCATACCACCCGAATCAGCAAGATCTGCAATAATACCACCACCTACATTACCGTTAACGCTGCCATACTTAAATTTGTAACCGATATTAACACCGCCATTATTAACTTTACTGACCGAAGCTGCGTGACTATCGCCTCTAAAAATATAAATAGCGCCATAGGGTGCATTATCACCTGGTATATTTAAGCCTAATTGAATCGCGCGTGCTTTTGTGCGGCCTAATAATTTTGGCAAGGTATCACTAACCATTACAGATGAGTACGTACCGAATGGAACATAAAATTGACCAAACGTGCCATAAACTGGCGATTTTAATAAATCACCAATCGTGACAAAAGCTTTATTAACAAATACACGTGAATTAGATACCGTATAAAGGTTAGCAGCTGATGGAGGAAGGTTGTCATAGTTCAATTCAACAAAACCTTGCAACCAATCACTAGGCCCGATAAAGAAGGCATCCAATGATACGTTTGTCACATCAATAAATGTTCTGCTTGGAGAACCACCTGGATCAAAATAACCTGCTTGACTTTCTACTAAACCGCTCAACAATAAATGTGAGTGATATGGTTCTTTGAATAATTCGCCACCCATCGCGAGTAATTGTTTATGAATCGACCGACGAATTTTTAATAATTGTAAATCTGTATTCACACTAGGCGAATTAACGATTAAGTATGAGCCTGCATATTGAACAGGAACACCAACATAAGGACCTGTTGAAACAAAAGCTTGTCCCGGCACATCTAAATCAAATGGTAAATACTGACGTTCTTGCTCAGCCATCTTGATAACATCAGTTCGTGTTAAAAGTGGCCTTGTTTCTGGTGCTTGCGCCACTGGTGCTTGCGCGACTGGTGCTGGTGCTTGTGCTTCTGTTGACTGATCATTTGCTGTTACATTTGTCTGAACATGATGTTGTCGAACTTCGCCACGACCGTGATAGCTTAAATTAGATTCTTGCCGCACCTTCGCATGATTTTGTTTATCAGCAGATAATTCTGATTCTAAATGCTTCACTTCTTTTTCTAAACTGGTCAATTCACGCTGCACTTCTTTGTTTTCAGCGTTACTACTAGCAGCAAAGGATAAAGTTGGTACAGTAATTAATCCTGCGAGGCACAATGCGCCCACACAAGATGTGAGTTTCATCTTCATGAGGATGTCTCCTTGTCTTGTTTTAATCCAAAAATTTAATTGAAAATACATTTTAAAAAATTTATTTTTAGAGTTTTCTTCTTCATTGTTATTCTAAACAAATATAAAAGTACTCTTAACAAATAAAAAATGAATCGAGAAAGTTATCAAATAAATTTTAAAAACACAATATAATTTTCAAAAAATTTTAAAAAATATTTCATCAAAGATTTTATTTTCTGGAAAATAAAATAAAATTATTAGCGGTTCCCGCTAACTATTCGCGATGGGGTGATCCAAGAGGGGAGAACCGCGGTTCTCTCCTCTTGGTGCAAGCAAAAGCTTTGCTTTTGCGCAGCATATAAACAAGAAAGGTATTCCCGCGTTTCTTAGCGGGAATACCTGTAAAATTATTGGTAAATCACGACAAAAAACTAATTCACCCAACTATAGTCAAGCAAAATCACCAGCAACATTAAATTTTACACAGCGTTTGCAGGTCATGAAGTCGGAGGAGTTATTTTGGCAAGTCAGCGCAGCGAGCCGGAGGCTCGCGAGCCATTGCCAAAATAACTGCCTCCGATCTTCATGACCACAACAAATGCTTTTTCATCCTTTATCTTCCCTTACCGCATCATCTCCAGTAGTATTTATTCATTTAACCCATAACCATTCTTGTGAACACATGAAAACTTGCCCAGAAACAACACTGTTTAGCCTAACCGCCTTATTGCTAGGAGCGCTTCTCACCCTTGCCTTTGCTCCTTACAATGTTTTTCCTTTTGCCATACTTGCACCGGCTGGTTTATTCGCTCTCTTTCTTACTGCTGATACAAAACGTGCATTTTGGTTTGGTTTTTTATTTGGTTTAGGATTATTCAGCACTGGTGTGCATTGGATATTTATCAGCATACACGTCATAGGCAATGTTTCTACTTTTCTCTCCGCCTTCATTACAATTGGATTTATCGCCATTTTATCTCTTTTTCCTGCATTGACTGGTTATTTCTCAAATCGTTATTTTGGTTTGCTTCCCTCTCATACAAAATTAATTTACGTCTATCCTCCTATTTGGGTATTGAGCGAATGGATACGTAGTTTTATCTTTACCGGTTTCCCTTGGTTATTTCTCGGCTATAGCCAAACAAATTCTCCGCTAAAAAGTTATGCTCCTATTCTCGGTGTTTATGGCATTTCACTCATCGTCCTCTTCACCAGTTCATTATTTGTCTACGCAGGTATCGCGCTAAAACAACGCACCTATCGTCAACTCTGCATCAACTTTTTTATTATTTTAGCGCTTTGGATAGGCGGCCCTTTATTAAATCTTATTCAATGGACACAAGCACAAGCCCCGATTTCAGTTGCATTAGTACAGGGAAATATTCCACAAACCATTAAATGGTCACCAGAACATTTACAATTGTCTTTAGACCGTTACCTCTCATTAACAAAATCATTATGGAAAAAAGACAATATTATTATCTGGCCAGAAGCGGCTATTCCAATCCCTTTACAAAATATTGAAGATCTCATCAATCAATTGGATGCCAAAGCAAAAGAAACACAATCACACTTAATCCTTGGTATTCCCATCCAAACACCCAACAATGATTATTACAACGCTATTGTCACACTTGGTACAGATAACCAAGTGTATCTGAAACAACATCTCGTTCCTTTTGGTGAATACACACCCTTTTCAAATTTATTTGAAAGCACATTTAATTTCATGCATATTCCCATGTCAAACATGGTGCCAGGCGGTTCTTTTCAAAAACCACTAGAAATAAATCATACAAAAATATTGGCCTCTGTGTGTTATGAAATTGCTTTTCCTGATTTAATTCGCAGCAGCGATCCCACTATCGGATTATTATTAACAGTAACAAATGATGCATGGTTTGGCGAATCTAATGCACAAGGACAACATTTACAAATGGCTGCCATGGCCGCACTTGAATTTGCACGACCTCTTGTATTTGTCAGTAATGATGGCATTACTGCTATCATCAATGAAAAAGGCGAAATTCAAACAGCCGCACCACCTCATGTTGTTTTTGTTTTAAAGAGTTCAGTACAACCTCGAACGGGTTCAACCCCTTGGATGCGTGTTGGTTCTGATCTCATCTTAGTTATTTTGATTGGTTTACTTATTACGGCGAAAATAAAATGGAAGAAACTTACTCTCCCCAAAAAATAGAGCCGCATGTACAACAATGCTGGCAAAAAAATAATACCTTCCAAGCGACAGAAGATATTAATCGTGAAAAATTTTATTGCTTGTCGATGTTCCCTTATCCCAGCGGCAGTTTGCATATGGGACATGTGCGTAATTATACAATTGGCGATGTGATCACGCGTTATCAAACGATGATGGGTAAAAATGTTTTACAACCGATGGGTTGGGATGCCTTTGGATTACCTGCTGAAAATGCTGCCATCAAAAATAAAATTCCACCAGCAGAGTGGACACGAAAAAATGTTTCACATATTCGCGATCAAATGACGCGGCTTGGTTTTGGTTATGATTGGAGTCGAGAAATTATCACTTGTGATCCTGAATATTATCGTTGGGAACAATGGTTTTTTTTACGACTTTATAAAAAAGGCTTGGTTTATCGCAAAAATGCAGAAGTGAATTGGGACCCTGTTGATCAAACGGTATTAGCAAATGAGCAAGTGGTAGATGGCCGCGGCTGGCGATCAGGTGCTTTAGTTGAGCGCAGACAAATTCCACAATGGTTTCTCAAAATTACCGATTACGCAGAAGAATTACTACATGATTTAGATAAACTCGAACACTGGCCGCAACAAGTGAAAACCATGCAACGTAATTGGATCGGACGATCTGAAGGCGTTGAAATTCATTTTGCCATTGATGATCATGATCCACTGACTGTTTTCACGACACGTCCTGATACTTTATTTGGTGTCACTTATATGGCAGTCGCGCCACAACATCCTCTCGCACAAAAACTTGCGCAACAAAATCCTCCCTTACAACAATTTATTGAAGAATGTAAAAATATTAAAGTCGCTGAAGCAGAAATAGCGACCATGGAAAAACGCGGCATGCCACTTGGTATTCATGCGCGTCATCCCATTACAGGTGAACTTATTCCGATTTGGACAGCTAATTTTGTTTTGATGGAATATGGTGCTGGTGCTTTAATGGCAGTTCCTGCGCATGATCAACGTGATTTTGAATTTGCAAAAAAATATCATTTACCCATCAAACAAGTGATTGAACCAACCGATGACAGCGCATGGGATTTTTCAACGAGTGCATTCACCTCCCCTGGAAAATTAATTCATTCGAATGAATGGACAAAACTAGATTCAAAATCTGCTTGCGATGCCATTGCTGAGTATCTTAAAAAAAATAATTTAGGTGATCGCAAAATACATTATCGTTTACGCGATTGGAGTATTTCGCGTCAACGTTATTGGGGCGCGCCAATCCCAATGATTTACTGCAAAAAATGCGGTATTGTTCCTGTCAATGAAAAAGATTTACCTGTTGTACTGCCTGAAAAAATTGCATTTTCTGGCGTGAGTTCTCCACTGAAAACAATGCCTGAATTTTTAAATACCACTTGTCCGCAATGTCATGGTGCAGCACAACGTGAAACAGATACCTTTGATACTTTCGTCGAATCTTCATGGTATTACGCACGTTTTACTTGTAAAAAACAAAATAAAGCTATGTTAGATGGACGTGCAAATTATTGGTTGTCCGTCGATCAATACATTGGCGGCATCGAACACGCTGTTTTACATTTACTTTATTCACGTTTCTTTCATAAATTAATGCGTGACGAAGGATTATTAAATAGCGATGAACCTTTCACGCGATTACTTTCACAAGGCATGGTGCTAAATAATGGCGTAAAAATGTCGAAATCAAAAGGAAATATCGTTGATCCACAACTTTTAATAGAACGTTATGGCGCAGATACGGTACGACTTTTCATGATGTTTGCCGCGCCGCCAGAACAAAGTTTGGAATGGTCTGAGAGCGGTGTAGAAGGTGCCTATCGTTTCTTAAAAAGATTATGGACTTTTGCTTATGAAAATCGTGATCGCATTTTAATTCAAAATCGTTTACCGCAGACCAATTATTTAGGTTCAACAAATTGGGAAAAAACAGATGCGACTCAAACTGATATTTTCCGTCAAATTTACGACATATTAGAATCAGCAAAATTTGATTATGAGCGACAACAATTTAATACAGTTGTATCAAGCTGTATGAAAATACTCAATCTCTTGAGTAAATTAGGTGATACGCAATCAGAACAAATTGATATTAGAAATATTGTGGTACACAAAGGCATGAATATTTTATTACAATTACTTTCTCCTATTACGCCGCATATTACACATCAATTGTGGCAAAATTTAAATTATGAAGGAGATATTACAGATACTTGGCCGCGTTCAAGTCCTATTGTTTTTAAAGTTGAAACGATAGAACTTGTCGTGCAAATTAATGGTAAATTACGCGGTCATATTCGTGTTGCACATCACGCAGATCAAGCTACGATAGAAGAAGCGGTGAAAGCTGATGCTAAAGTACAAAAGGCCATTGAAGGAAAAACGATTAAACGAATTGTGATTGTGAAGGGTAAATTAGTGAATGTAGTTGTTTAGGAATATATCTTATGTTACGTATCATCTTATTTTGCACGCTGATCACCTTGCTCACGGCTTGTGGTTTTCATTTGCAAGGCGAAATGCCTCTCGCACAGCCGTTACATCGTCTTTATTTAGAAACAGCTGATCCTTATGGGCCGCTCACGCATAGTCTTGAACAATCACTACGCTTATCCAAAGTGCAACTCGTCGATTCTCCTGAAAAAGCAGATACCATTTTACATATTTTACAAGATAGCACTTCGCAACAATTGCTCGCGCCAAACGGCACGTTGCAAACACGTCAATATAATTTAACCGTGACTATTGTTTTTGAAGTGACTGATAACAAAAGCCGCATCTTAGTTCCACCGCAAACACTCACTGAAACGCGTCCAATTACAATTCAATCTAACCAAGTGTTAGGCAGTAGTAATGAAGTTAATATTTATTATCAACAAATGCGCCGCGAATTGGCTTATGCCATCATGAATCGTCTCGCTTCTCAAGAACTCACGAAATTAATCAACCATAAACAGTTTCCACAAAAAAACACATCATGAAACTATCTTCATCGCAACTTGAAATGCAATTAGAAAAACCTTTGCTTCCACTTTATATCATTAGCGGCGAAGATATCTTACTTAAACAAGAAGCCTTACAACGCATTCAAAAAGCGGCAAAACAAGCTGGTTTTACCGAGCGAACACGTTTTTTTGTTGAAGCACATTTTAATTGGGATGCCTTTGCTGCTTCACTTTATACGACTTCATTATTTGCCGAAAAACGTTTAATTGAATTAAATTTTCGTGATGCAACACCCACTAAAACAGCGGGAGAAATATTAAAATCATATAGTGAACGGCCACCTGCTGATACTTTGCTTGTCATTAACATGGGGAAGTTAGACGATAAAACAACGAAGAGCGCATGGTATATTGCCGTCGAAAAAAATGCTGTCGTTGTCCCTATCTGGCCATTATCTCGCGAACAATTACCAGGCTGGATTAAACAACGGGCTGCTACAAAATATCGACTATCTCTTACGCTTACTATTTGCCAATCCATTGCAGAGTATGTGGAAGGTAATTTGATTGCAGCAGCACAAGCATTAGAAAAAATATATTTACTGAAACCAACACAAATTGATGCGCAATGTATTCATGATGTTTTGGTAAATGAAAGTCGATTTACTGTATTTGAATTTGTAGATGCACTCATCAGCGACAACACTCAAGCCTTATCCATTTTACACATGCTAAAAGAAGATGGTGTTGAACCTACATTAATTTTATGGGCAATCACGCGTGAATTACGTTTACTCGCAGAATTATCTACCGCTGCCACACAAGGCCATTCACTAGACGCCTTATTCAAAAAACATCGCGTTTTTGCACGTAAACAACCCCTTGTCCGACAATGCTTGTCACGTTTGTCAACGCAACAAATTTGGCATTATCTCGCTTCTGCTTTTAATTTAGATCAAATCATCAAAGGCGCAAAACCAGGTAATATTTGGGATGAATTGACTTTATTTTGCTTACGGAAATAAGCCGGGAATATTATTCCATTGATTATTAATTAAATATTTTATTGATCGGGAATGTAATTTTATTATGTTATAATTTAAGTAGATATCATTCTTAAACGGGGTGTGATATGTCTGGACCGAGAAAACCATCTATCCCAGAAACGACTACAACGACGACGACAACTCCACACAAAAAAACAGAAGAACATACCTCGGAATATAATTTACTTAAAAAATTTAATGAAGGAAAAGATGCAGCATATGAGGAAACAATTAAAAATTTAGTTTCATGTACCTTAGCGTTTAATAAAAATTTTGAGGCTTACTTTGGAGATCACTTACAAAGTTATATTGATAGTAACACTATAGAAGCAGCTTTTAAAGGTTACGTTAGACAGTTAGATAGTGCTGATGAAGATGATCCTAGAAAAATCGCAGCAGAAAATTATCATGAAGCATTAAAAAAATTTGAAGAATCTTTCAAAATAGACCCTCAAAATATCGTGTTGAAAGAATCTTATCAAGATTTTAAAAATGATCCTATCACAAAACGTTGGATAACTGATCGAGTACAAGAGTATAAACATGCACCTGTTTCTCCTTCTAAAACAGCTGACCCTTCTTCAGCTCTAGTTGAAGCATTTAATAAAAAAAATTATTTAGATGTAGTTGAACTATTAGAAACTAACAATACATTCATTCACAAATCTTTGCATCTGATAATAGACGATAAACCTTATGACTTAACACCATTACAAGCATTAATTACCTATAGAAAGTTAAAAGAAATTGATCAAGTGCTAAAATTGCCGCAGAATAAAATGACCAACAATCAACTCATTACGGTAAATCCTCTTTCATATGCTACTCTATATTATCGAAATGCAAGCAATGATAGAGAAAGAAATACATATAAAGAAATTATCAATAAAATATTAGTCCATTTACCTGACACATTAAATGATATCAATTATAAATATATTACTGATCAAAAACTTCATCAAGATCCTGAAATTTATAAGCATGTTCAACCCTATCTTGATTGGCAACGTAATCTGATGCTTAATGAAAATCTCAACCAAGATTTTTTAAAAAATTTTGCCAAATCTAAAGGTTTAAATGAAAGTATTTCTCCTATTCAAAGCATGATTGCTACACTAACATCCCAAAAAGGACTGATGAAAAATAATGAATTAAAAGAAGATAAAATAACAGCATTGAAAGATTTACAAAAAAGCATAAACGAGGGAAAGAACATAAGAAGCGCTATTGAAAAGATAAAAGGAAATACGCGCGCGATGGAAGGTAGAGGGAGTAAAGTCAAAAAGCTAGTTCAGGAATTAGAAGACTATTTAAAAACATATCCTTATTCTTACGCTGACCCAACCTCGCCGTCACAAAAAAATACAGCACAGTCCAACACACCCTCAACTACCCCAACTATTAAAAGGCCTTAACTTTAATTACTGGATGCCAGCTTTCGCTGGCATGACAGGACTTGGCATGACAGGACTAGACATGACAGGACTTGGCATGACAGGACTAGACATGACAGGACTTGGCATGACAGGACTAGAGCTTACCCAGAATTCAGGCATATAATAAGAGTATGCATCAAACACATAAAGCAATTGGTCTATTAGGCGGCACGTTTGACCCTATTCATTTGGGGCATTTAAGGATGGCGCTTGAACTTTATCAAGTGCTGGATTTAGCAAGCGTACACATTGTGCCCTGCCGTCAACCCATGCATCGTAAACAACCCGTAGCGACACCAGAACAACGTTTTGCCATGGTGAAATGCGCGATTGCGGCAGAACCTGCTTTATTTGCCAATGACATCGAAATTCAACGTAAAGGCCCAACCTACACCATCGATACACTCTTAGAAATGCGCAAAAGTTTTCCAGGTATTCCCCTTTGTTTAATGATGGGAATTGATGCTTTTTTAGGCTTGGCAAGTTGGCATCGCTGGCTTGATCTTTTAACTTATGCGCACATTATTGTTGCACATCGTCCTCATTATCAAATTCCCTTAGATGGCTCAACCGCTGAATTATTAAAAACACATTTAAAAGAAGAAGCTTCATTTATTCATGAGAATTTAGCGGGTGGTATTCTCTTGCGCCCCATCACGGCATTAGAAATTTCTGCCACTGATATTAGAAAACAGATTGCAATGGGAAGAAATCCAAGGTATTTATTGCCCGATAGTGTATATGATTATATTAAGCAACAAGGTATCTACAGTGTGGGTAAAATTTAACGTGATTCTCAACTGTCTTAATGGGGCCCCATCGCTTCGGGTATCCCACCGTGCTCGCAAGCTGCGCGCGGTGGGAGCCCTCCCTTTCGCTCAGCCCCATTAAAAAAACAGTTGAGAATCCTGAAATTTAAAGAGTAAAAAATGAAAGCAGAAGAATTAAGAGACATCAGTATTAGCACCCTAGATGAAATGAAAGGGACGGATATCGTCACAATTGATGTACGTACGTTGACAACCATCACAGATTACATGGTCATTTGTACTGGCAGATCAACACGTCATGTCAAGGCATTAGCAGAAAGTGTCTCAACTAAAGCTAAATCCTTGCATAACCCCGTCGTACGCACAGAAGGCGATCGAGAAAGTGAATGGATTGTTGTTGATTTAGGCGATGTTGTTGTTCATGTCATGCTGCCGACAACGCGCTCATTTTACAGTCTAGAAGATTTGTGGGAGCCTGTTAAAGAATTGCGCGAACAAAAAACCTCTCCATGAAAATTCGTCTACTCACCATCACACATAAAGTCCCGAATTGGATAGAAGCAGGATATCAAGAATACATCAAACGACTTCCGCCTGCTTATTCCCTGGAATTAATTGAAGTGCCTGCAGAAAAACAAACTGAGGGTAATCAAGAACGTATTTTACAACGTGAGGGTGAAAAATTACTTTCTCTTGTTAAACCAACGCATCATATTATTGCATTGGATGTGAAAGGTAGTTTATGGTCAACAGAACAATTAGCTGATCAATTAGCCGCATGGCAACAAGCAAGACATCCTATCGATTTATTAGTTGGCGGACCATTTGGTTTATCTCCTGATTGTCTTAAACGCGCATCGCAAACATGGTCACTCTCACCACTCACTTTCCCTCATTTTATTGTTCGTCTTATTGTGGCGGAACAATTTTATCGCGCATTTAGTATTTTACAAAAACATCCTTATCATCGTTAAAAAGTTATTTTTATGTAATTCTCAATTTTTTAATAGGGCCCCGTCGCTTCGGGTATCCCACCGTGCTCGCAGGCTGCGCGCGGTGGGAGCCCTCCCTTTCGCTCCGCCCCATAAAAAAATTGAGAATTACATAAAAATAATTTTTTGAAAAATGATAATGTATGTTACCATCGCCGCGCATTTTTTATAAATTATAAATAAGGAATAATAAAATGAAACATTTTAAAAAAACAATTTTAAGCATTTCAGTATTAGCAGCATTCAGTGGAATAACAGAAGCAAAAACTTTACCCTTTATTGATTCAAGTCATATCATTCATCAAACCATCACAACAAAACATAAAAAACTTGTTCTTTCACATTTTGTGACTGATCACGTTATTGATTTAAGTTTTAATGATCTTAAAGATGATGATATTCCCGCATTAATCACTTTTTTAAATCAGCATCCTGATATTAATAATGTTGATTTGGAAGGAAATGATGACTTAACAGCAAAAGGATTAGTTCCACTTGCTTCCGTCAAATCTATTACAAAATTAAATTTAAATAGAATAGATAACGAATGCAAAGATAATGTTTGTAAAGGCGGATTAACAGGAAAAGACATGGATGCGTTTGCTAATAATACTTCATTAATTTCATTAAGCTTAGGCCTGCATAATGTTGGTGATGAAGGAGCAACTAAACTGGCTAAAAATACACATCTCAAAGAATTAAATTTATTCGTAAACAATATTACAGATGTCGGTGGTATTCAACTTGCCGCAAATCAAACATTAGAAACACTAGATTTAACCGACAATGATGTGGGAAATGAAACTGCTATTGCACTTGCTGCAAATCCTTCTTTAAAAGAAGTGATACTCGGACAAACTAATGTTGATGATAAAGGCGGTGTTGCATTGGGCAATCAATCTCATGCCAAAACACTTGGATTATATTTCAACTCTATTGGTGATGCGACCGCAATTGCTTTAGCTAATAATCCTTATCTAACAAAATTATGGGTAGATGAGACAAATATTAGTGTTGTCGGCGCAAAAGCATTCGCACAAAATCAAATTATAAGAACGCTAGATTTAAGCGGTGACTTCTTTGGTAGTGATAGACCTAATGATATTCGTGATGAAGGTGCCATTGCACTCGCACAAAATAATAGCCTACAAACACTTTATTTAGATAATCAGGAAATCACGACAGCGGGTGCAGTCGCTTTAGCTGATAACGATGAAATCGGTCGGTTAACACTTGCTGGCAATTATGGAATTAAAGATAAAGGTGTAATTGCACTGGCTCGTAAACAGTTTATTACATTAAGTGTTGCAGCGTGCTCAGTCACAGATAAGGGTGCGATAGCGCTTGCTAAGTATCCCCCTCAGCATCTTATAGCAGACTTTAATGATATTAGTGATGCAGGCGCTGCTGCATTGTCTAAAGCTTATATTTCAACGCTTGATTTATCATACAATGAAATTCACGATGAAGGTGGATTAGCCTTTGCCTATAGCGGAAATACGAAGTTGTCGTATTTAGATATATCCATGAACCGTATGACCACATTTGCTAATGAGATCATCAATAAACATAATGGTTGGTTAGCAGGCGGAGAAAACCCTTATCCTCCACAACATCCATTAGTTCACGGTCAATTCTATATTCTTCAAAATACAAAACCATTAAAAGCAAATCATGTGTTTTGTTATCGCACACAAAATAAAGTGGCTTGTACAAATAAAGAAAATATTGTGCATGCGTCTTAAGCTTTATCATATTTGATATCAAAAAATGGATGTTATATCAGCAAAAAAGAAAGCTTGTCATGCCAGCGAAAGCTGGCATCCAGGCTTTCTTACTTAAATTGAATCATTTTTCTGGATGCCAGCTTTCGCTGGCATGACCTCTTTCACTTATGCAATTGTGCAAGCCTGACCCCATAAAACCTTGACAGCAACCGAGGGGCTCTCTACGATTCTCATTCAGTCATCCCTTTTGTTATGTTGAGAAATCGTATGTCGTTAGAACCCATTCGTTCGCTAGTAAAAGAAGATTTAGCCTCTATTGATCAATTTATTATCTCTGAATTAGCTTCCGACATTCCTATGATTAAACAGATCATTGAATATGTTTTAACCTGTGGCGGCAAACGTATTCGTCCTTTGGTTTTATTATTAAGCGCACGCTGCTTAAACAAACAAAATCACCAACCCATTTCATTAGCAGCCGTCATTGAACTCATTCATACAGCAACCCTATTGCACGATGATGTGGTAGATAGTTCCACACTTCGTCGAGGTCATAAAACAGCAAATATGGTGTGGGGAAATAATGCCAGTGTTTTAGTTGGAGATTTTCTTTACTCACGTGCTTTCAAAATTGTTGTTGGATTAAATCGCAATGATATCTTAAACGTATTCGCCGAAGCGACACATTACATGACTGAAGGTGAAATTATGCAATTAGTGAATTGCAATAATCCCGATACCACAGAAGCTTTTTATTTCGATGTCATTCAGCGAAAAACAGCTAAATTATTCGAAATTGCAACACATTTTGGTGCGTGCACTGTCTCCGATAATACCAATCATATCGAAGCATTACGACAATATGGATTACATTTAGGCTTAGCTTATCAACTGATTGATGATGCCTTAGATTACAGTCAATCAGCAGAAGAAACAGGAAAAAATGTAGGACAAGATATTGCTGAAGGTAAAGCTACCCTTCCCTTCATTCATGCCATGCGACAAAGTA
Organism: Gammaproteobacteria bacterium; assembly: GCA_013288125.1. GTDB lineage: Bacteria > Pseudomonadota > Gammaproteobacteria > DSM-16500 > DSM-16500 > Aquicella. The sequence goes on from JABDCN010000022.1 coordinate 16,126, forward strand.
AAGGGGCAGATCTTGAATTATTACGTGATGCCATCAAAACAGGTTCCCATAAAAATTTAAACGATATTCTTGGCATTATTGAATCCACTGAAGCGATCAAGTACACTGCCGATGCAGCAAAATTCCATGCACAACAAGCTAAAACAGCTTTGTCTCAGGTAGCAAATTCACCTTATCGACAAGCTTTGGAAGCATTGAGTGATTTTGTTGTATGCAGAACTTACTAATCACGGGGTGTGGCTCAGCCTGGTAGAGCGCTGCCTTCGGGAGGCAGATGTCGCAGGTTCAAATCCTGTCACCCCGATAAAATATAAAATAATTTTTCCAGATTTCATTTACCGAAAAATATATCATGACTTCAACAACGAAAATTGAAATATTGCAAAGTGGAATTTGGCAGCTAAATTCTGTGATCATTTCGCGCTCGGGTGAATGCATAATCATTGATCCAGGCTATTTCCCACGTGAGTTAGAAGATTTAGTTAACCTTGCAAAAATGCTTGGAAGTACAAAAAACGTGATCTTTACTCACGGACATTGGGATCATATAGTGGGGTGGTCCCATTTTCCAATGGCGACAGTGCTCGGAAGCAACTCACTGAAAAATGCTATCGATAGCGGCTCAACTGCAGCTCAGGAAAATTTGAAATGTGCGCAAGAGTTTGACTCCCGCTGGTATGTAGAACGCCAGACCTCATTGAAATGGCCCGAAATAAAAAGTCTCTCAGAAGGTGACCTTTTGGAAGTTGGGAAAACTCATATTCACGTATTAGAGACCCCTGGTCATAGTTTAGATGGGCTAGCCTTATTTTTGAAAGAGGAGGATGTCTTATTAGCGGGTGATTACTTGTCCCCTTTGGAAATCCCATTTATAGATGACTTGCAATCTTATAGGAATACGTTACTTCGTTTTATTGACCTCCTCTCTGATGTTAAAAAAATTATTCCTGGCCATGGTCCAGTCCTAACATCTAAACAAGCTAGAGAAATTGCTTTGGCAGACTTAAAATATTTAGATGAACTAGAAACCTGTGTCACAAGCAATGATGCTACTTCTGCTGTGAGAATTTCACTTCCACGTGCAGAAAATGTGGTCGGGATGCGTAATTTTCATCTTGAGAACTGCAAGAAGGTTGGGCTATCCATTATCTCTACAACATAAAAACCTAATAGCCAAGCTCAGGGTCCAATGCAGCTGCACCAACATACTTATCCCAAAGGAATACTTTAATTTGATTTGTTTTCTTGTAAGGGTCAGACTTTTTCTTTTTCGCCATATTTGATTCTTCTTGCTCGTTGTCGTTGCTGTTTATTTTTAACCACATGAAGTGGATTGATACTTACTTTGGGAGCAATACTATTGAGCCAATCTATTTTATTAAGTGCTTTAGCTGTTCGAATAAAAGTATTTAAAGTAGCACCTTTTCCATCTTCTAGATTTCTAAGGGCTGTTTCACTGATACCTGCTTGTGAGCAAAGTGACTGTCTATCTATGTTTTTCTGAAGGCGAAGAGTTTTAATATCCTCACCTAATTTTTCAAGCAACTCCTGAGGGGTTAAGATATCCTTCATCACTGTCTTACAAAAGACAGTTATTTGCATAAAACGATTATAACTGATTTATATAAGACAGTTATAGTTAAAGCGCATTATAGAGATCCTTCGCTACGCTCAGGATGACAACCACGTGAACAATTACTCTGATATTTTATAAATCCAATTTATTTTCTGCAGTTTCTACATTTTCATTATGATTTGATTTTAATGACGCTTTTGTTGGAAACATTTTACAAGGCTCCGTTGTTTCAACAAGTAATCCCATATTTGATAATTCTTTACAATATAAACGCTGCACTGGCATAGACAGTTTTTTAAGATCGTCAAAATTAAACCTGACTTCGCGCACTTCTATCGTATCCCACGGTGCATCTTTTCCGTTATAAAATTGAGTTTTATCACTAGCAAACAATTGATACATGCCATAATTCCATGGATCACAAGTTTCTCCGCGTGTGATTGAATTAAGTATTTCTTGCGTTTTTCGTTGATCTTTCTCCACATTAATATCCGATATATCACTATCTATCAACAAATAAGTATGTCCGCTAAGGGGCCCATTTTTTTTCTTGCTATCCATCACATCTATTTTTTGAATTTTTATTTCTAAATTATATTCAAATTTCTTTTTAAACAGCGCTTGAAGAGCACAAGCAGCATGTTCATCACAACGTCCCAGTTTTGCTTCATTTGCTAAATCAGCCCATATAAATTCACTCTTTAAAAAAGCAATAGTTTGAAAGAGAGCTTCTTCTGCTTTTTTATTTTTCTTTACTATTCCGGTACCTGCCTTATGTAAGTGAAAAGAAAAATCCTGATACCATTTGTTATATTCTTTATTTAGCTTTTCTCTGAGAGCGCTTGCTTTCCCTTCATTGATATATTCTATAGATTGAGGTGAAGATATTTTTTCATTATAAAAAACACGGCATAAACTATAGTGTTTTTCACATTCAGCTATCTCCCCCATAATACAAGATGCGGGCGCTATATTACCTTTTTGATCAAAGCCCAAGGAAATATTCGGTTTATTTGTGGTAGTTTTTGAAACGTCCGTACAAAATGAACTGACAATGTCATCCTTTGAATGATTATTTGTTTTCATTTTATTAGTAAGAGCATTAACACCCGAAACTGCCGCAAAATATAATGTAAAGAATACTATTAATTGTTTTCTATCTATTGATTTAACAATATGAACACTCTCACGCATACAGGCAATCAATATAATTAAAAGTTGATTTTGATTTTGATTATATTTTTGCATATCTGCTCTTCTTTTTTCTATTGCTTGAGGAGGAAGAGCAACTTTCTTTCGACGTCTTTTCTTAGATGAATTTGTTGAGGTTTGTTTTGTACTAGTTTCTTTTATTAAATCTATTTCCGGTAATTCAACTGCAATTGTATCTAACACTGGTAAAAAAAATGAAAAATTTATTTTATCATCTTTTTTCACAAAGAATGTTGATGAAAAGACAGAAGGATTTAATCTGTTATTTTTACGAGAGCGCTCTCTCTGATTATTAAATTTTGAATTTGATACAGCATGGGATCGATTATACATAAGCTCCTCGATTTGTTTATTATTTTGTTTATTATAAAGTGTTAATTTTAAATCAAATCGTTATTCAATTCATTAAAATAGTCTTAAACCATTTTATACATACAATTTTTAAGGTTGTTTGCAACATTATTAATCCTATTAGAATAGGATTATATGATATATTGATTTAAATTTAGCCAATAAAACTACTGCCATAGGATTAATGAAGTAATGAGTATCAAATTATAAATTAAGGACTAGACCCAAAACTCAGTTTCAAACTAGCAGCCTGCTCTAACACCGCTTTACTATCTCGATGGTAAAACAACTTGTGTTGCATTTCAGCTTCTGCTTTTGATTTTTTTGTCTGATCAACTTCATTAAAGAGTCGATAAATTTCACGAGACACATAAAATAAACCGCCCGCCATCAACGGAGACAACATAAGAGAAGTAGTAACGGGAGCCGTTGCTATCACCCCTATCGAGAGTACCAAGCTTAATTCTAAAGCATTTATACTAACTTTTAATCTATTATCTTTTATTTCTATTTCATTAGACATTGCGTCTATATTTTTTTCGTATGAAAGATTTTTTGCATCAATGAATTTTCTTTTTTCTAATATATTGCATTCTATAAACTCCATTCGAATTCGAAGAATACCTTCCATTGCAATACGCTCAAATTTCCAATACCCCGCATAATATTCAATATTCAACGTATCAGAGCGTAATAAAGGCTCTTGAACCGGGCAAAAACAGGCTTCTGTTTGGTGCATAATACCTTTTGTTTCTTGATGCATTTCATACATCTTATGTTGAAGATGTTTTGGTACATTATACTGCAAAAGAAAACAGCTATCTTGATAACGTAAAATTGCCCTCCCTGCTGCTCCGACCTCATTGAAAACAACGCATCCAAGATACGAACTCTGAATTAAATAGACTTGCTCAAACTCATTTTCACTATTGAATACGTTTCTATCAACTTCAAAATAAACTGTTTCAATCACATTACGCGTTTTTGCCATTTTATTCTCCTGAAATAATCCCTCAAATGAGGACAAATCATATCGATTTGATATTTGATATTCAAGCAAGACGCCTCAATTAATGGTATGATAAATAGTGTCTAACTAAACTATTCCGATGATCATCATGACAATAAAAAAGACAAACTCATCCCCTTCTTTTTTCGGCGTTGTCCAATTTGCAGCCAGCTATTGGTTTCGTCAACCCATTAAATTCACTATCATTCTTATCATGGTCATGACGGCCGCTTTTCTTGAAACTTTTATCCCTAATGCCTTAACGTTATTTTTAACAGCCATTCAACATCGAGAAAATCATACTGATATTATTTTTTATCTCAGTATTTTTGTCGGCACCTATATCATGACCGAGTTACTCTTTTCTCTCGTGTTTTTTATTTACAATGTTTTTGAAACGCAAACATTCAAAGCATTGGTCGATGATGTATATGAACATGTTTATCGTTTACCCGATCAATTTTTCGCTAACACATTCACTGGCAGTATTGTTTCAAAAATCAATCGCGCGCGCATGAAAATGGAAGTATTTGAAGATCAAATTATCATGCGGATTTTTCCCACGCTTATTATTGTAGTGGGAAGTATTATTTTTCTTATGCTGCGATTTCCTTTCTTAGCTTTTTTATTGACGGTTTATCTTGTGATCTTTGTCATTATCACTGCTATTTTAGTGTTTAAAGTATCAGGGCCTGCGCAAGGTATTTATGCAAACGCACAAGATGATTTTAGCGCACATCTTGCTGATAGCATCAGTGGCATTGCGCCAACAAAATCTTATGCACAAGAAAATTATGAACTCCATCGTTTTTGGGATGTTACTAGTAAATTACGCGTTAAAAATTTTCGTGCTTATAGCTTAGGTAGCCTCGCTGGATTTGCACAACGCATGTTATTGTGCGGTATGTTAATTCTTTTAATGGGTGGCGGGACATGGTACTACTTTCACGGTATGGCAACCGTAGAAAGTATGGCGTATTTAGCTTTTGCTTATACCATTATCCAATCTTATATTCGTGAAGTCGGCGAAAATATTAAAAACTTATTAACTTCTTCTTATGATTTACACGGTGTTATTCAACTCGCGAAAGAAAAACCTGAGGTACCAATTCATGCTGCGTTACCTGAATTAAATATTCATCGAGGTGAAATTATATTTGATAATGTCACCTTTACTTATCCTGATAAAATCAAACCTATTTTTAAAAATTTTTCAGCAACGATACACGCGGGCGAACGCATTGCATTAGTCGGACATTCTGGCGGCGGCAAAACCAGTTTTATTCGATTATTACAATGTTTGTATCCCGTTCAACAAGGACATATTTATATTGATGGACAAGATATTACAAAAGGTTCACGTCAATCTTTACGTCGTGCCATTGCGCTTGTACCACAAGATCCCATTTTATTTCATCGCACATTACGTGAAAATATTGCTTATGCAAAACCTTCTGCCACAGACGAAGAAATACGGTTAGCTGCACAAAAAGCGCATATCGAAAATTTTATTTTAAGTTTACCTAAACAATATGAAACACTGGTAGGTGAACGCGGTGTTAAATTATCAGGCGGAGAACGTCAACGCATTGCAATTGCGAGATCAATTTTAGCTGATCGACCTATTCTTATTTTAGATGAAGCAACAAGTTCACTCGACTCAGAAAGTGAACGCGCAATACAAGATGCCTTGCTCGCATTAACACATGGCCGCACGTCGATCATGATTGCACATCGCCTTTCAACTATTTTAGATGCTGATAGAATTTTAGTATTTGATGGCGGTAAAATTGTTGAAGAAGGGTCGCATCAAACATTACTCATGCGAGAGAATGGTATTTATGCCACCTTATTTAAATTGCAATCAGGTGGATTTATTACGGAAGAAGATGAAGAAGAGGAAGAAGAAGAGGATGGAAAAGATGACGATGCAACGACGTAAACCTATGCTGCAACAAATTCCTATCGAATGGTTGGTTCGTGGGCGTTATCAACCCAGACAGCATTTCGATGCGGAAAAACTGCAAGAATTAGCTGATTCTATACAAAGCACAGGTGGATTATTACAGCCTATTGTGGTGAGACCGCTTGATGAGAAACAATATGAAATTGTCGCAGGTGAAAGACGTTGGCGTGCCGCACAATTGGCCGGATTAACTGAAGTGAGTTGTCTTGTTTTCCACTATACTGATGCGCAAACATTGCAAGCTTCTATCGTTGAAAATATTAGTCGAGAAGATTTAAATCCCATTGAAGAAGCGCAAGCGTATCAACGCTTGATTGATGAATTTCATTATTTACATGAAGAAGTAGCAGCTTCAGTTGGTAAGTCTCGTACAGCAATCACCAATTCTTTACGTTTACTCAAACTCGATCCACGCGTACAAAAAAATTTAGCGACTGGTGATTTAACGGAAGGACACGGCAAGATTTTAGCGGGTTTAACACTACTTCAACAAATTGAATTAGCTGAACGATGTGTGCAAAAAAATTGGAATGTACGCAAGCTCGAGGCAGAAGCTAAAAAATTACAGCAAACCAGCGTGTCAGATCATGCTTATAGCGATGCTAATTTAAAACATTTGGAAATGGCATTATCTGATCATGTTGGAAACCGCGTGCAAATTGAATATGAAGAACGCGGCGGTGGTTTTGTGAGAATACGGTTTAATAATATTGATGAACTGGAAGGTCATTTTGATCGAATAGGGTTTAAAAACGAGTAAGGTGGGTTTCGTCAGGTATGTGAGGTAGACAAGCATTGATTCGCTGTAGTCAAGGAAGTCGGGAGCAGTCATTTTGGCAATGGCTCGCGAGCCTCCGGCTCGCTCCGCTGACTTGCCAAAATAACTCTCCCAACTTCCTTGACTGGCAAGCGCCGAGTATAATTGCTGGAAAACAATAAGCTCAATCTCGTCGTCCCGCGGCTTGTCCGCGGGATCCAGAAAAATAGAGTAAGTATTCACGGATTTAATTAGAACGTCCCCTCTCCTCCACGCTTTTTTGTGGAGGAGAGGAGGTAAAAGGAGGTTTTATCAGTTCTTACTCAACTAATTTTAGAAATGGTTTGCCTTTTTCACGCTGCTTATTTATCGGCATCTCAGACATATTAGGTTGAACAACGGATATATTTTCAATATTTGTTGAATCAGATGCTGTGATTCCTTCAACAAAATTATCTTCTTCAGGATCAAAGAATATCCCTTCACCATTTTCTTCTGCATAAACCGCCAAAATAGCTTGTATAGGCGCATAAATAAAATGAACTACCCCAGAAAAAGAGGCTTTAAATTCTATTGCTTCATTTGATATTTTCAAATCACGAATCGCATCCGGAGATATGTTAAATACAATTTCACCATTGTCTGTAAAATCTACCGGTATTCTACAATGACGATTATTAGCATCTATTACAAGAATGGGTACACATTGACTATCAATAATCCATTGATAAAAAGCACGCAATAAATAAGGCTTATTTGATAACATATCTTAGCTCCATTAAGCAGATTCAGCGTCTGATACTTTTCTAATTTCTTGCTCTGACTCAGTCAGACTAGCTTGGAAGGAATCTCGTTGAAATATTCGATTAGCGTATTTCGTAATCACTTTTGTTTCTGCAGGAGAAAAACTAATTCCCCACGCAGGCAAACGCCATAAAACGGGTGCAATGCAACAATCCACTAACGTAAATTCTTCGCCCATAAAATAAGGAGAAGCATTAAACGCAGGAATAAGCTGAGCAACATAACCCGATAATTCTTTTGCGGCTGCTTTCATTTCTGTTGTTTTATTAGATTCTAATTTGCGTACAAGCGGCACCCACTCACGATCAAAACGATAAATGATTAATCTAGCTTTTGCACGCGCGACAGGATAAACAGGCATAAGCGGTGGATGAGGAAACCGTTCATCCAAATATTCTGTAATGATATTGGTTTCATATAACACTAATTCGCGATCGACTAAAGTAGGTACATTGCCATAAGGATTTAATTCAAGTAAATCTTCTGGCTTTGCTCGTGATTCTACTGTAATCACTTCATAGGAGACGCCTTTTTCAGCTAATACAATGCGAACACGATGACTTAAAATATCTATCGCACTAGAATATAGCGTCATCACCGAACGTTTGTTAGTAACTACTGCCATATCAATTCACCTCTATTGTTAATGGCGTCAACTTAAGGTTGTAAGCAAGGCTGTCATCCTTGCTTACAACCTTAAGTTGACGCCATTAAGTGAACACTTACTATCGTTTAGAGTACTGTGCACGTTTTCTTGCACCATGCAGACCATATTTCTTACGTTCTACTTCACGCGAATCTCTTGTTAACAACCCTAATTTACGTAAAACCGTTCTCAACGTTTCATCTAACTTCAACAAAGCACGTGAAATGCCGAGACGTATTGCGCCAGCTTGCCCGCTAGGACCGCCACCTTCAACCGATGCTGTAATATCAACGTTGTTTAACATCCCCGTTGCTTCAAGCGGTTGACGAACAATCATACGCGCTGTTTCGCGACCAAAATATTCATCCAACATTTTTCCGTTTACGATGATGCTGCCTGTCCCTGATTTTAAGGTGACACGTGCAGTTGATGTTTTTCTACGACCTGTGCCGTAGGGATTTGTCTGATTTTTATCTGGCATATTAACGTCCTACTTTGCTTTATCTTGATCAAAACTAATAATTTCAGGTTCTTGTGCGCTATGAGGATGTTCTGCACCCGCATAGACCTTTAATTTACGCAACATCGCACGACCTAATGGATTTTTAGGCAACATTCCTTTCACGGCAAGTTCAATGATTTGCGTAGGATTTTTGGCTTTTAATTTATCAAATGTCGTTTCTTTCAATCCACCCGGATATCCAGAGTGACGATAATAAATTTTATCCTGCTCTTTCTTTCCAGTGACCTTTATTTGCTCTGCATTAATAACCACCACGTAATCGCCCGCATCAGCATGTGGCGTAAATTCTGGTTTATGTTTTCCGCGCAAATAATTTGCAATTTGAGTTGCCAATCTGCCTAGCACTTTATCTGTTGCATCAACGAGATACCACTTGTGTTCTACATTTTCATTTGTTGCAAAATACGTTTTCATTGTTTTTCCTATTGAAATAAATAACCTTCAAAAGCGCGAGAATTTTATAGTAAGCAGCAAAAACAAGCAAGTCATAACGAATTTAAGCCATCATTCTTATTGTAATCGCCTATTCTACCATTTTTTTCTAGGTATTTTTCAACTTTATTACAAAAATGATAAAAAATCCTCGCAAAATTCTACAAAAATGATATTTTAGGTAGTGTCTTTTTACAATTTTAGTGAGGAATAAACATGGCAGGAAAAAAGTCTACGTCTAAGATGAAAAGGAAGTCGGCAAACGGTAAATCAACTGTAAAGATGGTTCCGAAAAAAATGCCTCAAATTAAAGATCCATTATCAAAAAGTGGAATGATCAGGACGATCACCGACGTCACTACGCTACCGAAAAGAGATGTCGTTGGTGTGCTTGATTGTCTCACTCAAGTCATCGAAAAACACGTGAAATCTGGTGGCCCTGGTATATTTGTTCTTCCTGGGCTAATGAAGATTAGCGTTGTGAAAAAACCCGCTCGACCTGCTCGTAAAGGTGTAAATCCTTTTACTGGCGAAGAAATCATGATCAAAGCAAAACCTGCATACAAAGCAGTGAAAATTAAAGCGCTTAAAAAGCTTAAAGAAATGGTGGCATAAGCTGTTTTTAGCTGATTCATCCTCTCTTTTGTAAGAGAGGATGAATTTTTGCGATTGTCATCCTGAGGCCTGCGAATTGAAAAGTTGTCATCCTGAGCGCAGCGAAGGATCACTAACAAATGCCATAGTCGTACTTTAGTGATCCTTCGCTGCGCTCAGGATGACAACTTTTCAATTCGCAGGCCTCAGGATGACAACCACGTGAATATTTACTGATAGTTATATCCCAAATTGTCTTTTAATTTCTTGGATTTCACCTAACACTTCTGACCGAGTTTGACGTGTACGATTCTCAGCAAATCTTGATGCTCCAAATAAACAAAAGCTTGTAATCCCACTTGCGATACTCATCAATGTTGTAGCGCCAAATGCCATCATGCCCGTATTTAATTTACTAGCCTCAGGACTATAAGCAGTAGAAATTAAATACGTCGTGCCCACACTCTCTGCAGCGCAAATGATGCTACCCATCAATATATTAAGACAACAAGGTCTGAGACTATTCTGGATATATTCGAAACAACATGTTGTAGATAGCACACCTAAACCTGGGCCTGCCATTACACCAAGAAGGCCAGCAATACTGGGAAATATTATTGAAGCACTATGGTCCAATTTTTCACCAGATACACCATAAGCCATTCCTGACATGAAACCCCCCACTACAGCCCCGGCTGGTCCAGCAATCACCAATACAGCCGCCGTCAAATCAAGATAACGCAGAGAATGCAAACGCGAGTGATATGTTTTGTCTGCCCATAATTGAAGATCACTTAATTTATTTCGTGCCAATTCTTTTTCTTTTTCGTATTTCTCTTTTTTATATTCCTCTTGATATCCATCTTCTATACTGTCTTTTTCAGTTTCTGATAATTCAACATTGTGATACATCCATCGACACGTTGCTCGCCATAAAAACTTATCTTCATTCGATTGAGATTCGTTAATAATAAGTTTCCATATTTCTGGCAATAACAAAGTTGAGTTAAATGATGTTACCTGAGGCGCTTTATTTCCTTCAACATTAATTACAACATCGCACGGACGAGTATTAATGACTAACGGTGATTTTTCATTCATTTTTTTTTGAGAATCAAAGAAACGCAAACACATAAAATTCCTTACTAATATTCTTTTCAATTAGTGGTGGAATATTTTTACGGGGTGACAGTGCTGGTTTTTAATGCAGCTTTGCAACATTCACCCGACCTGTTTCAAGTCGGGATGAATTTATCAGCTATTATTCAACAACTGTAACATTTTCAGCTTGCAAGCCTTTTTGTCCTTGCGTCACATTGAACTCAACCACTTGTCCTTCGTTCAAAGTACGATAACCGTCGCCATTAATCGCTCTAAAATGCACAAAAACATCCCCACCATTTTCGCGAGTAATAAAACCAAAACCTTTATCATTGTTAAACCACTTAACTGTTCCCTTTTCTTTTGCCATAACATTCACCTTTCAATTAAAGTTAAAAAATCTCACACTCAGATAAAAAATTTCAGCTAAAAGCAGCAAAAATTTTCTCTCTTTACATCAACTCCGCATGCACAATATCTGCTAATTGTTCTGCCAATTTACGCACACGCAATTCATCTTCACCTTCTACCATCACACGAACCAGCGGTTCTGTGCCTGATTTTCGTAATAATACACGACCTTTTTTACCTAATGTTTGCTCTGTTTCTTTAATGGCTTGTTGAATCACTGCATTTTGTTCAAGCACATATTCTTGTTTATCCACTTTAACATTGATCAAAACTTGCGGATATTTTTGCATATCAGCGCACATATCAGATAAAGATTTATTTTGATGTTGCATCGCAGCCAACACTTGCAATGCTGTGATGATACCATCACCCGTTGTTGTTAATTCTAAACAAACAATATGACCAGAAGGCTCACCGCCCAACGTCCAACCACGATTCATCAATTCACTCATGATATAACGATCACCAACGGGTACACGTACAAAATCTAAATCTAATTGTTTTAATGCTTGTTCAAAACCAAAATTAGACATCACCGTACCGACCACACCGCCTTTAAAAGATTCACACGACACTTTATCTTTGATGATGATATAAAGCAATTCATCGCCATCTAAAATATGTCCTTTGTGATCTATCATCACAACACGATCACCATCGCCATCCAAGCCAATACCTAAATCAGCTTTATGCTGAAGTACTTGTTCTTGTAATAACGCAGGATGTGTTGCACCACAATCTAAATTAATATTCAATCCATTAGGTTCAACACCGATTTCAATCACATCAGCCCCTAATTCACGCAACACATTGGGTGCAATGTGATACGCTGCACCATTCGCACAATCGACGACAATTTTTAAACCATTTAAAATAATGTCTGATGAAACCGTACTTTTACAAAATTCAATATATCGTCCAGGCGCGTCCACCACGCGAATCGCTTTTCCTAAAGCAGCAGAATCAACGGTCGTCATCACTTGTTCTAATTGTTCTTCAATCGCTAACTCTATACTATCAGGCAGTTTTGTCCCTTGTGATGAGAAAAATTTAATCCCGTTATCGTAATAAGGATTATGCGATGCACTAATGACAACGCCTGCTTGCGCACGTAGCGTACGAGTAAGATAAGCAATCGCTGGTGTTGGCATAGGCCCGAGTAAATGCGTATCAATTCCGGCAGCAGACAAACCTGATTCAAGCACTGATTCAAACATATACCCTGAAATACGCGTATCTTTACCAATCAGCACTTTACCATTACCCTGACGTGCTAATACCTTCCCTACTGCCCAACCCAGTTTTAACACAAATTCAGGCGTAATAGGCCACGTACCAACTCTGCCACGTATGCCATCCGTGCCAAAGTAACGTCGCGTTAAATAAGCAGATTGTGTTATATCATTGAGTGGTAGAACCATTGACCGAAGCCGCTCCTTCATCATCATCTATAAACGTTTTCTTTTCTTCGGGAGCAATGACTTCTTCTGGTTTAGTTTTATCGATTGCATTCTTATTACGCCAGCTAGCTGGTTCGCGCACCGGTCTTCCCGCCATAATATCACTAATTTGATCTTGTCCGATAGTTTCATACTTGATTAAAGTTTCTGCCATAGTATGTAATTTATCGATATTATCACGTAATACTTTTTCAGCACGCACATAATTTCGTTCAATAATACTACGTACTTCAGCATCCACCACACTAGAGGTCGCTTCAGACACTTCTTTATGACGCGTAATTGAATGACCTAAAAATACTTCTTCATCATCATTACCTAACGTTAAAGGACCTACCTTATTTGACAAGCCCCATTTCGTTACCATATTTCTCGCAATTTCTGTTGCTTTTTGAATATCATTTGATGCGCCCGTTGTTACTTTACTTTCACCAAAGATAATCCATTCTGCTAAACGACCACCAAATGCGCTAGAAATTTTACTTTCTAAATATTCTCTCGTGTAATTATAACGATCACCTTCTGGCAAAAACATGGTGACACCTAACGCTCGACCACGAGGAATAATCGTTACTTTATGAACGGGATCATGTTCAGGCATAAGCAAACCAACGATCGCATGGCCTGCTTCATGATAAGCCGTTAATTTCTTTTCTTGCTCCGTCATCACCATCGAACGACGTTCTGTTCCCATCAAAACTTTGTCTTTTGCTTTTTCAAAATCTTCCATATCAACTGTGCGTTTATTAGCTCGCGCTGCAAATAAAGCGGATTCATTGACGATATTCGCCAAATCAGCGCCTGAAAATCCGGGTGTACTACGCGCAATCACACTGACATCAACATCATCTGCTAAAGGAACTTTACGACTATGCACACGTAAAATTTGTTCACGGCCTCTCACATCAGGCAAACCCACAACAACTTGACGATCAAAACGGCCTGGGCGTAATAAAGCAGGATCTAACACATCAGGACGGTTCGTCGCCGCAACAACGATCACCCCTTCACTGCCTTGGAAACCATCCATTTCAACTAATAATTGATTTAATGTTTGTTCACGTTCATCATGACCGCCGCCTAATCCCGCACCACGATGACGACCCACTGCATCAATTTCATCAATGAAAATAATACAAGGCGCTTGTTTTTTCGCTTGTTCAAACATATCTCGCACACGCGATGCACCTACACCAACAAACATTTCAACAAAATCAGAACCTGAAATAGTAAAGAATGGTACTTTTGCTTCACCAGCGACCGCTCGCGCGAGTAATGTTTTACCTGTTCCTGGCGGCCCCACCAATAAAACACCGCGAGGAATTTTTCCACCCAAGCGTTGAAATTTACCTGGATCTTTTAAAAAATCGACTAATTCTTTAACTTCTTCTTTCGCTTCTTCACATCCCGCCACATCAGCAAAAGTAATTTTGACTTGATCCGTTCCTAGCAATCGCGCACGACTTCGTCCAAAAGAAAATGCACCGCCTTTTCCACCGCCTGCTTGTTGTCGTAAAACATAAAACCAAATAGCAAATAAAATAATCCAAGGCAACAAACTCAGTAGATGCATTAAAATACCAGGTTGT